>JAABSB010000014.1 GCA_011390615.1 Desulfotignum sp. | reverse complement strand
GAACCGCCGGCGTATCCCATGCTGCCGTGGTTGATGGTGGTAAAATCAGGATAGGCGTTGCCGCCGTGTTCCACAGCATCCAGTCCCTCCAGTTCCTCTTCTTTGGAAACCCGCAGGCCGATGGATACATCAATGAGTTTGAACATGGCCCAGGCAGCAGGAAAGGTCCATAAAAAACATGCGGCAATGCCGATAGCCTGGACCCCTATGATCGCCAGGCTCGTGCCGCCGATGTTGAACAACCCGGCTGCCAGGGTGCCCCAGGCGCCGCACACCCCATGGACAGATATGGCACCCACAGGGTCATCAATACGGATCCTGTCAAAAAACAGCACGGAAAACACCACAATCACCCCTGCCAGGGCCCCGATGATCACTGCACTTGCCGGGGTGACATTGGCACACCCTGCAGTGATGCCCACCAGGCCGGCCAGGGCACCGTTCAGGCTCATGCTGACTTCGGGTTTACCGAATTTCACCCAGGAAACGACCATGGCCAGGACAGCTCCGGCAGCTGCAGCCAGGTTGGTGTTCACAAAAATCATGGCAATATCCCTGCCTGCAGCAGTGGTGGACCCGGGATTGAACCCGAACCAGCCCAGCCAGAGAATAAACACCCCCAGGGCTGCCAGGGGAATGTTGTGGCCCAGGATGGGCCGAACCTTGCCGGCAGCATCATATTTGCCCAGGCGGGGTCCCAGAACCAGGGCACCGGCCAGGGCTGCCCAGCCCCCCACGGAATGGACCACGGTGGAACCGGCAAAATCAATGAAGCCCAGACCTTCCAGCCAGCCGGAACCGTTGAAAAGACTGCCCCAGGCCCATGATCCGAAAACCGGATAGATCAGCCCGGTCACAACTGCAGTATATATTAGATACCCGCTGAACTTGGTTCTCTCAGCCATGGCACCGGATACAATTGTGGCGGCGGTTGCGGCAAACACCACCTGAAACATCCAAAAGGCCAGAACCCAGGGATCTCCGCCCACCTGAAAATCACTTAAAAAGAAACCGCTGGTGCCGAAAAAACCGGTGCCGGACACCCCAAACATCAGACCGAACCCGATGGCCCAGAAGCAGAGCGAGCCCATGGAAAAATCCATGAGATTCTTCATCATGATATTCACGGCATTCTTGGCCCGGGTAAACCCGGCCTCCACCATGGCAAACCCTGCCTGCATAAAAAAAACCAGGGCTGCAGCCACAAGGGTCCAGACATAGTCGGCATGGGACTGCACAAGGGCAATGGCCGCTTTGTTGGTCAGTGGGGTGGGGATATCGGAACCGGCAGCTCCGACAGCTGAAACAGAACAAAACAAAAAGATGATGATACCAGCCAATATGTTCATTTTATTTTCTCCTTAGTATGGTCAGATGTGACAAAAATGTCAGATTAAATGGCATCAGGGCCGGTCTCACCGGTCCTGATGCGGATCACTTCTTCAATGGACTGCACAAAAATCTTGCCGTCACCGATTTTTCCGGTATTGGCCGTGGCGATGATGGTGTTGACCACCTCATCCACCTTGTCGTCATTCACCGCAATGGCAATTTCCACCTTTGGGACAAAATCGGTGACATATTCAGCCCCCCGGTACACCTCTTTGTGACCTTTCTGCCGGCCGAATCCCTTGACTTCGGTGATGGTCATGCCATTAACCTGCACTTTGGCCAGGGCCTCTTTGACCTGGTCCACCTTGAACGGCTTGATGACTGCCAGAATTTTTTTCATTTTTCCTCCAGTGTTGGTTTTGTCGTTACACAATCTGGTGTGACATGTGTCATAAGAGCAAAACCAGTGCCATGGAATGAAAAATATTGTACTTCATGTTATAACTATTTGAAAATAAAGAATATATACTTTATGAAAAGTTTTTGAAGTAAATTTTCATATTTACACAATTGTAATAAAATGAAAAACAAAAATGTAATTACTGTCTTTTTACATGTAATCTAAAAACGACACAGATATCATCCTGCCTGTTGTGCGATTGGACAGCCCAGTCTTTCAAACACCAGGTCAGGCCTGACCTCGGACCTTTCCAGCATATCCAGGGTGGTAACACCGGTGAGCACCAGGGCGGAACAATACCCGAAATCCAGGGCCCCCTGGACATCCGAGCGGATAAAATCCCCTGTCATGAGGACCCGATTGCGAAGAACAGGCCTGCCGTACAAAGCTTCCAGCTGGGCATGAGTTTTTTGGAATATCGGTGCAAAGGGCTTTCCGAGATAAATGGGGGACATACTGATCCCGTATGTTTTGAGCACCCGGACAATAAACCGGGCTACACCCCCTGCCCCGATGCAGATATGCTCCGGGGATTTCCCGGGATAATACTCATCTGGATTGGGAACAATCAGCAGGGCATCGGGTTTTTGGATAAAAAAATTGACAACCGCATTGATGGTGATTTCCCAGTCATACCCCTTCTCTCCCACAATAATACCCTGGCAGAGATGGATCTGTGACAGATCCCGGGTGGTATGCAGTCCGATCTTTTGGGCAAAACACGGATTGCCTAAGTTGCCCATGATAAAAAACGGTTCCAAAGAAAAATGTTTCTCAGCATGCAGGGTCACCAGACCGTCACCACAGGAAATAATCTCCGTATAATGAATCTGCAGATCTGCGGCATTGAGAATTTGTGCTTTTTCTTCGGTGGAATGATCCCCGTCATTTGTGAGCAGAAAAAAAGGCACCTGGTTTCTGCGCAGCATAGAAAGCACAGCATGGCTGCCCGGTGCAGGTCCGCCATTTACGAGCAATACGCCGTCAATGTCAAACACCAGTGCATCCAGTTTATCAAGATTTTCCCTGAGCCATTCATGCAGGGTGGGAATTACCTCTGTTCTCAAAACCATATTATCTGTATTCACAGTCTATGTACCATTTGTGTGCCATACATAGCTATTTTATACCCCATACGCTTGCCATTGACAAATGGTTTGCCCCAGACGGCATAATCATATTTCCGGTGCCGGCGGCAATAATTTCATCAAGCTTCAGGTATCCCTCCAACACCAAGGAAATGTTGACCATTTTCTTGAAGATGCTGGGAACCATTCCGAATTTTGACTGGATGGCATCATAGATACCCCTGATTTTTTTGTCCGCTTTTTCATATGCAACAACAGGTAATCTGGCCATAAGAAATCTTCTTTTATTTTGGGGTAATTAATGAAACAATAAATCAACGACCAAGTTTTCAAAAATGCTGCGGAAGGACAAAATGGCACGGTTTTTAAAAAACAGAGAAAAGGTAAAAGGCCAGAGTCCGGGTGCCCTCATATTTGTAGGGACCCAAAAAGTCGATACCGTAAACATGCGCCTGATTGACTATGATGAAAACACCCTTACCGAAAAAGAACTTGGGAACATAACAGACGGGGCGTTTTACAAACAGACCCGGTCGGTAACCTGGATCAATATCAACGGCCTGCACGATGTGGCGGCCATCGGCAACATCGGCCAGGCATTTGATCTGCACCCCCTGGTGACGGAAGATATCCTCAATACCGGCCAGCGGCCTAAAATAGATGATTACGGGTCCTATATCTTCATTGTTCTGAAAATGATCCGCTTCGACAGAGACACGCAAAAGATTGTCAATGAGCAGCTGAGTATTGTGCTGGCAGAAACATTTGTGCTGACGTTTCAGGAGCGGCCCGGGGATGTATTTGATCCTGTCAGAGAAAGAATCAGGCGGCATGCATCCCGCATAAGGGGATGCAAAACCGATTACCTGGCCTATGTTCTTATGGACACAGTGGTGGAAAATTATATTTCCATAATCGAACATTTAGGGGAAAAGATTGAAGACCTCGAAGAAACGGTACTTCAGGGCCATAATCCTGATGTGATGGAAACAATAAGCCTGTTCAAAAGGGAGACCAGTTATCTGAGAAAATCCATACGCCCGGCCAGAGAGGCCGTCTTCCAGATGGCAAGACTCGAAAGCGACCTGATCCATGAAAAAACACTCCCATTCCTAAAAGACATGGAAGACCTTGTTGTCCACGCCACAGAAGCCATTGACACATACAGGGATCTTTTAACCGACCAGTTGAATATCTACAACTCGGTTGTGGCAAACAAGATGAATGATATCATGAAAGTGCTCACCATCTTTGCCGCCATTTTCATACCCCTCACCTTTATCGCCGGCATATACGGCACAAATTTCGAATACCTGCCGGAACTCAAATACAAGTACAGTTATTTCATTTTCTGGGGGGTTCTGGTCTTCATCGCAGGTGCATCCCTGTATTATTTCAAAAAAAAGAAATGGTTTTAACTGCCTTCAGAGGGATCAATTTCACACTGGTCGTTCAGATGCAGCCGGAAAACATATACAGCCAGGGCCAGAATCGGTATCACCAGCACCAGTCCGATCACCGGCAGAAGGGTAAAACTGACAACGGTCATGGCCAGAGCAGCTGCAACCAGAATCATTCCCAGGGCAAATTTGGATATTTTCTGGGGAATGCAGGATGAAAGTTTCATGAAAACCTCCTTATTTTTCAGTTATAAAGGACCTTGATACACACAACTGCATCATCAGATCCAGTTATGTGAAATATAAGCCTGCCTGGCTGCAAGTCAATGGCCAATGTGGTACAGCAAACCTGCGATCTGTAATCATAACCGTATGATCTCAGGGACCTGGCCGCAGTGTTCCAGAAATTTCACCAGATCTTCGGATGCGATGGAGGTGGTGGCGGTGTTTTCCAATGGATGAAAATTGAGCAGATCATGTTCCATCAGTTCTTCATCCAGAACAATTTTTACCTCATGGTCTTTTATGTTTATGGCGGCAAACGGGGTGACCGCTCCTGGAATCATGCCCAGTACCTCCATAAGCAGGTCTGGTTTGGCAAATGACATGTTGTTTCCCCCGATTTTTTTTGCCACCTCCTTGATCCTGATGGGCTTGTCCGCCAGGGTCACCACCAGGAACAGGTTTTTCTTTTTGTCCTTGAAAAACAGGTTCTTGCTGTGGGCCCCCTTGATGCCGTCCTGATGCTGAGCTGCCTCTTCCACGGTGAATACCGGGGGGTGTACATGGTTGGTGTATGCAATGCCGATATCGGACAGCAGGGCGAGCAGTTCTTTTTGCGTCTGTAACATTTTCTTTCCTTTCTCAAAGTTCAGGGCAGCAGACCTAAGCGGCTACCCGTAGTTGACATATATGAGCCTGACAATGGTCAGAAACACCATGGTCAGAAAAAACGGCCGGATAAACCCGGCTCCCCTTTTGATGGCAAGGCTTGACCCAGCCCTTGCCCCGATGACCTGGCCGGCCGCCATGACCAGTCCGGCAGACCACAGTACGCTGCCGCCGATGATGAACACGGCCAGGGCCACGATATTGGACACAAAATTCATCACCCGGGTGGTGCCCACGGCCCCGGTCATGTCCAGGCCCAGGAAAATCAGCAGGGCCCCGGTCCAGAAAGATCCGGTACCGGGCCCGAAAAATCCGTCATAAAATCCCAGACCCAGGCCGAACAGGGTAAAAAACAGATTTCTGCCCATTTTGGGGCGCCCCGGTTTCAATCCCAGGGTTTTGGAAAACAGGGTATAAAAAAAGACAACCAGCAGCAAAACCGGAATCAGGTGCCGGATAAACCCGGGATCCATGCGCTGGATGGTCGCAGCCCCCAGGACTGCCCCGCACAGGGTGAATGCCATGCCGGCCAGGCACTGCCTGATATCCACCAGCCCCTTGGAGATAAAATTGACGGCAGACGACAGGGTTCCGAAGCTGCCCTGGAGCTTGTTGGTACCCAGGGCTGTTGCAGGAGGCAGGCCCAGGGCCAGCAGCACCGGCAGGGCGATCAGCCCGCCCCCGCCGGAAATGGCGTCCACAAAACCGGCACACAGGCCGGTGGCAAAAAGAATCACGAAACTGATGACTGTCAGGTCTTCTATCAAAAAACTCTCCTTTGCCCTAGTGATCTATTTCACCACGAAGGGCACGAAGGATCATAAAACCGCCTGATCCCATCTTTAGTTTTCTTAACACTGAAATTCATTTCATTTGACTCGACAGTTTATCAAAATCCATTTTCCGTACTTTACGTGTTCTTCGTGGTAAAAATTCAGCACGTCATTACATCGCCTGGATGATATTGTCCCCTCAAAAAAACATTAGACATTGCCCCATTCTGGCTGCCCTGGCACTTGATTTTTACTTGGGATCAATGTTAAAAAGGAGGTCATTTTCCAGATACACCTGTTCCAGCTGCTCCTGATATGCCCGCAATGCATCCCCTTTCCGGTTTGCCAGTTCCTGCACCATGTACTGAATCACTGCCAGCATGCCCGACACATTGCCGATAAAGGGAATGGATTTGGACGGCACCACCAGGGACAGATGGGCAAAGGGGATAACCGGAGAGATACTGGAATCGGTAAGGGCCAGCAGGGTGTGGCCGCACCGCCGGATCATCTTGCTCAGTTTGATCAGTTCATTGGGGTACCGGGTGGTTGCGGTGAGGATAACCAGGCTTTGGGACGGGGCATTGGCCAGCATGTCCATGGCCGTGGAATCACTGCCTTTGAGGATATGAATCCCTTTTCTTACCTTGGTCAAAGACCATCCCAGGTAATAGGCAAAAGTATAGGACAGCCTGGAACCGGTGACATAGATGGTGGGGCTGATGTCCATGTGGTCTATGAACTGGTTCATTCTTTCCATGTCAATGTGCTCATACAGGTATTTGAGGTTGTTGAGTTCTTCCAGGATACCCCGGTGCAGCCTGTCCAGCCCGGGTTCATCAATGCCCTTGAGATTGACCCGGTCCGGCAGGGACAGGCCGGTGTTGATAAAATCCTTGAGCGCATCCTGGAAGTCCGAATACCCTTTATATCCGAGGGTTGCAACAAACCGGACCACGGTGGCCTCGCTGACCTCACAGGCCTCTGCCAGCTCCTTGGTGGTCATGAACACCACTTTGGAGGGGTTCTGCATGATATAGTTTCCAAGGGTCTGGGCCTTGGGGGTCAATGTATCAAGCTTGCTGGAAATATCATCTATAACCGGGTGTGATGCTGCATCATTCATTGTCGCTGCCTTATTTGGATGGTTTTTATCATAGCGGGTTCTTTATTATAATTTGCTAATTTTATTGAGATTTAATCCAGAACTACCGTTTTGTCAAGAACAAATGAAAGAAAAACAATCATTTTTAAATAAAATGCTTGACATGTTTTCTTTCATGGCGTATTGACGAGATGGATATGGCAGAAAAATAATATCAATCCAAAATGAAGAGAAGGCCAATGTTTTCGAAAAGCAAACCCATGTGGGGCAAAAAAACCAAGCTTAAATCAAGTTATGATGTGGTTCTCATTGGAGGCGGACTTCACAGTCTGGCAACAGCGTACTACCTTGCAAAAGAGCATGGCATCACCGATGTAGCGATCATTGAAAAAAACTATATTGGGTATGGCGGTGCCGGCAGAAACACGGCCATTGTCCGTGCCAACCAGCGGACCCAGTACAATGTGCCGCTTTACAAGGAAGCGCTTGACCTCTGGCCGGTTCTCACCAAAGAACTGGATTACAACTTAATGTTCAACAACTGCGGCAACCTCAACCTCATGCATTCCGAGGCAGCCATGAACGCAGCCCGCATGACCATTGCCACAGCCCAGTTCCACGGTGTGGAATCCCACCTCATCGATGCCAAGGAAGCCAAAGAACTGGTGCCGGCCTTAAACATTTCCGAGGACATCACCTTTCCCATCCACGGGGCCATGTTTCATCCCCCCGGGGGGGTGGTCCGGCATGACGCGGTTGTCTGGGGCCTGGCCAAAGGCGCTGCCAAAATGGGGGTGGAAATCCACCAGCAGACAGAAGCCACCGGCATCAATACCAAAAACGGCAAGGTCACGGCAGTGGTCACCGACAAAGGTGTCATCAACACCAAACAGGTGCTGATTTCCGCCGGCGGATATTCCGCAGCCCTGATCCACGGATTTTTGGGCATCAAACTGCCCATCTCCGTTCTGACCATCCAGGCCATGGTGACCCAGCCCCTCAAGCCCATCCTGGACCATGTGGTCTCCTCAGGGGCCTACCACTGCTACGCCAACCAGACCCTGAAAGGGGAAATCGCCACCGGCGCCCATATGGATCCATGGCCCAACTATACCACCTTGAACACAGCCCACTACATCAAGCACCAGGCCGAGGCGTTGTCTGAATTTCTGCCTGCCCTGCGGGGGGTGCGGTTCATGCGAATCTGGGGCGGGCTGGCTGATATGACCCCTGACATGGCCCCCATCATGGACGGTAATGAGCAGGTGGAAGGATTTTTCATGGACTGCGGCTGGGGATATTTCGGTTTTAAATCATGCTCTGCCGTGGGACGTCACATGGCAAGCTTCATGGCCACCAACACCTGTCCTGACATACTCAAGCCCTTTGCTTTGAAACGCTACCAGGAACACAAACTCATGGGTGAAACTGCCGCGCTGATGAGCTATACCCCGGACAATTAAACAGCTGAATAAAATATTTATGAGATTCAAGGAGAAGATAAGATGGCGTTAACAATTACATGTCCGATCTGCGGAAAGAGAAACGGATATGAGTTCCGTTACGGCGGAGAAGAAAAAGGCCCCAGACCTGATGAAAAAGATCTGACCCCTGAAAGCTGGTGCGATTATGTCCACATGAACAAATGCGTGGCAGGCGTGCAGCAGGAATGGTGGTTTCACCGGGATGGATGTGGTTCATGGTTTACCATATTCCGGGATACGACGACAAACCTTGAAAAGGAAACACCGGAGGCAAAAGAATGATGAACCGATTCAATCATCTGCCCACATTGAAAATCGATACAAGCGACAAGATCCCCTTCACTTACAAGGGGAAAACATACTACGGCACAAAAGGGGATACCATTGCAACCGCCCTGTATGCCAATGGGGTCAGAATTTATGCAAGAAGTCTGAAATACCACCGTCCCAGAGGGCTTTACAGCATGGACGGGGAATGCTCCAACACCATGATGGAAGTCAACGGCATCCCCAATGTCCGCACCGAAACCACATTTCTGAAACCCGGCATTGTGGTCAAAGAGCAGAATGTCAAAGGTTCTGCTGAAAATGACTTCCTGGGCTTTATCGACAAAATGGACTGGGCCATGCCGGCAGGTTTCTACTATGACACCATGCACAAGCCCGCCAAAATCTGGCCGGTTGCCATGAAGCAGATCCGCAAGGCCGCGGGTATCGGCAAGTTGTCTCCGGACCACCACATGCCCGGCAAATATGATGAGATCTTCCCCACCTGTGATGTGTGTGTCATCGGCGGCGGGCCTGCCGGCATGACTGCAGCCCTGGCTGCGGCCCAAAAAGGGCTGCGGGTCATCCTCATGGAAGCACGCCCCTGGCTCGGCGGACATTTTGAATACCGCACTTCTGAATATATCAACCGCCAGACACATCACGAGCGGGCCGTACAGCTGGCAAAAGAGGTGGAAAAAACCGATAATATCCGGGTGTTCACCCACACCGCCAATGTCGGGGCATACAATAACAACCTGATCACCGGTTTCCAGGTCGGAAAAGAATCTGATGTCTTTACGGAACGGTATATTGAGATCCGGGCCAACAGCGTGGTGGTTGCCACAGGCTGCATCGAGCGCCCCCTGCTGTTTGAAAACAATGAACGCCCGGGCGTGATGCAGGCCGGATGTGCCCTGCGCCTGGCCAATACATACGGGATGCTGCCCGGCAAGACAGCTGTGTTTTCCATCGGCCATGATCTGGGACTGGAAACAGCCGTGAGCCTGCATGATCTGGGAATGTCCGTTCCTGTCATCGCCGACATCAGGGAAGACGGCCAGGATCCGGCCCTGCTCAAGGCGGTTCTGGACCGGAAAATCACCATTCTCAAAGGCTGGGTGGCCACTGAGGCCCATGGCGGCAAACAGGTGAAAAAAGTTACGGTCAAGAGTGTGGATGCCACGGTTTCCAAAACATATGACTGTGATGTACTGGTGGCATCTGCCGGATTTACCCCCCTTACAGGACCTTTGGTGGTGAACCAGGCCAAACTGACCTATGACAATCACACCAATTTTTTCCTGCCCACGGACCTGCCTAAAAAAATGCATGCTGCTGGTAGTCTGCTGGGGTTTGAAAATGCACAATCCATTGAAGCCTCCGGTCTTCTGGCAGGTCTCAAAGCGGCATTTGACTGTGAAAACTGTTCCATTGCCGAACTGGGGGAAGCCAAAAAAGCCATGGAGGATCTGCCCGGTCCTGCCAGGGGGACCAAACTGGTAACCGCACCGGTAAAGGGCAGAAAAACCTTTATCTGCTTTGATGAAGACACCAGTATCAAAAATATCAAGCAGTCCATTGACAAGGGGTTTGATGTTCCCGAACTGATCAAGCGTTTTTCCGGTGCAGGGCTTGGGCCCGGCCAGGGCGGCATCCCGGGACACAACCTGCCGCTGTTCACCGCCAAATACCAGGCCCTGCCGGATATCAAGATCAGGCCCACCACGGTGCGGCCGCCCCTGGTGCCCACATTTATCGCCACCTATGCCGGTACCAACCATACCATGTTCAAAAGAACCCCCATGGATGAGATGCAGCGCAAAGACGGCGGCATCTTCAGAAACATCGGGGTATGGCAGCGGGCCAGGTATTTTTCAAAAGATTTTACCTGTAAAAAGGAAATAGAAAACGTCAGGAACAATGTGGGCATGCTGGACGGCTCCACCCTGGGAAAATTCCGAATTCACGGACCCGATGCCCTGAACTCCCTGCAGCGGGTATATGTGTCCGATCTTTCCAAGATCAAGGAAGGACGGGTCAAATACACGGCCATGTGCAATGATGACGGCTGTGTCATTGATGACGGCGTGGTTGTCAAACTGGGAGAAAACGATTATTATTTTTCCACATCCACCGGCCGTGCCGGCCAGACCATCGAATGGATCCGGTACCACACCCGGTATGACAACTGGGATTTTGCCCTGGTGAACCTCACCGATGCCATGGGGGTTATCAACCTGTCCGGCCCCAATGCCAGAAAAGTGCTGGAAAAAGTGGTGGACATTGACGTGTCCAACGAGGGATTCGGTTTTTCCGAATACAAGGAATTCACCATTGCCGACACCATCCCTGTCAAGGCCATGCGCCTGGGGTTTGTGGGCGAACTGTCCTATGAGCTGCACGTGCCCGCCTCCTATATGAAATCTTTGTGGCTGATGCTCAAGGAAGCCGGCAAAGAGTTCAAGATCCAGAATTTCGGTGTGGAAGCCCAGAATGTGCTGCGCATGGAAAAATGCCATGTCATACTGGGCCAGGAATCTGAACAGCGCACCAACCTGCTGGATATCGGCATGGGTTTTCTCTGGTCCAGGAAGAAAACAGGCTATAAGACTGTTGGCGTGGCAGCCCTGGCCCAGGCGGAAAAAGACAACACCCGGCTCAAGCTTGTGGGATTCAAAATGGAAAACAATGGCAGAGCCCCGAAAGACGGCGCCCTGATCGTGGATGACCGGGTCCGGGGCCATGTGTGCACTGCCAGAAACAGTTTTTCCCTCAATGAAGCCGTGGGTATGGCCCTGGTGGAAGCAGACATGAGCAAAATCGGCACCCGGCTGGCATTTTATGAAGATGAATGCAATGGCGAGCTGATTTACGGAACGGTTGTGGAAACACCGTTTTATGATCCTGAAGGTAAACGGATGAAAATGTAGGGGATATACACGCATGAAAGATATTAAAAGATACTCAGCGGTGGAATTCAAGGCAACACCGCTCAAAAATGAAACACGCGGCAACTGGGATGTGGTCCTGGAATACCACGGTGAGGGGGAGGGTCCCTGGCTGGTGGATCTGAGCCACAAGACCCGGCTGGACCTGCAATGTGCAGACCTGGCAGCCAAAAAACCCTTTGGGATCACGATTCCTGAAATACCCTGCCGGTCTGTTATGGAAAAAGGAATACTGCTGAACCGCATGAACCGCATACAGACATCCATCTATCACCTGGACGGAGAAACCATGGACATCCCCGCAGAAAAGGAATACACCGATGTCACCGAATCCACCATTTTTGTGGCCATTTTCGGAAACAACGTTTTTTCCATCTGTGAAAAACTGTCTGCTTTAGACTTTGCCGGTGCGGACCAGCAGACCCCGTTTCTTTTCCAGGGACCATTTTCCCATGTGCCCTGCCAGATTGTTACCCTCTGCCGGGATGCGGAAAAATCCGGTGTGGTGCTGACCTGTTCCAGGGGATATGGCAAACACATGATTGACGGCATCCTCCATGCTGGTGAGGAATTCGGACTCACGCCGGCCGGCGAAGCCCGGTTCACCAACTGGATAAACAATATATAAGCCCGCAGCCCTTGTATGGCCGGGAAACAAAACCATTTTTACATATTAGAAACCAAGCTGTAACAAGACAGGTTGATTTATAAGGAGAAAATACCATGAACAAAAAATATGATGCAATTATTGTCGGTGCCGGCGTTATCGGAACCCCCATTGCCTATGAACTTTGCAAAATGGGCTACAAAACCCTGAACGTGGACAAGCTGCCGGATGCAGGAGAAGGCTCAACCGCAGGTTCCTGCGCCATTGTACGTGCCCACTACTCCACCGAGGACGGGGTGGCCCTGGCCTATGAAGGGTTTAAGTACTGGCTGGACTGGGAAAACTACCTGGGCAATGTCACAGATGAAAAAGGCATGGCAAAATACATGAACACCGGTTCCATCCTGCTCAAATCAGAAGGCCATGACTGGCGCAAGGTGCAAAAACACTATGATGCCGTAGGCGTTAAGTATGAAGAATGGGACCTGGACACCATCAAAAAACATGTCCCCCCCATTGACCTGCACAAATTCTGGCCCGTGCGCCGCCCTGAAGATCCCACATTCTTTGACGAACCCACTGAAATGCTGGAAGGCGCCATTTTCTGCCCTGAAGGCGGGTATGTGAATGACCCTGCCCTGTCTGCCCACAATATCATGCGGGCTGCTGAAGCCAAGGGCGGAGAGTTCATGTTCAACGCGGAAGTGGTGGACATCAGAAGCGAAAACGGCAAAGTTACCGGTATCACACTCAAAGACGGCACCCAGATCGATGCCGGCATTGTGGTCAATGTGGGCGGTCCCCATTCCTTCAAGATCAACCAGATGGCTGAAGGCGTATGGGAAGGCTGCAACATCAAAACCAAATCCCTGCGCCACGAGGTCATGTACTGCCCGTCTCCGGAAGATTATGATTATCTCAACGACGGGTACCACATGTCTGACGGCGACATCGGCTGCTATGTCAGACCTGAAGTGGGGAACCTGTTCCTCATCGGCTCTGAAGATCCGGACTGCGATCCCCAGGAATGGGTGGATCCGGATGAATTTTATGCCGGCAAGGGGGGACACGGCAGAGACAATGTGCTCACAGACGAACAGTGGAAAGCCCAGTGCTACCGTCTGGGAAAACGTATCCCCACCCTCCAGGTACCCAACCAGCCCAAAGGGGTTGTGGACCTGTATGACTGCTCTGATGACTGGATTCCGGTGTATGACAAATCCGATCTTGGCGGGTTTTACATGGCCATCGGCACCTCAGGCAACCAGTACAAGAATGCACCGGTTGTGGGACGTATGATGGCCGAACTCATCGATGCCTGTGAAAAAGGCCTGGACCATGACAAGGAACCGTTCCAGTATGAGTTCAAATACACCAAACGCACCCTTGACGTGGGCTTTTTCTCCAGAAAACGGGAGATCAACTATGACTCCAGTTTTTCTGTAAACGGATAACACAAACCAGCCGTACAGATCTCTGTGTTCCGGCAGACACCTGCCGGAACACAGAGAAAAAGCGGCACCATATACCACCCATGCTGCATACATACAATGCCGCATGCTTTTGTCCAGGGGCAGGCCGGGGAATACCCTGGCACTGCCCTTTTTTTTCACCCGGCATCATTGTCCTGCCCCCTGATGCCGGCATATGGATATAACCACACGGAGTAAACAAAAAACATAGAAACTGGTGTTGATATAATGCAAATTTATGTGTGTATAAAACATGTACCGGATTCAGCCGCCAATATCCACATCCTGGATGATATCCGGATCGATGAAAAAGTGGCGTTTTTACTGAACCCCTATGATGAACATGCTGTAACAGAGGCGGCAGCCGTGAAAAAAAAGGTGCAGGACAGTGAGATAATCGCGGTGTGCTTAGGCAGACCGGATGCAGAAAAAACCATCCGGTCTGCCATGGCCATGGGTGCTGACAGAGGCATCCTGGTGGAAACCGATGATGTCTGCGACAGCATGACTACGGCCCGGGCCCTGCACGCAGCCATTGTGCAGGACGGATCTGCCGACATAATTTTTACCGGCAAAGAATCCATAGACAGCGAAGGGATGCAGACCCAGTTCCGCATCGGGGCGTTGTTTGATTTTCCCGTAGTGACCAATGCCGCAACTTTTGACATAGCATCCGGCAGGGCAGTTGTCACCTGTGAACTGTCCGGGGGCAGAACCCGCACCTTTGAACTGGCCATGCCCTGTGTGGTGGGGGCAGGACGGGGATTGAACACCCCGGGATATCCGACCTTTCCTGATGTGGTCAAGGCACGCAAAAAACCCATAAAAACAATTGCCCTGGACAGCCTGGCCATCACCCCTGCTGCCGGATCTGCAAAAACCGTTGCACTCACACCCTTAGTACAGAACCGCCACCCAAAAAAAATCACAGGAACCCCGGCAGACCAGGCAAAAGAGATCATAAGAATTTTACGGCAGGAGGCAAAGGTGCTGGCATGAAAAAGACAGGAATCCTCATTGAAATGGAAAACAAAAGGGTCAAGGACACCACTCTCGGCATGATCACCCTTGCTGCCCGGGCAGATACTGATTTGTACGCCCTGGTTCTGGACGGCATGGATGATCCTGCCTGTGATATTCTGGCCCGATACGGCATCACCACGGTTGTGGATCTGGGCCTTTCTTTTTCCCCTGAGATGCGCCTGAACCCGGCAGTCCGGGCCAAAGCGGCTACACAGGCTGCCCAAAAACTGCAGCTGGATGTCATTTTCGGACTCTCCAGCGCAGACGGCAAAGACCTTATTCCCCGTGTGGCTGCCCTGCTGGATGCCCCGCTGGTCATGGACTGTCTGGATGTGGATCTGGAGAAAAACATCGCCAGAACCTCCCACTATTCCGGAAAGGTGCTGGCAGATATCCAGCTTTCAGGAGATGTGGTGATATTCGGGATCAGGCCCAATGCTGTGCAGCCTGTGCCCTCCCCTGCACAGCCCCAAAAAATTAAAATGGCATCAGACAGCGCAGCTGTGGCAGGGCTTGCCCTAGTGTCCTGGGATGACGGCGAAAACGGAGGCCAGGCCAGCCTGGCAGAGGCTGACATCATCATCGCCGGGGGCCGGGGATTAAAAAACAGCGACAATTTTTCTTTAATATTTGACTGTGCAAAAAAGATGCATGCTGCTGTGGGGGCCTCCCGGGTGGCTGTGGATGAAGGATGGGTGCCCTATGCCTTTCAGGTGGGGCAGACCGGGGAAAAGGTCAGCCCTCAGGTATACATTGCCTGCGGAATATCGGGCTCCATCCAGCATTTTGCCGGCATGAAAACCGCCAGGATGATCATTGCCGTGAACAAGGATGAAAATGCCGCCATAATGGCCAATTGCGACTACCATGTCCAGGGGGATCTGTTTGAGATCCTGCCGGAACTGATCAGGCAACTATAAGATGGACCGCCTATCACACCAGAATGCCCAAAATTTTTTATTCGGTCTGGATAACGCCAATTTTCTGGCCATATTTGACGAATACAGTGACGGGGTGCTTATTGCCAACAAAGACGGTATCATTGTCTATTACAACCAGGCCATGTCCCGCATTGATGAACTGGACCCTGAAAACGCCATCCTCAACCATGTGACGGGCGTGTATGACCTGGATGAGAACACCAGTCTGATCCTGCGCTGCCTCAGCACCCGGCAGCCCATCATTGATGAACCCATCTACTACCGGACCCGCATGGGCAAATTTGCCAATACCATCCACAATGTCCATCCCATCTTCAACCAAAACCAGCTTGTGGGTGCCATCTGCTTTGTCCGCGATTTCAATGTTCTCACGGAAACCCTGTCCTCCATGCGCCTGCCGGACAGCCAGTACCGTATGCACCAGTATGAAATCACCTTTGATACCATCATCGGCCAGGATCCTGCGCTCAAGGCTGCCCTGAATGCGGCCCGAATGGCTGCAAACACCCCGTCTCCCGTGATGCTGTATGGAGAGACCGGCACGGGAAAGGAATTGTTTGCCCGTGCCATCCACAACCACAGCCCCAGGCATGAAAAAAAATACACACCCGTCAATTGTGCCGCAATACCGGAAAATCTGCTGGAAGGCATATTGTTCGGCACTTCCAAAGGGGCGTTCACCGGTTCCATCAACAAGGCCGGGCTGTTTGAACGCACCAGCCAGGGCACCATATTTCTGGATGAAATCAATTCCATGCCCGTGGGCCTTCAGAGCAAAATCCTGCGCATTGTCCAGGAAGGAAAAGTGCGGCGGGTGGGGGCGCTCAAGGAGATAAAATTTGATTTGAAAATCATCTCCTCGGTGAACCAGGACCCCCATATTTCCATTGCCGACGGCAGCCTGCGCTCAGATCTGTTTTACCGGCTGGGGGTGGTATTCATCCATATTGTTCCCCTGCGTGACCGTATTGCAGACCTGCCGCTGCTGGTAAACCATTTTATTGCCAAACACAACAAAGCCCTGGGAAAACAGGTGCGGGGGGTAGACCAGCAGGTCATGGACATATTCGGCCGGTACCACTGGCCCGGTAATGTCCGGGAACTGGAGCATGTGATTGAAGGGGCCATGAACATCATGGGCCAGGATGACCAGATCCGAACGACATATCTTCAGTCCCATTTTGCCAATGGCTGCGGCATAATCCGCCCCGCATCCCGCAGGGCAGCGGCCTATATTCCAGGCAATGAAGACAGGGACACACAAGAATCAGATCTGATGTTCAACAAAAAAGAACATGAAAAAAAAATGGTGTGGCAGGCATTGATGCAGCATCGGGGCAATGTCACCCGGGCTGCCGGAAAACTGGGGATTTCCCGGCAACTTTTGTACTATAAAATGAAAAAATTCAACCTCACCCGGGATGTGTTTCAATAACAGCCATGCCCGGCGGGCACAACAAATCGTGAAAGCCATTAGCTGTTAGCGGTTAGATTTTAGCTTTTAGCTGTTAGCCGCTTCACTGTTTTTGGATGGCATGTTGCCGGCTGCTTTTGATACACAGATCAGTGACGTAAATCATCTGGGATGTAACATACCGGTATGGGATCCATTTTGTGGCGGTTGGCTGCATGCAGTTGGTTAAAAATTGCCAGCACCTGTTTCTGCCGCGCATCCAGCACCACCTCTTTTTTTTCTTCTTCCGGCAGGTCATTGTAGGCCATGGCCCATTCCAGTTCTGCATAAGTGGCCCCGATCTGGTTTTCATCTGTGCGGTTATCTTCCCACAGCCCGTCGGTGGGAGGGGCTGCTATGATCTCTTGTGCAACACCCAGGGCTTGGGCAAGGGCATATACCTCTGATTTGAGCAGGTCTGCAATGGGTGAAATATCCACCCCCCCATCACCATATTTGGTGTAAAACCCCACCCCGAAATCCTCAACTTTGTTGCCGGTGCCGGCCACCAGCAATCGGTTATGGGAGGCAAAGGCGTACAGGCCAATCATTCTGAGACGGGATTTGGTATTGGCCATGGTCAGGTTGTCCTGGATATCGGAAGGAAAACTGTCCTGGATACTGGAAAACACCGGTGTCAGGTCCAGGTCGACATCTGCAACGTTGGAAAACTTGTCTTTCAGCCATGCATTGTGGGCCGATGCCCGGGACATCTGGTCCGACGCCTGAAAAATGGGCATATTCAATACCATGGTGGGCTTTAGGGTCCTGGCGCACAGGGTGGATGTAACCGCAGAATCTATGCCGCCGGACACCCCCACACAAAAGCCGGTGAGGCCGGATCCCGTCACATAGGTATTCAGCCAGTTCACAATATGATGGATGACCTTTTGCGTCTGCATGGACTGCTTATACCCAAATCCCTCTCTTTCTGTCAATAGGGGTCAGAAGTTAACTTTTTTACCCTTTTTTTAAAATTATATAAAAAAACAATCTGCCGGACTGTTCTTTCCTCCTTTGATGTACCCGTCATGGCACAGCCACAAAAAAAGTAAAAAAGTTAACTTCTGACCCCGTTTTGGCGCACATATTCATAAAGCACAATGGAAGCGGCCACGCTGACATTGAGGCTGTCGGATCTTCCGTACTGGGGAATGGTCAGACGCCGGACCCGGTCAAACAGATCCGGCTCAAAACTGATGCCGAACTCTTCATGGCCAAGGATAAATGCGCTTTTTTCGGGCAGGCAGATATCCATGACCGGCTCTCCTTTATCCGGTTCTAAAATAAAAAGGGTATACCCCCGGCTGACAAGATCAGCATAGCAGGTATTGAACCGGGCATAAAAAAAAGCAGGCACCCATTTAAAGGCCCCCATGGCCGGGGCCGGGTCAAAAAAGTCAATACCCACCAGGTGAATCTCTTTGCACCCGAATGCTTCAGCACTCCTGAAAATTTTGCCGACATTAAAAGTGGGTTTCAGGTGATCCAGGACAACAACACACTGGTGGCATCCGGACCGGGCCAGTTTGTTGTTGTTTCTGTGCCTGCGGAACCTGCGTTGTGCAGCAGCCCGCTCTGCTTTCATCATCTGCCGGATTTTATGGGGCCCTGACATGGGCGTTTCTCCTGTTTATGAACCTTTGCTTTTTTTTACACTTTTTGTAACTTTTCCTGAACGCTTTTTACCTTGTCTTCCATGGTCTGATCCCGGTCGATTCTGGTCCCAAGCTTTATGGTTGTGCTAATCCTCGGGGCACCCATTTTGTGTATTTTTTCATGGCATTTTTTAACTGCCTGAAACACGGCATCATAATCCCCTTCGATGTTTGTCCCATATGCGTGAAGTTCTGATTTCAGGCCTGCTTCAGCAATAACTTCATGGCAGGCTGCAACATATCTGGAGACGGAAAGGCCTACCCCCAGGGGAACGACACACAGATCAATAATAACTTTCATTACCAACTCCTTCAATAAAAAATTATATTCCAACACAATACATTGTAGTCAGGTCCTGTACAGCTTGCAATAGGAGTTTTCCATGTTTTCAACCAGGGCATGAAAAGGTTTTGTTTGACAGAAAGGGAGCACCTGTCCTACATGTCATAATCAACAACCATATTTGACAATCCATTGGCCTGAAAAATGTTACCATAGATCGGAATCTGCTGATGCGTGCCATATCATATAAAAATTTTCAGCTTGAAAATCTTCCTGTGCCGGATGACAGGATTATGGAACTGATCCGGTATACCTTAAAAGAAGATGTCGACATCCAACACCTGAGCCGCCTGATAGCCTTAAATCCTGTTTTAACCGCTCAGATTCTGGGTTTTGTCAATTCAGCTTTTTTTGGCTTTTACCAATCTGTTGAAACTGTTTCTGAAGCGATTGTTGCCATGGGAATTGATCAACTTCGCAATCTGGTTTTATGTTTTTCGGTTAAAGAGGCCTTGGCTAAAACCGCCATACCTGGTTTTGACATCAACCTATTCTGGGAAGATGCCCTGCGAAGAGGAATTGCTGCCCGGCAGCTCTCCGGTCTTGTGAAAGGCCCTGTGGAACAGGCGTTTACCGGCGGCATGATGCAGGATATCGGCCTGCTGGTTCTTTTTTCCATCGCACCTGATAAAGTTGACAGATGGCCCCTGTTACGGGCCAATCTTCCGGAAAAACGATATGAAATGGAAAAAGAAATATTTCATACCACCCATGACAGCGTGGGGGCACTGCTGGCAAAAAAATGGCATCTGCCTGAAACCTACACTGCAGCCATTGCCTCCCATCACCATATTTTCAATCAAAAACAGATCAGGCAAAGGGCAGCAGCAGATGGGCACACCGTCCTGTCATCCCTGATGGGTCTGGCTGATCTGTGCAATGCCGCCTTTTCCTGTCATGACAAAGCGACTGCTTTGTCTGCACTCAAACAACAGGCCAATCAGATCTTCAGACTGGACGGGGATACAATAGAATCAGTATTGTCCCTTTTGCCGGATCAGGTTAAAGAAATGTCCTTTTCATTGGACATCAGTACAGGAACACAACCTGATTTCCATTCCGTGATGACCCAGGCCAATCAGAAATTGACACAAGATACTATCAGTTATGTGGAATTGACCTGGAAACTGCAAAAATCCCTTCAGCAAAGGGATGCATATGCTGCAAAACTGGAGGCTGAGCTGGATATTGCCCGGGAAATCCAAAAAAATCTGCAGCCGGATATTGGACAGATACGTCAAGTCGTGGCATTCAATATTCCTGCGTTTCATCTTTCAGGTGATTTTTACGACTATTTTGCAAAACCTGACGGCACCATCTGCTTTTGTCTGGGCGATGTTTCGGGAAAGGGAACATCTGCCGCACTCCTCATGGCAAAAGCCATTTCCCTTTTCCGGTGTTTGAGCAAAGTGGTTGATGATATCAGTCACATTGTTTATCTGATGAACAACGAACTGTATGAAACTGCCACCAGGGGAATGTTTGTTACGTTTGTGGGGGGATGGCTTGATCCGGACTCACGGGAGATATCACTGATTAATGTGGGACATCTGCCTCCCCTGCTGGTAAATGAAAAAAATATTTTCAAAATTCTTGCTTCCGCACCCCCTTTGGGTGTCATTCCGGATGCGGTGCATTCTGTCAAAAAATTTTCTCTTGCTGACAGCCGGTTGTATCTATATACGGATGGATTCACAGAAGGCCGGATTACCAAAAAAAAATCTTGCAACATCGATAAAAAACTGGACTTTGACGGTTTTTTAAAGTGGTTGATCCAGTCCAAAAAAATGCCGCTGGATGACCAGATAAACTGGATAGAAAATCGCTGCGCTGAATATCTTGTCCCCCGCACAGATGATTTAACCTTGATGATTTTATCCGGAGAATGATCTAATTTATCCAGGCCGTTATTTTGGATCTCCGGGAAATGAAAAAACCGGCTCAGCTAAACAGGCGCATTGGCCTCCAGGACCTGTATGATCTCATCAATTTTCTCTTGGGCTTCTTCCGCCTCCAGGGTGCAGCCCCCGGCACCGGCATGGCCCCCGCCGCCGTAGCGTGCCAGCAGCTGCCCCACATTCACCCGGCAGTTGCGGTTGAAAATGCTGTGGCCGATACTCACCAGCACATGGGTCTTTTCAGGTTCGGTATACCGAAGTTTTACACTGGCAACGGTTTCGGGAAACAGGCAGTAGGTCAAAAACCGGTTTCCCGATGGCACAGGATCCAGGCCCCTGAAATCGGTAATGGAAATTTGGCCCTGGATGCGGGTGTGAGCCTTGAGATAACCGGCATACACCATGTTTTCCTGGATAACGGCTTCACAGCGCACTTTGACTGTGGGATCAGCCATGATGGCTGCAATATCCCGGGTCCTGAGCATCTCCACCAGATGGTTCCAATAGGCTGTGTCTGTGTTGTCCCGGTTCTTGATGGTCATGGAGAGCAGAATATGGGGATATGCTTCCGGATGCAGCACCTGGTCCCTGGTGAGGCTGGCGGAATCAATAATATCGGTGTGAAAGACCAGGTCATCAAACCGGTTGTCCAGGTGTCCGGATCCCTTATAGTATTTATGAATAACGCCGGCGGCTGACGGGACAATCTCATGTGCCCCTTCAAACGCCTGGTCGGGCGTGTTGGAAACATGGTGGTCAAACCACAGGGAACATCTGGGATCATGGGGCAGATTGGCCAGAATATCACCCGATTTTATGTCTGCCTCTTTTTTCTGGACTGCGTTGGGTTCCACCCAGTATATATCCGTGTCAATATGCAGTGCTTCACGCAGCAGCACTGCGCAGACAATACCGTCAAAATCAGGCCGAGTTACAATTCTCATGGGAAAATCCTGGGTAACATGCAATAATATAAATGGGCAATGGAAATTTTCATAACGGGCAGTGTATAAACTATTCCAGATAAATTTTCAAGAATGAATAAAAAACCCACCGCCCGAATGGTAACGGGACAGCCACTACACAGGACAAAAAACACATGGCACCTGAAAAGCAATTTTACGCCATCGCAGCATCAGCGGCAAACGGTATATATACGGCACAGCTTAAAATCAAACGGTCTTTGTTTATCTGCCACCTGTCCCATGCCGCTTCCATAGCCGATGCCAAGGATTTCATTTCAAAAATTTCAAAAGAAAATAAAACCGCCACCCATAACTGCTGGGCCTATATTGTGGGGGATGCCGGACAGATTTCTCACAGCTCAGATGCAGGGGAGCCTTCGGGCACGGCCGGTAAACCCATGCTCAATGTGCTGACAGCACATAACATGACCCAGGTGGCGGCAGTGGTGACCCGGGAGTACGGCGGGGTGAAGCTGGGTATCAGGGGGTTGATCCAGGCCTATTCAGATGCGGTTGCCGCTGCCCTTGATACCGCAAAAAAAGTTCGGCTGGTCAAGGCTTTTCAGGTACGGGTTCAGGTACCCTATGAATCCAATGATGCTTTTTTACACCAGCTCAGCCGGTTTGATGCGAAAATTACGGATACCGACTATGGAGAACTGATCATCCATGAATTACTGGTGAAAACAGATTGCGCACCGGATTTTCACAGGTTGCTGAACCAATATAAGAAACAGGGCATAGTTGCTCTGTAAGAAAATCCCAGAAAAAATCTATTTACTGTTAGTTCCGGACTTACGCCGATCCTTGCCGCTTCTTTTTTCTTCTTCTTCAGGAAGAAAGTATTTGATAAACCTTTCAGTCCGTTTGTCATCTGTTTTGCGGCGATCCTCTCTGGTACGCCGATCTTTGCTGTTTTCCATTAAAGGACCTCATGAGATTCTTGATTCTAAAAAATGCCGTCCGGCACCAGCCTTTACAGAAATATATGCTGATAGATAGCATCGAAAATCAAATTTTGTCAATAAATTACAATCAGAGCAGTTGATCAAAAAGGGTGCGGATAATTCTTTTTAATATCACTCATATCAATTGACAGGCGGTACTGATTTATGTAGTTATACGTTATAAAATTTGGTCAGAATCTGTATTTACAGGTTTTTTGTTAATTTGGGTGAAAGGTTCCAATCAAAGAAGAGGCAATTTGGAAACAATCGGCACACCATATTCATCTGGAGCTAATTTACCATGAAACATTATATTACGTTTATTGAAGAAATGGTAGCAAAAGGAGGGCCTGATTCTTCAGAATATCATGAGTTTTCCGACTGGCTCACCCAGGTTCACAAGGAAATAAAAAATGGTACATTACACAAAAATGACCTTGATCTGCTCCGGGGAAAAATGGGAGAAGCTCTTTCCATATTGACGCTTCAGGGTTTTGTTTTCAACAAACCCCATGGCTATCCAGGAGATTATGAAATCATTGAAAAAATTTATCTTGAGCACACATCCAATGATCCGGAACTGAGGAAATGGGATCTCTTTTTCCAGCTCCAGAAAGCCCCCATGGCAGTAAGAAACAGAAAAAAATATTTCCTTGATCTTTTGCACCACCTTGATGACCAGAATGACGCCGACAAGAGAGTATTAAATATTGCCAGCGGGCCTGCAAGGGATCTGTTTGATTTTTTTTCCCAAAAAAATGACAGCAGCATCCTGGTTGAAAATGTGGAATTTGATCCGCTTGCCATCTCCTATGCAAAAAACCTGTGCAAAGATTTTCTGCACAAAATTACCTTTCTTCATACAAATGCCTTTGATTTTACCTCAGACAAAAAATACCGCCTGATTTGGTCAGCCGGGTTATTTGACTACCTCAATGATAAAAAATTTATATTCCTTTTAAACCACCTCATTCCCTTGCTTGGAGATGACGGAGAAATGGTCATCGGAAATTTTTCAACAAACAATCCAACCCAAGCCTATATGGAAGTCATCGGAGACTGGCGGTTGATTCACAGAACACCGGAACAACTTATTTCACTGGCCATGGCCTGCAATTTCAGAGAATCAGATATCCACATAGGCCAGGAACCTGAAGGCGTAAACCTGTTTCTCCATTTGAAGCGAGGGAAAGACTTCATTTCAAAGGGTTGAAAAAAATGCCACTGCTGCTGACCAGATCTGCAGACACCGATAAAAAAATGAACCATGGCATCTAATTTTAAAAAAAGACTGGCCCATTCCATCTTTAATCCGTCAGGCATGCAGCTGAAACTGCTTACCTTGTCCTTTCGTGATGAATCCGGGGCGCTTGAAAAAGAATTTTTAGACGATTACCATGCAAAATTTATCAACCAGGTAAGGATATCCCTTTTTATAGCCATCGTTTTTTATTCATTTTTCGGTATCCTTGATGCCCAGTTGATGCCGGAAATGAGAAACAAGCTGTGGTTTATTCGGTATGCCATTTTCTTTCCTGTGACAGCCCTGGTGCTTTTGCTGTCATTTTCCGCCGGCTATAAAAAATATATGCAGCTTTCCCTTGCTTTTGTGGTTGTACTGGCCGGACTGGGCATTGTCACCATGATAATCATCGCACCGCCACCCATAAACTATTCATATTATGCCGGATTGATGCTGATTTTTATTTTCGGCTACTCATTCATACGGGCACGGTTCATTTGGGCAACCATATCAGGCTGGTTTATTGTCATCTGTTATGAAATCGGTGCCACGGTCATCAGTTCAACCCCTCTGCCTATTCTCATTAACAACAATTTCTTTTTTATCAGCGCAAATATCATCGGCATGTTTTCCTGCTATTCCATAGAATATGCCGCCCGGCGAGATTTCTTTCTTGCCCGGCTTCTTGAAAAAGAGCAGCAGAAAACCCATGAAGCAAACCAGCTGCTGGAAGACAGGGTAAAAGAACGAACAGAAATGCTGGCCCATGCCAACAAAGATCTCAAGGTGGAAATTGTTGAACGCAAACGGGTTGAACAGGAATTGCGCAAGATTCACAATGAACTGGAAACCCGGGTTGAGGAACGGACACAGGAACTTAAAGCCGCCAATATTGAACTCCAGAAAGCCAAAGAATTGGCTGATGAATCCACCAAGGCCAAAAGCAGTTTCCTTGCAAACATGAGCCATGAGATACGGACACCCATGAACGCCATCATCGGTATGTCTGATCTGGCCAAAAATCCGAATCTCTCACCAAAACAGAGACTGGAATATGTTTCAATAATAAATTCTTCAGCAAAATCCCTGCTTGGAATAATCAATGAAATCCTGGATTTTTCAAAAATTGAGGCCGGAAAACTGGATATTGAAAATATTCCTTTCCAGTTAAAAGAAATTATTAATAATGTCACTGATCTCTTTATTGATGATCTGCGTAAAAAACACCTGGAACTTATTATTGATATTGCGCCGGATATTCCTACTGAAATAATTGGTGACCCTTTACGGCTGCAGCAGGTGCTTGTAAATTTAACATCCAATGCAGTTAAATTTACTGAAAAAGGAGATATCTGCATCACCATCAAGGCCATTGAGGAAACTGATGCGGATGTCACATTGTATTTCGGCGTAAAAGACACCGGTATCGGCATTGATCCCAAAAACCAGCAAACCCTTTTCGAAGCCTTTGCCCAGGCAGACAGCTCCACAACCAGAAAATACGGGGGTACAGGGCTGGGACTGGCCATCTGCCACAAAATAATATCCATGATGCACGGCAAAGTCACTGTTGAAAGCATGCCCGGTAAAGGAAGCCTTTTCTCTTTTACTATCCGGCTGAAAAAAGGACTCCCTGCAAAAGACAGACCCCGAAAACTTCCATCAAGCCTGAAAGGGATGCAAATACTTGTAGCAGAGGCAAACCCATCCACACAGCATGTGTTGAATCAGATGCTTGCTTCCTTTGACTTTCATCCCCATATGGCCGATACTGCAGAAAAAGCTTTGTCACTGCTTGCAGACCAGGACCCATCCCAGCCGTTTGATCTGCTCATTTCTGATATTGGCCTGCCGGATATGGATGGAAAAACGTTTGCTGAAGAGATCGAAAAAAAAGACTTACCCCACAAACCGCCAGTCATATTAATGGGAACCTGCGCCAGTCCCGGAAAATACTTTCCGTCTTTATCTGGAAAATCCCCCCTTTTTTTGGAAAAACCTGTCAGGCCTTCCCTTTTACTGGATACCATTATGGAGTCTTTTGGACACCAGACTGTTTTTTCATCCCAAACTGATTTGCAAGATGTTTATAACTACGCATCCGATGCCAAAGTGCTGCTGGCGGAAGACAATCCCATTAACCAAATGGTGGCGGTTGAAATTCTCACCCTGGCCGGCATGCATGTCCAGACAGCGGTCAACGGGGTGGAGGCCATGGAAAAACTAAAAACCGAAGACTTTGATGCTGTATTGATGGATGTTCAGATGCCGCAGATGGATGGCCTGGAAGCAACTGTCAGAATCCGAAATGATCTTGGGAAAAGAGACCTGCCCATCATCGCCATGACTGCCCATGCCATGCGGGGAGACCGCGAAAAATGCATTGCAGCCGGCATGGATGATTATATTTCAAAGCCCATTGACAGACACAAACTGTATAAGGTCCTGAAAAAATATATTCCAGGTACACCTGTGGTTTCAGATATCACGGAAATAAAACAGGCTTCAGATGACAGCAACATGACAGCGAATGATACCATTGCACTGTCGGGAATTGATCTTGTTGAAGGGATGGCGCGCATGGGCTGCAGCCTGGAAAGGTATACAGACATTCTTGACCGGTTCTGCCAGGATCTTGCAACGGTACCGGCCAGGATAAAAGACCTGGTTTGTCAGAATAATCTGAAACAGGCCCGAAAAGAAAACCATTCCCTCAAGGGATCTGCGGGAAATCTTGCGGCAAAGGACCTTTTTGCCGCATCACAATCCCTTGAAAAAGCCATTGATGCCGAAAATACCGATCAGATAAACCATTATATTTCTCAGATTGAACAACGGTTTTCAGAAGTTAAAAAATCCCTGGAAACGCTTCATGCCGACTCCACCCGTTCACAAAACGCATTTCACCAGCCAGATCAAAAAAATGACCCCGACAAAATACATACGCTGCTTGAAGAACTGGATACAAATCTGGCGGAATATGATCCTGCTGAATCAAAAATCACCTTTGACCGTTTCAAAGAATACACCAACACCCATGTTCACGATACAAGTCTTGCTGATCTGTCACAAAAACTTGAAGCCCAGATAGGAATTTACCAGTTTGAGGCTGCCAGACAGCTTATCAGATCATTTATTCAGAAATGGTGATCCCGTTTTTTATCAGATGTGCGGCCTTTTTTTCATCAACCGGTTTGGAAAAATAAAACCCTTGTATTTTTTCGCAATTCAGCTCTTTTAAGAGATTGAACTGGGTTTTGCGCTCGATGCCCTCAGCCACGACGCCGAGACCCAGGTTCCGGCACAGGGCAAGAATCGTTTTAACAATTTCAATACTGCCGCCATCCCGGTCCATGTCATTAATAAAAGACCGGTCAATTTTTATGCTGTCGATTTGAAAATCCTGAATATATGACAATGAAGAATACCCTGTTCCAAAATCATCCAGCAGCACATTGATGCCATGCTTTTTCAGGACGGCAAGTTTGGACATCATGGATTTTGCATTTTTGGTTATAAGGCTTTCGGTTATCTCAAGATTAAGGTATTGGGGTGACAGCTGGGTCTCTTCCAGGGTTTTGATAATAAATCCGGTCAACTCGCCATCCATGAACTGCTTGGTGGAAATATTGACATTCATGGTCAGGTTTTCACCACCCGGGATCGTTTCATGCCAATGTTTCAACTGCCGGCATGCTTCTTGTAGGACAAACCGTCCCAGGGGAAGAATAAGATCGGTTTCTTCGGCAAGGGGAATAAACAGATTGGGACCGAGCATGCCCCTGACCGGGTGACGCCATCTTACAAGTGCTTCAAAGCCAAGCAGGTGCTGTTCAGAAACAGAAATAATGGGCTGATAGAACAAAACAAGTTCATTGTTGAAAATGGCGTGTCGCAGCTCATTTTGCATTTTTATGGATTCAAGGGTCAACTTGTGCATTTTCTGTTTAAAAATGCGAAAACTGGATTTACCATTTTCCTTGGCACGGTACATGGCAATATCTGCATCCCGTATGATATTTTCAGCCCGGTCATATGATGTTGTTTGTATTACCACCCCGATACTTGCACTGATGGTGATCTCATTTCGTTCTATGAAAAAGCTGGATTTTCCAATATTAAAAATACGTTTTGCAATCTTAAATACTTCACGCGGTCCTTTGAATTCTTCCAGCAGCACGGCGAATTCATCTCCGCCCATGCGTGCTATTGTATCTGTGGACCTGATGCAGTGCCGTATCTGGTCGGAAAATTGTATCAAAAATTTATCTCCGGCCAGCTGCCCGATGCTGTCATTAACTGATTTAAAATTGTCCAGATCAATCATGAGAACAGCAAACTGGTATTCTTTTCTTCTTTTAGAGCGCTCCAGAGACCGGTTGATTCTTTCCATGAGCAGGGCCCTGTTTGGGATACCTGTCAAGGGATCATGAAAAGACTGGTGCAGCATCTGTGCTTCAAATTTTTTCCTTTCTGAAATATCGTCGTATAGGATAAAAAGCCCTTCAATCTGGTTTTTAACAATGGCAGGATATCCCAGAAATGTCACTGGTATGAGATCGCCATTTTTTCGTGATCGATAGGTTTCTTTGGTGATGGTTTTGCCTGTAAGAATATTTTTATGAAAGGTCTCGTCCTCTGCAATCATTTCTTCCGGCACAATCAGGTTTTTACTGTATCTGCCCTTGATTTCATCTACCGCATAGCCGAAAATATTTTCAAACCCCTTGTTGGCTTCAACAACCTTTCCATCAGGTGCAACGATCATAATTGCCTGGGGAGAATTCTCAAAAAGATGCAGAAAATAGGCCCGCTGTTCAATCAGCGATTTTTGGACCTGAATACGTTCTGTAATCTCTTCATGAAGCTTTTTGTGTGATTTTGATATTTCAATAGTGCGTTCTTTGATGATCTCTTCAAGATTGTCCCGGTGGAGTTTAAGCTCCAAATGTATCCTGACTTTGTGCTTCAATATGACGGGACTGAAAGGTTTTGATATGTAATCCACTGCACCCAGTGAAAGACCTTTCACCTCATCTTCTTCCTCTTTTTTCGCCGTCAGGAATATGACTGGGATATGCCGGGTACTATCCTGTAATTTCAACTGCCGGCACACCGCGTAACCGTCCATATCCGGCATCATGATATCCAGCAAGATCAGATCCGGACAGGAAGATGACGCCAGTTTAAGGGCATCTTTTCCATTTGTTGCGCAGACCATTTTATAATCGGACATCAGAATCTGGGTCAGAACCGTAATATTGGTGGGAATATCATCAACGATCAAAATTTTTCTTTTGCCTGAAATATCCATTGCATATTCCTCTAAAACATTTTTACCGTGATAGCAATAGTAATTTCACAATTTTTTCCGACAAAATTTTCACTGGTAAGATAAAAAGATTTGGTGCATTTATCAGACACAATCCCCCCAAAAAAAAATATAATTGACACATGGTTGTTTTTCAGTATAATTTAACTTTTATTAATTATACTGAAAAAATTAACTTTTTTATCACACAGGCTTATGAAAACAAAACTGGGCGCTTTATTACGGGCCATTCGCAACACCCGGCAGTTTACCATCAAGGATGTGGCAGCCAAGGCAGGCATCAGTTCCAGTCTCTTATCCCAGATTGAGCGGAACCGGATTTCTCCCTCCCTGGACACCCTTCTCCAGCTCCTGGAGGTGTACGGTGTATCACCGGACAAGTTTTTCAAGGACTATGAAACCCAGTCCCAGGTGGAAATCATCCGGAAAAATGAACGCAAAAGATACAAGCGCAAGGGATTTTCCTATGAAAAACTCTGCGGTGAAAGTCAGGCCAAAGGGAACCATTCCTTTACTGCCTTTTTCCTGGAACTGGCGCCGGGCCAGGAACGGGGGGATGCAGAAGACGGTCACCTGGGAAGAGAACTGGGCATCATCATCTCCGGGTCGGCCCAGCTGATCTACGGAGAAGAACAGCACCAGCTCCAGGCCGGGGATGCGGTGTCTTTTTTTTCCCAAATTCCCCATCTGATACGCAATACATCCGATATCCTGCTCCAGGCCTACTGGGTGGTAACCCCGGCAGAGGGTGAAGATTATTTTGGTGAAAAAACAGCCTGAATCAGGAGAATGCCATGGGAAAAACAATTGCACAAAAAATTTTTAACTCCCATCTTGTGGACCAGCCCTTTGGCGAGGTGAATGTACTGCGCCTTGACCGGGTGTTCTGCCACGAGATCACCACCCCCACCGCCATTCAGGATCTGGTAGCCCGGGGCAGGGACCGGGTGTTTGATCCGGACAAAATCAAGGCGGTCATTGACCATGTGACACCTGCCAAGGATGCCAAGACAGCACTGCAGGGAAAAATTCTCCGGGACTGGGCCCGGCGGCACGCGATCTCCGATTTTTTTGACATCGGCCGCAACGGGGTCTGCCATGCCATTTTCCCGGAAAAAGGATTTGTTCGTCCCGGGTTTGTCATCATCATGGGCGATTCTCACACCTGCACACATGGGGCATTCGGTGCCTTTGCCGCAGGTGTGGGCACCACGGACCTGGCGGTGGGGATTTTAAAAGGGGTATGCGCATTTAAAAAACCGGACACCCTGAAAATCGAAATCATTGGAACGCTTCTGCCCGGGGTGTTTGCCAAGGATGTAATTCTTGAGGTGATCCGGAAGATTACCGTCAACGGTGCCACCAACAAGGTGATAGAATTCTGCGGTCCGGTGGTGGATGCCATGTCCATGGAGGCCCGTATGACCATGTCCAACATGGCTGTGGAAGCCGGTGCCACCTCGGGTATCTGCCGGCCGGACAGGGTCACCGTGGAATATCTGTGGCCGTTTATCAAAGATGATTACCCGGATCGGCAGGCAGCCCTGGAAAATTTTTCCCGTTTCATGCCTGATGCAGATGCGGTGTATGCAGAACACAAGATCATTGATGTCAAAAATCTCCCCCCTCTGGTCACTTTCGGATACAAACCCGACAATGTCAAACCGGTGTCTGACATGGCCGGCACCCGTGTGGACCAGGTGTATATCGGTTCCTGCACCAACGGCCGGATCGAGGATCTGCGGGTGGCAGCACAGGTGGTAAGGGGTGAAAAAATTGCCGAATCCGTCCGTGCCATTGTGTCCCCGGCCACGCCGGAGGTGTTTTCCCAGGCCCTGGAAGAAGGATTGATCAAGATTTTCATGGACGCTGGCTTCTGCGTAACCAACCCCACCTGCGGGGCCTGCCTGGGCATGAGCAACGGGGTCCTGGCATCCGGCGAGGTGGCGGCCGCCACCACCAACCGCAATTTCAACGGCCGCATGGGCAAAGGCGGTATGGTCCATCTCATGAGTCCTGCCACTGCTGCTGCCACAGCCCTGACAGGCGCCATCACCAATTCGCATCTTTTTGAAAACTAGGAGGCTGCCATGACATCATTTTGCGGAACCACCCTGTGCCTGGACCGGTCCGATATCAACACCGATGAGATCATCCCGGCCCGGTACCTGACCGAGATCGAAAAAACCGCCATGGGTCCCCATCTCATGGAAGACCTGGAACTGGAAGGCTTTGATCCAAAACAGGACCTGAAGGAGATAGGCGTGCTGGTTGCCAGGCGGAATTTCGGATGCGGATCTTCCAGGGAACATGCCCCCTGGGCCCTGGAAGCCAACGGCATTCATGTGGTTATTGCCGAAAGCTTTGCCAGGATTTTTTACCAGAACATGTTCAACTGCGGAATGCTGGCCATAACGCTGAACACAAAACAGATCGACCGCCTGTTTCAAGCAGCTGCCGTATCCCCCCTTCACGTGGCAGTGGATGTGGACACCGGTAAAATCCAGGCAACCGCCGGCCCGGATACCTGGACCATCCCTTTTGCACTCACCGGGTTTGAAAAAGCCCTGGTCCAGGCCGGCGGCTGGGTGGAATATGCCGACCAGAACTATTGACAACACCGGCCTCAAAAAACCATGTAAAGCCCCGCACCACGGCAAGCCATTGCAATCGGTTCTCGGCCAGCCATTGGATATTATTCCTGCACATACCGGGGATAGGTCTTTTTGGCCGCTTTTGATACCGGAGTGGCCCTGGGGCAAACCAGAATATCCACATCCTGTTCTTTGTAATCCCTGGCCCGATCCCTGAACCACAGATCCGTACAGAGCATGAAACCGATATTCATCCCGTTGACCCGGGCCGACCGAAAACAGCCGCTGCCCCTGTGGTACCAGGATGCTTCAAAAAACATTTGCTTTTAGAAATGTGCTTTAATATGGTGTCTGTATGAAATTTGCAAATTAAATATTCCGGCTGCAGCCGCGATAAAACCCAGCAAAGAGGATATGGCATGAACGTGTTGATTATTTCAGCAAATTCGCTGCCCATGTCGCCGGTGGGGGCGGCATATATTGCCGGATCTGCACTGGAGGCCGGGCACCGGGTGGCGGTTTTTGACTGCCTGCCGGACCAGGGAGATGATAGCAGATTTATTGCCTGCCTGAAACAGTGCAAACCGGATGTGGTGGGCCTGTCTATTCCCTTGGTCACATGCAGCATCCCGGGAAACCCCCTTCAAAACAGCGTTGTTTTCACCGATATCCGTCCCATGCTCAAGCGCCTGGTGACTATTGTAAAGCAGCAGACCGATGCCCTGGTGGTGGCAGGCGGCGGAGGATTCAATTATTTTCCCTCTGACTGGCTGTTCTGCCTGGACATTGATTTTGGCCTTGTGGGAGAGTGTGAATCCAGCTTTCCTGCGTTTCTGGATGCTTGTATCCATGAAAAGGCGTTGCGCCGGATACCGGGAATAGTCATCCGCAGTGGTGAAAATGTGTATACCCGGCCCTGGCAGGAGATGAAGACCCTGGATGCCATACCTATGCCTGCATATCAACTGTTTGATTCCGCCTTTTACAACCGCCTGAATGTTCCCTGGGGCATGGTCACCAAGCGGGGATGCTCCTTTGGCTGCACCTATTGTTCCAGCTGCTTTGCCAATGGAAAGGAGTACCGCATAAAATCCTATGACCGGATTCTTGCGGAAATTCTTAATATCAAGGCCCACACCGGGGCGGCTGATATCAATTTCTGCGACACCAGCTTCAACTGCCCCATCACCCATGCCAAAACCCTGTGCCGGACCCTGGCAGATGCGCAGACAGATGTGCAATGGCGTTCCGGCACCTTCAAACCCTTAGGGATTTCCCGTGAGTTCTGCAGCATGCTCAAAACATCCGGGTGCACCTTTACAGGGCTTTCCATTGAAACCGCATCCGCCCGGCTTCTGGCCAATATGAACCGGGGATACAGAAAAGATGACATCAGATCTGCTCTGGAAAGTCTTGCCGCATCTGGTATTGCCCATGGTATTTCCCTGATTCTGGGAGGGCCTGGAGAAACCATGGCATCCATAAGAGAAACCTTTGATCTGGTAGCATCCTACCCGGACATTACAGCAGTGTGGGTTAACATCGGGGTATTCGGACTGAAACGCCATATGCAGATGTTGCCCCCTGAATCAACAACCACCCGAAAACAAACCCGCCTGTTCCAGGATGCCTTTTATATTTCCCCTGAACTGGACCGGGACGAACTGGAAGACTTCATTGAAACATTAGGGGAGCATAAAAACTTTCTGGTTCAGATCAACAAGCCCTGGCCCGGATATACTTCATAAGTATCAGCTGCGGCCACCGCTCCAATGAAGCCGGGTTTTTAGAACATTGAAATAGGACTGTTCTTCAAAAGAGATCACCTTTACGGCACGGGGGCTTTTAGAGATGAATATCCTGTCATCAGGACCCATCTCAAATCCTTCCTGCCCGTCCAGGGTCAGAACGATATCTTCCGGGCTGTCTTCCAGACGGATTTCAATGGCCGTGGTATCCGGGATGAGCAATGGCCGGTTTGTGAGGGTAAAGGGGCAGATAGGGGTCAGGATAATGGATGGTACTGCCGGATGCACAACAGGACCGCCGGCTGCCAGGGAATAGGCAGTGGAGCCGGTGGGGGTGGCCACAATGAGCCCGTCCGCACGGAAAGTGGTCAGATAGGTGTTGTCCAGGTACACGGCACAGGAGGCCAGTCTGGACAATGCTGATTTGTTGATCACCGCGTCATTTAGCACATCCACATTTGCCAGGGTGGAGTCTCCCCGCACCAGGCTGATGTTCAGCCGGGCCCGTTTATGGATAATGTATGCGCCTTTGAACACTTTTTCCAGGGCCTCGTACAGGTGCTCTTCCAGGGTGATGGCCAGAAATCCCACTTCCCCGAACTTGGTTCCCAGCAAAGGGATGTCACGGTCCCCGATAAGCCTGGCCGCACTCAAAAACGTACCGTCCCCCCCCAGCACCAGAATGCAGATGAGGTCATCAGGCAACCGGGCACCAGCATTTTGTCTGCTGTCAATGATGGCCACCTTGTCCCCGAATGTCTTAACCAGTTCCCCGGCCTTTTTCTGGGCATCATCCTGGGGTTTGACAAAAATGCCGATACGCTTTTTTTCCACGGTGTGTGCCACAACTTTTCCTAGTGTGCCGCAGCCCAGTTGCCACCGGACCCGAAATTGACCTTTAAGGGTACCTTTAAAGGATATACCCCTTCCATCACCTCTCTGGCCAGATCCATGAGGCCGGATTTTTCTGCAAACGGGGTTTCAAATATGATTTCATCATGCACAGACAGGATCATCCGGGATGTCATGCTGTTTTTTTCCAAAGCCTGTGCCATCTGGATCATGGCAAGTTTGATCAGATCTGCCGCACTGCCCTGGATGGGGGTGTTGACAGCCGCCCGGTTGGCAAAATTGCGCAGATTGGCATTGGAGGAACGGATGTCGGGAAGTCTGCGTTTCCGGCCGAAAATAGTGGTTGTTTCCTGGGTTTCCCGGGTGCGACGGATGGTGTTGTCAATGAACTTTTTTACCCCGGCATACCGCGAAAAATAGTTGTCAATATAGGTGGATGCCATTTTCCGGCTGATATTCAGGTCATTGGCCAGACGGAAAGCACTCATACCGTAAACGATCCCGAAATTGATTGCCTTGGCCTGGCTGCGCAGATCATCGGTGACAAAACCGGGAAGCACCTGGAACACTTCCATGGCTGTTCTGGTGTGGATGTCTTCATCATTGCAGAACGCTTCCATGAGGATCTCATCTTCTGCACAATGGGCCAGGATCCGCAGCTCG
>JAABSB010000139.1 GCA_011390615.1 Desulfotignum sp. | reverse complement strand
CTGGATTGCTACCCCCATCCACCCCCTGGAGACCTGCTGGGTTTCGATAAGCTGATCGATTATGCCGGTGGCCAGATCAGAAGGAATGGCAAACCCGATTCCCTGGCCTGACCGGACAATGGCGGTATTGATGCCGATCACTTCACCGTCCAGGTTGAGCAGAGGACCGCCGCTGTTACCCGGGTTAATGGAGGCATCGGTCTGAATAAAATCATCATAAGGGCCGGATCCCAGAATCCGTCCCTTGGCTGATATAATACCTGCTGTGACGGTCTGCTCAAGACCAAAGGGGCTGCCGATGGCCACCACCCAGGATCCTATTTGTGCATCTTGCGATCTGCCGAATTTCAGCGGCTGCAGATCTTTTGCATCCACCTTGATAAGGGCCAGGTCGGTCATGGGATCAGTGCCCACAATTTTGGCGTCATATTCCTGTTTGTCATGGAGAATAACCTTTATTTCATCCGCATCCTTTATCACATGGTTATTGGTGACAATATATCCGTCTTTGCTGATGATAAATCCTGATCCCAGACTCTGTTCCTTTCGGTCCCGGGGCTGCTGATTGAAAAAAGGTGAAAAAAATTCTTCCAGACCTTCTCTGTTACCAAAAGGCTGGCCAAAAAAATGCTGAAACACCCTGCCCCCCCCCTGGATGGTTTTAACGGTCTGAATATTGACCACAGCAGGTTTGACTTCCCGGGCAAGCTCGGAAAAACTGGCCGGGATCATCTGGAAATTTTTCGATGCCAGGGTCGGCACCGGCAGCATCACAAGGCTGATGAACATAACCAGAAGAACTGCATTTATTTTATTGATGTGTTTCATGGATCTTCTCCCTTTGCAATAGGTTCAAAAATATATGCCAAGCCATAATTTATTCTATGCCTGCTATTATAATACCGAAATATGATTTTTAAATGACCTGAAAATTACAATACGGTAATGTAAGGGTAAAAACAGATCCCCTGCCTGGTGTACTTTTTACCCGGACATCTCCCCCATGGGCCTGTGCAATGGTTCTGGCCAGGGGAAGCCCCAGTCCTGTGCCCGGACTGTTCCTGGATGATTCAGCCCGGAAAAACCGTTCAAAAATGCGCTCCTGGAAGCGCGGATCAATTCCCGGTCCGGAATCAATCACCTGAATGTCAATGTTTTCACCAGGGGTTTGCATGGCTTGAACCCTAACCTGACCCCCTTTGTCCGTATATTTCAAGGCATTGTCCACAAGATTGGAAAATGCGCGCTGGAGCATTTTAATATCTGCATTTACATAAAAAGTGTGTGCAACACTGCAGGTAAATTGTATCTGTCTGTCCTCTGCAACCGGTACAAACAGATCACAGGCTTGCTGGATCATCCGGGTTACATCCACCTGCTGAAACTGAAATCCGCTTTCTCCTGCCTCTGTTCTGGAAATAACCAGCATGGTGTTGATCATATCCAGAAGCCTGTCGGACTCCTCAATAGTATCGGCAGCCATAGCATAAAAATCATCCATGGTATCGCCCTGTATCATGGCCATTTCCGCTGCTCCCCGAATCCGTGTAACCGGACTTTTCAAATCATGGGCTATATTGTCCCCCATTTCCCGGACACTGTTAACCAGGGTCTGGATACGGTCCAGCATCTGGTTAAAGGTATTGGCCAGATGATCCAGTTCATCCTTACTGCCGGTTTCAGGCACCCGTTTCTGGAGATTTGAACCTGTAATCTGTTTGGCGGTTCGGGTAATGGTATCCACCCCCAGCAATGCCTTGCGCACCAGGAACCAGCCGGAAAGAGCAGAAAACCCGATGATAAATGCCATGGCCACCACAAATACCAGTTTAAAGGCATTGAGAAATTTGGCTTGCAGGTCCATGGCAGTACCGGTTTGCAAAATTACATTACGGGCAACAAAGGCATACAGAATGCGTGCCTTTTGGGTATTGTCCACAGTACGGGTGTCGAACACATGGGATTTTTTTTTCACCAGCAGGTCCAGCAGTTGCTGGTTCACTTTGATATCCTTCCAATAAGACATGTGGGAGGATGCAAACACCTCTCCATTGGGATAAAGCAGTCTGAAAAATATCAGTTTTTCTCCGGCTGCCTGGGCTTCTATAACCGCCAGATTACTGGCCCCCCGCAGTCCGCTCTGTTGAATAACTGCGGAAAACTGGCTGGCTTTTTCCAGCAGTTCCTGGTCGGTCTGGTCCTGAAGGGTGGACACGGCCAGATAATAAAAAAGCACAAATGCCACACAGGCGGATATGGAAAAAATCCCGGTATACCAGAGGGTAAGACGAAAACTGATGGTCCTGAAAAGATCAGGCATCCTGGTTCCTCAGCACATACCCGGCCCCCCTTACCGTGTGAATCAGTTTTACAGGGAAATCTTTGTCGATTTTTTCCCGTAACCGGCAGATTCTTGCCTCCACCACATTTGTCATGGGATCAAAATTATAATTCCACACATGTTCCATGATCATGGTTTTGGACACCACCCGTTCCCGGTTACGCAGCAGGTATTCCAGCAGGGAAAATTCCAGGGGCTGCAGATCGATGGCATTGTCCCCTCTTTTGACCTGGCGTTTCACAATATCCAAAGACAGGTCTTCATAAGAAAGGATGACCGGATCTGTCATATTGCCGGCCCTTCTGATCAATGCCTGGATCCGGGCCAGCAGCTCGGAAAAAGCAAAGGGCTTGGTCAGATAATCATCTGCACCTGCCTCAAGCCCCCTGACACGGTCTTCCACACGGTCCCTGGCGCTCAGCACAATAATAGGGGTATTGTTATCATGTGCCCGGATTTTGCCTATCAGAGAAAATCCATCCAGTTCCGGCAGCATAATATCAATGATCAGGGTATCATAAGATTTTTCAAACGCTTTTTCAAATCCCAGAATTCCTGTGGGTGCGGTATCCATGACAAATCCGGATGCCCGCAGTCCTTTTTCCACAAACCGGGCGATTTTTTCATCATCTTCCACCAGCAGCACCCTCATGAACCTGTATTCTCCAAAATAATTTTTTGCCGGATATTTATTGTGATGATATCCTGGATTATTTACTTATTATATGAACCCCCTGTGGATAATCAATATTGATTTGATTTTTTTTGGCAAAACAGGTATTGTGTCGCAGGATTTTGGCCCTGTTACTATAATTCAAGGAAACCGACCTGTTTCATGAAATATACCTGGTGGATTTTACAGATTGTGCTGATGCTGGTTTCTGTTTTTTTCTTTTTTTTCGGATTTGACCTGCTCATGGCATCTTATGGTCTTGAAGACCCTTTCAGTTTTATCATGACCTTTTTTGCCGCCAACTTTATCCTGCTTATCAGTACCGCCCTGGTATTCACTTTTGTCATCAAAATGGTCCGGGTATTCATTCGGATCCAGAACAACATCTAGTTTCAGGTATTTTTTTTCATGTCAGTTCTTTTCTCCGCCACTGAAATATCCAAAACGTTTGGTGATGACACCCTTTTTTCACACCTGAGTTTTGATGTAAAAAAAGGCGAACATCTGGGGCTCATCGGCAGCAACGGCAGCGGCAAATCCACTTTGCTCAAGATTATTGCAGGCATGGTACTTCCTGACAGCGGTGAAGTGGCGGTGCAAAAAGGTCAGCGTGTCGTCTATCTTGACCAGGAAGACCGGCTGGACCCGGATCTGACCGTTGAAGAAACGCTTTTTTCCAGCCTGTCACACCTTCCCATGGATGACAAAGAGCGCCTTAAGCGGATAAACCAGGCACTGGGAAAAGGCAAATTTGCAGATACAAATATCTTGGTAAAACTATTGTCCGGCGGTTGGAAGAAACGCTTGTCCATCACCCGGTCCCTGTGCATGGGCCCGGATCTTCTGCTGCTGGATGAACCCACCAACCATCTGGACATCAGCGGCATTCTGTGGCTGGAGCAGGTCCTTGTATCTGCGCCGTTTTCCTATATCCTGGTGAGCCACGACCGGGCTTTTCTGGAGAATGTGTGCAAAAGTATCATGGAGATGGGCAAGTTTTATGCCCGGGGATATTTTAAAGTGCAGGGGTCTTACCAGGTGTTTGAAAAAGAACGCCAAAAATTTCTGGCAGCCCAGCAAAAACAGCAGGCATCTCTGGCCAGTAAAATGCGCAGGGAAGACCAGTGGCTCAGACAGGGTGCCAAGGCCAGAACATCCAAGGCCCGGTTCCGCATTGACCAGGCCGACAAACTGCGCCAGGATCTGGGTGCAATCAGGGAAAGAAACCGCCACATTGCCACAGTGGATATGGATTTCACCGGTACCGGCCGGCAGACCCGAAAGCTGATGCAGGTGCACAACCTCACCAAAGGATTTGGAGAAACCTGTCTTTTTTCCGGCATTACCTTTGAACTGGGGCCGGGGGTCTGCCTGGGGGTGGTGGGGGAAAACGGCTCCGGCAAATCCACGTTTTTATCTTTGCTGGAAAAAAAGGTGGAACCGGATCTTGGCACGGTCAAATGGGCGGAAGACTTGAAAATTGCCGTATATGACCAGGACAGAACACAGCTGGAACCTGAAACCCTGCTGCGGGATGCCCTGAATCCAGCCGGCGGAGATGCGGTCAACTACCTGGGGAAAAGTGTACATGTGGTCACCTGGGCCAAACGGTTTCTTTTCATGCCGGATCAGCTGGATATGCCGGTCAAGCGGTTGTCCGGCGGAGAGAAAGCCAGGATCATTCTGGCCGGCCTCATGCTGCAGCCTGCTGATGTCCTGCTTCTGGATGAACCCACCAATGACCTGGATATTTTGTCTTTGGAAGTTTTGGAACAGAGCATCCAGGAATTTGCCGGTGCTGTGGTGATTGTCTCCCATGACCGGTATCTCATGGACCGGGTCTGTCACCGGATACTGTATCTGGATCCGGCAACAGATGCTGCGTTTTACAAGGATTTCAACCAGATCCTCAAAGCCAGAACCCTGCAGAAACAGCCATCACAAAAGCAGACATTCGGGTCTTCTGCCAGACCGGCAGCGAAAAAGCCTTCTGGTTCCAAACCTGTTTTTTCCTATAAGGACAAGTATGAACTCGAACATATGGAAGAAAAAATTCTGGCGGCAGAAGCCCATATGCAGGCCCTGCATGCAAAAATCCAGGACCCTGAATTTGCCGCACAGGTGGTGCAGATGACCAAAGCCTGTGAAGCACTGGAGCAGGCTGAAAAACAGGTCCAGGATCTATACACCAGATGGCAGATCCTGGAACAGAAAAAAGCAGATGCTAAAGGCTAACCGCTAACCCCACAGGTCGAAGTTTTTGTGTATGTTTTCTGGAAAACAGGGCCGGGCTTGTGTTGCTGTTCATTCTTTGATGAGAAACTCATCCAGTTTCTCAAAAAGCGTCTCCGGCCAGGTATCTGCTGTTAAAAACAGCGCTTTTTCTTCCGGTGTCAGTTTTTCCTTGATCCCCTGGGGCAGGCTGTCAAATGCACTTTGCCGTTCTTTTTTTGTTTTTTTATCCATTTTTATCCATGATTTATCTGTTTTGCATAAATTGGTTATATGAAAAGGCGTGACAATAAACAGGTAACAGCGGTTTCCACCGTCAAAATCCGGGAACCGATGCTGTATGGAACAAACCCGATGTCTTCAAGGGTCTTCACCTCCAGGTCAATCCATCCGCCTTCAGGTCCGACAGCCAGAACAACCGGCTGATTCACCCCGTTCGGACAAGGATGGTGTGTTTTGGGATGGGCCATGATGCACAGGCAGCCATTTGCGATCTTCGGCAGTTCCTGTTTTACAAATCCGGCAAAAAACCGCTTTTTATGGATATCGGGCATTTTGGTATCCTTTGCCTGTTCCAGTCCAAGCAGTGCATATTCACAAAGCTTTTCATCTGTGAGCACCGGGCTCTGCCAGAAGCTTTTTTCCACCCGCCAGGAATTGACCAGATAAATATCTTTCACCCCGAGACTGGTAACATTCTGGATGATGCGTTTGAGCATCTTGGGCCGGGGCAGTGCCAGAACCAGGGTTACAGGCAATGGTGCCGGCGGGGCCTGGTTAAGTGTCACTGCCATGTCCACCTTTTTATCATCCAAATGGAGAATGACGGCAGTCCCCATATTTGCGTTGAGAATCCCGCAGGCCACCCGGTCCCCGGTTACAGCCTTGAGCACATTTTTGATATGGGCATGGCGCCTGCCTGTGAGGCTGACCCGGTCAGAACCAATGAAATCGCCAGAGGTGAGCAATATCAGGTTCATGGTCAGAAGGTAATGGTTTCACAGGCACCTGCCTGGTGTCTCAAGGTTGTCTGCCAGTGAGTATTTCCCAAAAGCATTGCCAGTTCCTCTGCCAGATGGACCGGTGCAAGAAACGGGTGGCGGCCCAGGCCCTGGAGGCAGGAAGGACAGTTGGTCAATATCTTGGTATGCCCGTCTCTGGGAACATGGTCCAGGGCCTTTTGTTTGCGCAACAGCATGGAATGGCTGATATCCGGTGTGGAAAGGGCCATGGTGCCGGCTTCAGAGCAGCAGAAGGGAACCTGTGTCACACTGATGCCGTGTGTTTTCAAAAGAGAGGGGGCAGCATCCTTCAGAGAGTCGTGGCATGGGGCATGGTACAGACATTCCTGATACCCCTGTATGGGTGCTTTAAAATGATTGAGCGCGTATTCTGAAATATCTGCGACAGGACAGTTAAAAATCTGCTCCACATCCAGCTGCACCAGCGATTCCATGCATGTGCCGCAGGATACAAGGCAGGCATCAAAATCCAGATCATGGAACATATCCCGGATCTGGGTTAAGACAATCATGTTTTTTAAAAATATCCTGTGAAACTGTTCTGTCCGGGCATTGGCCTGAAACGGGTACCCGCAGCACAAAAAAGGCGGCGGCAGT
>JAABSB010000138.1 GCA_011390615.1 Desulfotignum sp. | reverse complement strand
ACAAAACCGGAAAAAAAAAGCCCGGCACCTGCAGCCAAAGAAGCCAAAACCGGGTATTTACATAACGCCCTCGAATTTCTGCGGGAGGTCAAGGTTGAGCTGAAAAAGGTAACCTGGCCTACGCGCAAACAGACAACCGGCACTACCATTGTCGTAATAATTTTTGTATTTGTTGTTGCTGTGTTTCTGGGCCTTTTTGACTACAGCCTTTCAAAACTTGTTCAGGTTGTTTTAACATAACACAAGGAAGGTGAAATGTCTCTGAAGTGGTATGTGGTCCATGTGTATTCAGGCCATGAGCAAAAAGTGAAAAAAGCCCTTGAGGAAAAAATTGCAGGGGCAAAGCACCCGGATAAATTCGGTGACATTCTGATACCCACAGAAAATGTTGTTGAACTGGTGAATGGAAAGAAACGGGAGTCATCCCGCAAGTTTTACCCGGGGTATATCCTTGTTAAAATGCACCTTGATAATGAGACATGGCATATCATCAGCGCAACGCCCAAAGTAACCGGTTTTCTGGGTGGCAAAAACAAGCCGGCACCCATCAGTGACAAGGAAGCCCAGAGCATTATTGACAAAATGCAGCAGGGAAAAAACAAACCCCAGCCCAAGTTTTATTTTGAACCGGGAGATGATGTCAGGGTCATTGACGGTCCCTTTGCAAATTTTAACGGCACCGTGGAAGATGTCTCTCCGGACAAGGAAAAGCTTAAAGTGCTGGTGAGCATTTTCGGGCGCGCCACCCCTGTTGAGCTGAACTTTATTCAAGTTTCCAAAATTTAATGTATGGTTTAATAGTGAGTTTCAGGAGTAATTAGAATGGCTAAAAAAATAATGACGCAGATAAAGCTTCAGGTTGAAGCAGGAAAAGCCAATCCATCCCCACCCATCGGACCTGCCCTGGGCCAGCACGGGGTCAATATCATGGATTTCTGCAAGGCTTTCAATGCCAAAACCGCAAATGATGCCGGATCAATCATCCCGGTTGTCATCACGGTCTACAAGGACAGATCCTTCAGCTTTATTACCAAAACACCGCCTGCATCAAGGTTGCTGCTGGCGGCTGCAAAGCTGTCAAAGGGTTCTGGTGAGCCCAACCGGGAAAAGGTGGGAAAAGTGACCCGGGATCAGATTGTAACCATTGCAGAGACAAAAAAAGAAGACCTGAACGCCTCAGATATCGATGCCGCTGTGCGAATCATTGAAGGTACAGCAAGAAGTATGGGGATAGAAGTCGTTTAACATTATAGTATAAGAGTGTAAAAAAATGCCAAAGCGGAGTAAAAAACATACAGAAGCCCTGAAAAAGATCGACAGAACCGTGCAGTACGATCCAATGGAGGCCATGGAACTCGCTGTTGCTTCAAGCCATGTGAAATTTGATGAAACAGTCGACGTTGCAGTGAGACTCGGAGTTGATCCGCGGCATGCCGACCAGATGGTCCGCGGCACAGTGGTTTTGCCCAATGGTCTTGGTAAGACAGTCTCGGTACTGGTGTTTGCCAAAGGGGAAAAAGAACAGGAAGCCCTGGATGCAGGTGCTGATTTTATTGCCACAGATGAAATGGTGGAAAAAATCAAGGAAGGCTGGTTTGGATTTGACAAGGCCATTGCCACACCTGATATGATGGGAACCGTCGGTAAACTGGGCAGAATCTTGGGACCCAGGGGCCTGATGCCCAACGCAAAAACCGGAACCGTCACATTTGAAGTGGGAAAGGCTGTCCAGGAACTCAAGGCCGGTAAAATTGACTTCAGGGTGGAAAAAGCCGGTGTTGTCCATGCACCTGTGGGAAAAGTATCCTTTGGTGCGGAAAAACTCACTGAAAATGTCAAAGCCTTTTTAGATAAGATTGTTGCCCTGAGGCCCGCAGCCAGCAAGGGGACCTATTTGAAAACCATCAGTATTTCATCAACCATGGGACCCGGGATCAAAGTGGATCCTTTGTTGATAAAATAAACAAAAAAATATATTATTTGCGTTAGACCTGTCCCAGACAGTAGGTGCGCCCTGCGGCGCATAAACGGATTTGCCGGCCTGCCGAGACAGAAAATTTTCATTGTTTTGTTTTGGTTTTGTTGGCACCTTCGAATCTCATAGAAAGGAGGTGTAAAAAATTGCTGAATATTTCCCAGAAAAAAGAATTAGTTGCACGCCTGGCCACACAGCTTGCCCAGGCCCAGATTTCGATTCTTGTCGACTACAAAGGTCTTGATGTCCAGAAGATAACCGATCTGCGTGCCAAGCTCAGGGAAGCTGGTGTTCACATGGAAGTTGTTAAAAATACCCTGTTGAACCTGGCATCCCAGGGTACGGATTGTGCTTTGATGCAGGATTCTTTCAAAGGGCCCAGCGCTCTGGTCACATCTGATACAGATCCTGTGGCACCTGCAAAAATTCTCATCGATTTTGCAAAAGACAACGAAAAGCTGGAAATCAAAGCGGCTGCGTTCGGCGGTAAGCTTTTGGGTTCCGAAGAGATCAAAGAACTTGCCAAGATGCCGTCCAGAGAAGAGCTGCTCGGCAAACTCGTCTATACCCTTAATGCGGTTCCGACATCGTTTGTCAATGTTCTGGCCGGTGTGCCCAGAGGCTTTGTCAACGTACTCAACGGCATCAAAGATCAAAAAGACGCTGCCTGATTTTCATGCAGTATCCTTACAGGCTTTTGACTGAAAATTTTTATATGTATACTACATTTTATATTTTACGCGGTAATGATTAGGAGAGAAAAATGGCTGATATCACAAAAGATGATGTTATTGAATTTATTGCCAGCATGACAGTTCTTGAACTGTCTGAACTGATAAAAGAACTTGAAGAAAAATTCGGTGTGAGCGCTGCTGCCCCGGTAGCTTTTGCAGGGGGAGGCATGCCTGCGGGTGCGGATGCTGCTGCGGTTGAAGAGGAAAAAACCGAGTTTGATGTGGTCCTTGAAGCTATCGGGGACAAAAAGATCAATGTAATCAAAGAGGTCAGGGCAATCACAGGCCTTGGCCTCAAAGAAGCCAAAGCCCTGGTTGAAGAAGCACCCAAACCTGTGAAAGAAGGGATCCCCAAAGAGGAAGCTGAAAAAATCAAAGCACAGCTTGAGGGGGCCGGCGCCCAGGTTTCTGTAAAATAGTTTTTAAAGCGCAAAAAAACGCGTTTTATGCATAAAAACCTTTGCGGGGGTAAGGCAATCGGGCCGTACCTCCGCTTTTACGGTTGGAAAAACTCACTTTTTGGGAGAGATCATGACCGATAGTCTTTTGACGAATAAGCGCATCAGAAAAGAGTTTGGCAGCAAAAGGAAAATTATTGACATTCCCGACCTGATCGGAATGCAGCGCAATTCTTTTGAAAGTTTTCTGCAACGGGAAACCCCGGCCCAGGAAAGGGAAGAAAAAGGGCTTCATGCGGTTTTCAAATCGGTTTTTCCCATTAAGGATTTTACCGATACCGCATCTCTGGAATATGTTTCCTATTCTTTTGGTGAAGCCAAACATTCCATGAAAGAGTGCATCAGCCGTGGCATGACCTATGATATTCCCGTGAACATCCGGGTACGTCTGGTGGTGTATGATCACGACAAAGACACCGGCACCTCCGCCATCCGGGACATCAAGGAGCAGGAAATTTATTTTGGCACCATACCGCTGATGACCAGACAGGGCACCTTTATCATCAATGGGACGGAAAGGGCGGTTGTCAGTCAGCTGCACAGATCATCCGGTGTGTTTTTTGACCATGACAAAGGCAAGAACTATTCCACCGGAAAAATTATCTACAATGCAAGGATAATTCCGGTGCGCGGTTCCTGGATCGATATGGAAATTGATGCCAAGGATATCATCAATATCCGCATTGACCGGCGCAGAAAATTTCCCGTTTCCATCTTGTTCAAGGCATTCGGCTATACCAGTGAAGATATCCTTGATTTTTTCTATCGAAAAGAACGTATTGTTAAAAAACAAGGCTCGTTTTTTAAGGAGTTTGTTCCTGAAAACCTGGTTCGTCAGCGGGCCAGCTATGATGTTATATCGCCTGAATCCGGCGATATAGTTGTAAAACAGGGAAGAATTTTTACAAAACGGGCTTTAAAACAACTGGCTGATGAAGGCCTTGATTTCATACCGGCTTCCGACGATGACCTTATTGACAAGGCCTTTGCCAGAACCATTCTGGATCCTGACACCGGTGATGTGCTGTTTAAAGCAGGGGAGCTTATTGCAGAAGACACCTTTGAACTTTTGCAGGAAAAAAAGATAAATGATTTCCATATCCTGTATGTGGATTCCAGAAGTTCGGATGCCATGCGTAAAACCCTGGTGAGTGACAAAGTCGACTCCAGGGAGGTTGCCCTCATGGATATCTACCGCCGTCTGCGTCCGGGAAACCCCGCCACCATTGAGGTGGCACAGGATTTTATTGATCATCTGTTCTTCCGCCAGGCATATTATGATCTGTCCAAAGTGGGGCGTCTGAAAATGAACCACCGCCTGGGGGTGAATACCAAAATTGATGTAAAAACCCTGAGAAAAGAGGATGTGCTGCTCACCGCCGCCACCCTGATTGAACTCAAAGACACCCAGGGACAGGTGGATGATATCGATCACCTGGGCAACCGGCGGGTCCGGGCTGTGGGGGAACTGCTGGAAAACCACTACCGCATCGGATTGATCAGGATGGAACGTGCCATCAAGGAAAAGATGAGCATGCAGGAGGTGGATGCCATGATGCCCCACGACCTGGTTAATCCCAAACCCGTGTCAGCTGTTGTCCGGGAGTTTTTCGGCACCTCCCAGCTGTCCCAGTTCATGGACCAGACCAATCCCTTGTCTGAAACCACGCACAAGCGGCGGTTGTCAGCACTGGGACCGGGCGGGCTGACCCGGGAACGGGCCGGATTTGAAGTCAGGGATGTGCACCCGTCCCATTACGGGCGGATTTGCCCCATTGAGACCCCGGAAGGACCCAACATCGGGCTGATTGTCTCTTTGTGCACCTATGGCCGGGTGAACGAATTCGGCTTCATTGAGACCCCTTTCCGCCTGGTGGACAATGCAGTGGCCAGCAAAAATATCCGGCATTTGAGTGCGTTTGAGGAAAAAGACCACCCCATTGCCCAGGCCAATGCCCCGCTGGATCCGGAAGGACGGTTTATCAATCCCCGGGTGTCGGCACGGGTGGCGGGTGAATTTGAAATGGTCACCCCCCAGGAAGTCAAATACATGGACGTATCCCCCAACCAGCTGGTGTCTGTGTCTGCGGCCCTGATTCCTTTTCTGGAAAATGATGATGCCAACCGGGCACTTATGGGGTCCAATATGCAGCGCCAGGCCGTACCCCTGATCCGCAGTGAGGCCCCGCTTGTGGGAACCGGTATGGAAAGTGTTGTGGCAAGGGATTCCGGGGTCACCATCGTTGCAGATTATGATGGAACCGTTGTGGATGTGGATGCCAAACGCATTGTGGTCAGAAATGATGACCATGAATCAGGGGGCTTTGAAAAAGCGGTTTCCATTTACAGCTGCAGCAAATTTGTCCGGTCCAATCAGAACACCTGCTTTAACCACCGGCCCATAGTGGAAAAGGGGGAACAGGTGAAAAAAGGCCAGGTCATTGCTGACGGTCCGTCCACTGAAATGGGGGAACTGGCTCTGGGCAAGAATGTCACTGTGGCCTTCATGCCCTGGGATGGATACAACTATGAGGATTCCATTCTGGTGAGTGAACGCCTGGTAAAGGACGGGGTATATACCTCTGTGCATGTGGAGGAGTTCGAGGTGCTTGCCCGGGATACCAAGCTGGGAAAAGAAGAAATCACCAGAGATATTCCCAATGTCGGGGAAGAGGCCCTGAAGAATTTGGATGAAAGCGGCATCATCCGCCTGGGGGCAGAGGTGTATCCCGGTGATATCCTGGTGGGCAAGATTACCCCGAAAGGGGAAACACAATTGTCACCCGAAGAAAAACTGCTCCGGGCCATTTTTGGTGAAAAAGCCGGTGACGTCAAGGACACCTCCTTGTGTGTCCCCCCGGGTGTCAAGGGCAAGGTTATAGATGCCAAAGTATTTTCCAGGCGGGGACTGCCCAAGGATGACAGAACCCGGCTCATCGAGGATGAGGAAATTGAACGCCTGGAAAAAGACAGGGATGATGAAATCCGTATTATTTCCCAGGTGGCCGGAGAAAAGATTGCATCTGTTCTGGACGGCCATACAGTACTCACCGATCTTGAAAAATCGGGTAAAATAATTGTTAAACAGGGACTCAAGGTTACGCCGAATCTTTTTGAGGGCATTCCTGTTTCCGCCCTGGTGAACCTGTCAGTGGAAGATGCCGTGGCAACGGAACGTGCCCAGCTCATCCTGGAGCAGGCCCAGGAGCAGATCAAAAAGGCCAGGGAACATTTCAACCGGCAGGTATCCCGGTTTGAAAAAGGGGATGACCTGCCCCCGGGTGTGCTCAAACTCATCAAAATCAGTGTTGCCATGGAACGGGTATTATCTGTGGGGGATAAAATGGCCGGCCGCCACGGAAACAAGGGGGTGGTTTCCCGGATACTGCGCATGGAGGACCTGCCCTATTTTGCCGACGGCAGGCCTGTTGATATGGTACTCAATCCGCTGGGGGTGCCTTCCCGGATGAATGTGGGACAGATCCTGGAAATTCACCTGGGCCTGGCTGCATTCGGTTTAGGCCAGCAGATCAACGAACTGCTGGAAGAAAAAAAGCTGGCCGAGTTGAGAGACAAGATGAAGGGAATTTTTTCTTTGACCCTCAAGCAGAAGGCGGATGATATCGAGGACCTGCTGGCCAAAAGAATTGACGGCATGGATGAGCCTGAACTGATTGCATTTGCAGATATGTATAAAAACGGCGTTCACACAGCCACCCCGGTATTTGACGGGGCATCGGAAGATG
>JAABSB010000137.1 GCA_011390615.1 Desulfotignum sp. | reverse complement strand
TTCTGGCCGGTTATTTCTTTCACTATACCAAGCTGTTCAAGTTCACGCAGGCAGGCATTAACTGTAGCCGGTGAAAGCTGCGTTTTCTCCTGTACCCAATTGGGTGAAGCCATTGGGCGCTCGAGCAATGCCTTGTGAACAAGATGGGCTGAACCGGATATACGTTTCAGTCCGTTAATGCGCTGCCCATCTTCAGCAGACAGTTTCATCAGTTGCTGAGCGGCTTCAACAGCCTTTGTTGCTGTATGAATAACGGCATCGGCAAAAAAATCAAGCCAGACCTCCCAGTCACCGGTCAGCCGTACCTGGTTCAGAAGTTCATAATACCGCTGCCGGTATGTTTTGAAATAGAGGCTGAGGTAAAGCATCGGTTCCTTAAGGACTTTTTCAGAGCACAGCAGCAGGGTTATTATCAGGCGGCCGAGACGACCGTTACCATCAAGGAACGGATGGATGGTTTCAAACTGGACATGCGCCAGTGCAGCCTTGATCAGCACCGGGGTTTTTTCCGGCTGATCATGGAGAAACAGTTCCAGTTTCCCCATACATTCTTGAAGATATTCAGGAGGTGGTGGTACAAAAGCGGCATTGCCGGGGCGGCTTCCACCAATCCAGTTTTGACTTCTTCGAAACTCACCAGGGCCGCTTTCTTTGCCACGGCCTTTTGACAGCAATACTTTATGAATCTCTTTGAGCAACCTGATCGAAACAGGAAAATCCTCTCCAATCCGCCTGAGACCATGGTTAAGAGCGGCTGCATAGTTGCTTACCTCCTGCACATCATCCAGGGGAACTCCGGGTTGATGTGCGAATTCAAACATCAAAAGGTCTGACAGCGATGATTGCGTGCCCTCGATCATTGACGAGAGCACCGCTTCCTTGCGCACATACATATAAAGGAAAAGTGATGTATCTGGAAGCAGTACTGAGACACTGTCCAGGCGGCCAAGGGCCAGCAGAGCCCGGTCAAATTTTTCCCTGAGCCCGGATGACCATTCAATGGGAGGAGCCGGCGGCAATGGGGCTGGAACGAATGCCCGGGCCTTTTCTCCAACTGTCGATATCTGGATATATCGGCCTTGCAGATCTCTGTTCATATTTTTATTTTAATTTTTGAATTAACCGGTTTCTTATTTTAAATTAAGACTTAAAATAAAATAACGTTCTGCCGACAAGTTGTCAAGAGACATCCCATAATTGACGCTGTTCGATCTGCATGCCGCCACCTGAAACCGCACAAGCCCCTGCAACGGCACATCGACTTTCTCACGGCCTGCCTTCCTGCTATCCGCATCTGACAGATCCGGCACCGGAAAACAGACAGATCCGGGCCTCTCTCATATCGTGACATGTGACAAAAAAATGGCTGCTGCATGTCCATTGTCTTGTAATTATCTGACAGATGCCCTAAAAATAACATTTACCATGAAAAAGACATATAAAGGACATACCCGATGACAACCGTTGAAATCAATGCCGGTATCTGCGGCTTTGTTACACAGGTTCATGCAAAAAAAACTACCGGATACAAGGTCATATTCAGACTGGAAAGCCAGTGCCCCAACTGGCAGAAGGTAAATGACCTTCTCGGGGACAAAGAGATGGATATGATGGCGGAACTGTTTAAAAACAAACAGACCGGGGCGGTCCATTCAACCATACTGGAAACCGCCTTAAAAACCATCCCCCATATTTCCTGCCCTGTCATATCCGGCATTCTCAAGGCCCTGGAAGTAAGCACCGGACTGGCTTTGCCCAAGGATGCATCCATCTGTTTCAAGGAATAAAAATGCAGGGGCCCGGCAAAAACACTTCACGACAACCACCACACACAGGAACACCTATGACGCAGACAGCCAGTGACGTCATGCCCCCCCTGCTGCATCTTGGGCATATTTCAACCGGCACGCCTTTGTTTTCAGACCACAACAAAGATGGGTACCCGGACCGCATCCACTTGTCTATAGGCATTGCCCCGAAGATGAACAGCGGCCCTGTCTGGGCCGGCCTGATCAACCTGGCCGCCCGCCTGAACATGGAATCCTGCGGTTCAGGCATCACGCCGCCGGTTCCCTGCACCCGGAGGGAAACCGGTATGCTGCATGTGGATCGACCCGCTGGAAAGGTTTCATGGGCCGCCTGCCTGGAAAAAAACCGCCAGGGCGGATGGCAGCTTTCAGGCCACAGCCCCTGGGCAATGAAACAGATGCTGGATGCCCTTGCCACAGTCCCCATATCAGCAGTTGAAAGCTGGTGTGTCCGGTTTGAACTGGCAAAAGAGGGGGAGGCCAGCGGCCGAATGTCAGATCAAAACGGCAGTCATGCCCGGTTCCAGGTACCGGCTGTCTGCACCCCCCCCCGCGGGCCTTTCCAGCAGGTGCCTGTCATTTCCGATCTCAGCGCTTTTGATATCACCTCCCTGGCCGACCTTCTGCTGCCGGCAGCAGACCAGGATCCCCGCAGTTCCCGGCTGGCCCTGACCCTTAATCTGCCCCTGCACCTGTCTGCTGCCTGCGGCCGCTCCCTGTTTTCCCTGATCAGCGCTGCATCGGCCCGTGCCACGGAACTTCGCATTCCCCTGGCCCATGTGGGATACTGCCCAGGAGATGGGCTGTGTCTGGCCATTGAAGAAAACACTTTGCCTGAAGCCCGGATCAGGTGCTGCGGCAACCACCTGTTGGCCACCGGCAGAACCAGGGAACTGGCAGCCCTGATCCGGGAAATAACCCGCCTGTGGTTTGAAACTGATGCTCCCGGGGGTGAGGCCCTGGAAGCCTGGAAAAAAAAGCTTTACAATGCCGCCCATCTGGCAGGCGGCAACCGTCTCAACCTGCCTGTCAAAGAAAAACTCCCGGCTCAAAAATCCATTGAACGCCGTATGACCATGACAGGGGAAAAGACCCGCATTCTGGAACAGGCAGCAACAATTCCCACTGGCACCGGCCCGGTCCAGTGCCGGACGTTTACAGGGGGACCTTATCCGGAACGCCTGGCATTCAAACACCAGCTGGACCATGTGCTGAAACAAAAAGGATATACACCTGAAACCGTGGTGCTGCGGACCCACAAGCCGGCAGTCAGCTGGCTTATGGAAACGGTGGAGCCCGCCCTGCCCAGGGAGGTCTGCTCCCTGAAGATCAGCTGCCGCCCCTTCTGCCGCCCCGGGCAGATGGAACGCCGGGCCAGGTGGATCCAGGAGATGTATCCGGCACCGGATATTATCTGTGCCCGGCGGGGCTGGCAGATAACCCAGGTGGAGATGATACTGGATGATACCCAGGCATCTGATTACACGGTGACCGCCTGTGATGCCGCAGGCGGGATGATTGCAGAATTTTTTCTGACACCTCTGGTATCTGAACTTCCGTATGCACTGGAAAACCTTGAGGACCAGCGGGTCTACCCCGTCCGGGCCGGGTTCGAAATACTGAAGCACGGCCAGGTGATTCATCAATGCCCTGTTCCCACGGACCGGGAACTTTTCTGGCGCCGGTTCCAGGAAAAATGGCTGCCCGCGATGTCGGCGGCAATGATCCGCATGCTGCCCGGTCTAGAACAGCGTAACGCTCTGGCTTTCTGGGAGGAGATACAGATCGGGGTGGCCATTGATGACAGCCAGGAATCTGCAGGCCTGGCCCAGGAACGCATCGCCCCCATGGAGGCCCTGCACGAAGACCTGTATTTCGGCCTGCTGGCCTTTATGGAGGCGTTCCGGCAGCAGCATTGCCCGGACAGCAAAATGCAGCTGGGACAAATTGTCCCGCTGATGCGTGCCGCCGGCGGCACAAAGCCCTGGGCCCGCCTAAGGCTGAAACCGATGCGTGCACCTGTTTCCCCTCCCCTGCCCAGGCCGGAGATAGACCATATCGGATACAGCCGCGGCACACTCTTCATCGACTGTTTCCAGGACAATCCTCCGATGTCCCCGGCTGAAAAGGAACGGTTCTGTGCGGCTGCCAGGTCCAGGGGCTACAGTTTCAGCCCCCATGAAAAGGGAGTTCGTTACGCCGCCCGGCCGGCGCAGAATACAACGGCCCTGTCGTCCGTTAAAGCAATTGTACCCCCGGACTTCCAGTCTATTCCCTCTGGCGAAACCGTCCGGGCATGGACCAGTAACCTGTCCAGCTGTCCCGGCATCCGGGTGTGGCGCGCCGGGACCAGCCTTCTGGGACGCGATATTTTGGCTGTGGAAGCCACCGCCGGAAACATGCCGGCCCGTCGGGCCAGGCTGCTCAAACCCACCCTGCTGATCAATGCCCGGCACCATGCCAATGAGGTATCCGGCACCAATGCCGCCATGGCCCTGCTCCATGAACTTGCAACCTGCGGCACGACTGCAGGCGTGACGGCCCAGGTCAACCTGGTGGTGGTGCCCCTGGAGAACGCAGACGGGGTGGACACCCTTGAAAGGATGCTGCCCGAATCGCCGGATCATAAACTGCATGCCGCCCGGTACAATGCCCTGGGCATGGAATGGTATGGTGAATACTTTAAAAAGGATACCCGGTTCAGTGAAGCACGTGTAAAAGCCCGGCTGTTCGAACGCTGGCTGCCCGAATACATGATCGACCTGCACGGTGTTCCCAGCCATGAGTGGGAGCAGCCCTTTTCCGGATATACCAGTCCCCGTTTCAAGGAACACTGGATTCCCCGTTCATTTGTGTATGCCATCCTTCCCTTTTACGGCCGGGAAAATCATCCCGGCAGCAGCATCGCCGCTGCACTGGCACAGGAAATGTCCATTGCCCTTGAGACCCAGGCAGATATGGTTGCACTGAACCGGCAGATCTTTGACCGGTACCGCAGGTATGCCAAGGCGTTTGAACCGGAAGTGTACGACGCGGATATGGCCGGTTCTTTGGTGGTGACACCCACCTGTGAGCGGATCCGTAAAATCAATTTCGGCAACCGGAAATGGCCCCTGGTAAAAAGTGAAATCATCACCGAGGTGCTGGATGAAGTGGCCACAGGTCCCTGGCTGGAACGCTGCATCCGGGCCCACCTCGTGATCATCGATACCGTGCTCAAAAAGATGCAAACAGAAAAAAAAGCCGTGCTGGAACGAAAGGAAAAACACGGCTTCGTGGCCCTTGCCTGGCACCGCCAGACATAATAATCTTCCTCTTGACATTTTCCGTTAAGACCCATAGGTAAAGAAGGTTTCCAATATAAAAAGCGTGCCGCATCCGGTCTTTTTGAACCGGTTCCGGCACAGGTGTGCCATGAATATCAAAACATAAAGGAGAGAAAGGTATGAAACGGTTATTGGTAATTTTTCTGGCATTATTTTTCATGCTGCCTTCGGGCGCCCTGGCCTCCCAGGCCGATACCCTGGTCTGGGGACGCGGGGGTGATTCGGTGAACCTGGACCTGGCCCAGGCCACGGACGGGGAATCCATCAAGGCAGGCATCCAGGTGTTGGAAAACCTGGTGATCTTCGGCAAAGACAGCATGGATGTGGAACCCCAGCTGGCTGAATCCTGGTCCATCTCAGAAGACGGTCTCACCTGGACCTTCAAGCTGCGCAAAGGGGTGACCTTTCACGATGGTGAACCGTTCAACGCCCAGGCGGTCTATGATTCCTTCGCCCGGATCATCGATGAGACCCATCCTTTGCACGGGTATGGCAAATGGCGGTATCTGAGTCTGTCCCTGAAACCGGTCACAGCCATCAACGTGGTGGATGACTTCACCATCCAGCTGGTGACGGAAAAGCCTTATGCTCCGCTTCTTAACAACCTGGCCCTGTGGCTGTGCCCCATCCTGTCCCCCAAGGCCATGCATGAGTACAAGGACCAGATCGGCCAGAACCCCGTGGGCACCGGTCCTTTCAAGTTCGTTAAATGGGTCAAGGATGACCAGATCGTGTTTGAACGCAATGATGACTACTGGGGAGAAAAAGCCAAGGTCAAGCAGATTGTCCTCAAATCCATCCCGGAACCCTCTGCCCGCCTGATGGCACTGCAGTCCGGTGCTGTGGACATTGCCGATGACCTGGATCCGGACAGCATCAAGCTGGTGGAAAAAAATCCCGATCTGGCCATGATCAAACGGCCCAGCGTGAATGTGGGCTACCTGGCTCTGAACACGGAAAAAGCGTATCTGAAGGACCCCAAGGTGCGCATCGGTTTGAGCCATGCCATTGATAAAAACACCATTATCCAGGCCATTTTCCAGGGCATGGCCATCCCGGCCAAAAACCCGTTCGCCCCGTCCATCTGGGGGTACAACGATGAAATAGAACCCTATGCATACGATCCTGCCAAGGCCACAAAGATGCTCAAGGAAGCCGGCTTTGATTTCACCCGGGAGCTGGAGCTCTGGGCCATGCCGGTGAGCCGGGCCTATATGCCGGATCCGGTGAAGACCGCTGAACTGATTCAGGCCTACCTGGCCGCTGTGGGCGTGAAAGCCAAAATCGTGCGTATGGACTGGGGCACCTACCTCAAAAAAACCTCCAACGGCGAACATGACATGTGCATGCTGGGCTGGCTGGGGGGCAACGCTGATCCGGACAACTTCCTGTACGGCCTGCTGTCTGCGGATACAGCCGAGACACCGGGCGCCTCCAATGTGGCCCTGTGGAAAAATGCCGAATTCACTGAACTGTGCAAACAGGCCCAGAAGATCTTTGACAAGGAGGAACGGGCCGCCAAATATATGAAGGCACAGGAGATTGCCCACAACGAGGCGCCATGGATTCCGCTTGCCCACACCACCATTGTCCGCTGCTACAACAAGCGGCTGGACAATGTGCCCCTGCGGCCCAACGGGCTCAACAGCTTTCAGATGGTCAGCAAAAACTAAATCTTTTGTAATCAATGACACTGGGATACATATCAAAGCGGCTGTTTCACCTGGCCCTGATCATGTTCGGGGTCTCCGTGGTGGTCTTCCTGATGCTCAGGATGATTCCCGGGGACCCTGCCCAGCTGCTTTTGGGTGAATTTGCAAGCCCGGAAGAACTGGCTCGCCTGCGGGAACAGCTCGGGCTCAACCAGTCGCTGTTCACCCAGTTCTGGATTTATATCAGCAACATTGTCCAGGGGGATATGGGCCACTCCA
>JAABSB010000136.1 GCA_011390615.1 Desulfotignum sp. | reverse complement strand
TCACCCTGGCGGAATTCGACAAGCTCGGGTATGACAGAAGCCTTTCTATGGGGTCCCTGGCCGGAGCCGGTACCCTGGGATTTCTCATCCCGCCGTCCCTGATCATGATCATCTATGCCATTCTGGCCGAGGTGTCCATCGGCAAAATGTTCATGGCCGGTATTCTGCCGGGGCTGCTGCTGTCCGGGGTCTATTCCACTTATATCATTTACCGGGGCATCCGGAATCCGGAAATCGCACCCCAGTCACAGGAATCGTATTCATGGGCAGACCGGTTTGTGGGACTCAAGGACCTGGCCCCCACTTTTATTTTGATCCTGATGGTGCTGGGCAGTATTTACGGCGGGTATGCCACACCCACGGAAGCTGCGGCGTTAGGGGTGTTCGGGGCGTTTGTCTTTGCCGCCATCAACCGGCAGATGAATGCAGCCGTGCTGTTTGCGTGCCTCAAAGGCGCGGTGAAGACCAATGCCATGATCATGCTCATTGTGGTGGGGGCTGGATTTTTGTCTCGGGTCATGGGGTTTTTGGGCATTCCGGCCGCCATTACCCAAGCCATCACCCAGATGGATCTATCCCCTTACATGCTCATGATTCTGCTGGGGGGTGTGTACATCCTGCTGGGGTGTCTTCTGGACGGGTTTTCCATTGTGGTGATGACCCTGCCCATTGCCCTGCCCATGGTGACGGCTGCCGGGTTTGATCCCATCTGGTTCGGCATCTATCTGATCCTCATGGTGGAGGTGAGCCAGATAACACCGCCTGTGGGGTTCAACCTGTTTGTGATCCAGGGGCTCACCGGAGAACCTATCATGAAAATCGCCAGATATGCGCTGCCGTTTTTTTTCTTGATGCTCCTGACCACAGCCATTTTAACGGTTTTTCCGGATATCGCCCTGTATCTGCCCAACCTGATGAAAGCCAACTAAAATTATGTAAGGTTACGAACCATGAAACACATAGATTTGAACTGTGATATGGGAGAAAGCTTTGGTGCCTATACCATCGGTATGGACCTGGAAGTCATGGACCATATTACCTCGGCCAATATCGCCTGCGGATTCCATGCCGGAGATCCTCTGGTAATGGATAAGACCGTGAAACTGGCAAAGGAAAAAAAAGTGGGTGTCGGGGCCCACCCGGGATATCCGGACCTGTTGGGATTCGGCCGGCGGCACATGGCCTGCTTGGAAACCGAGATCCAGCAGTATGTCCTCTACCAGGTGGGGGCCCTCCAGGGTTTCTGCCGGGCCCACGGGGCAAAAATGCAGCATGTCAAACCCCATGGGGCACTGTACCTGGATGCGGTGGAAAATGATACCGTTGCCAGAGGGGTTGCCGCAGGCATACTGGCCATTGATCCGGATCTTTTGTTTGTGGCTCTGGCAGGCAAAAAAGGGGAACCCATGCGGCGCATGGGGGCGGAGCTGGGGCTCAAGGTGGCATATGAAGCCTTTCCGGACCGGGCTTATACGCCCGAAGGGACACTGGTGTCCAGAAAACAGCCCGGGGCGGTTATTTCTGATCCGGATACCGTGGCACAGCGGGCCCTGGACATGGCCAATGGATATGTAATTGCTGTGGACGGCAGCCGCATCGACCTGGAGGTGCACTCCCTGTGCGTGCATGGAGACAACCCGGCTGCCGTGGCCCTGGTGAAAAATATCAGAAACATTCTGGAAACCAATGGGGTACAGGTGATGCCCATGGGGGAAAAATCAGCGTTATGACCGCACAAGTATATGACAGACCGTTCTGCCGCCTGGCCGGTGACAAAGGATTTCTCGTGGAATTCGGTGACGGCATTGATCCCCGGGTCAATGCTCAGGTGCGAGCACTGGCCCGGGCCATGGAAAAAAATCTTCCACCAGGCATTCTGGAGGTGATTCCAACCTACCGGTCCCTGCTGTTTATCTATGATCCTGATCTCATGGATCCGGACCGGCTTTACAAACTGGTGGAAAATCTGGATGACGGCCGGGAAGACCTGGATGCAGAGGTGGTCAAGGTGGTGGAGATTCCGGTGTGCTATGGCGGGGAGTTCGGTCCGGATATCGGCAATGTTCAGGCCGTCTCAGGCCTGACCCAAGCCCAGGTGATCCAGGTGCATACGGCCCCGGAATACCTGATCTACATGGTGGGGTTCACACCGGGGTTTGCGTTTTTAGGGGGACTGGATGAAAGGCTGAACACCCCCCGGCTGAACACCCCGCGCATGGTCGTACCCAAAGGCTCTGTGGGCATTGCCAACAACCAGACCGGCATGTATCCCATTGCCAGCCCGGGCGGGTGGCAGATCATCGGCAGAACCCCGCTGAACCTGTTTGCACCCGAAAAAAAAGATCCCTTTTTTTACCGGGCAGGAGATAAGATAAAATTTGTGCCCATATCCGAATCAGAATATGACCGGCTGGCCAAAAAGGAGACCCGCTGATGCCCGCTTTTGAAGTGCTGGCCCCCGGCGGATTTACCACGGTTCAGGACAAAGGCAGGTTTGGGTTCCAGCAGATGGGGGTACCTGTCTGCGGGGTTCTGGACACCTTTGCCTGTGACACTGCCAACCTGTTGGTGGGCAACGACAGCAACCGGGCTGTGCTGGAAATCACGGTCATGGGACCGTCCCTCAAATTTCTCTCATCCATGGACATTGCTGTCACCGGTGCAAAAATGGACATCACCCTGAACGACCAACCCACGGAGCAGTGGCGGTCCATCCGGGTGAAGCCCGGTGACGTGCTGACCATTTCCCAGGTCCAGGCCGGGTGTCGGGCCTGTCTGGCCGTCACTGGGGGGATTAAGGTGCCGCCGGTCATGGGATCCTTTTCCACTTATGTGGGCGGCGGTTTTGGCGGGTTCATGGGCAGGCCCCTTAAGGCCGGCGATATCCTGGATGCCCATGGCGGTGACCTGCTGGCCCGGGAGCGGGTGGTGCCGGAAGAACTGGTTCCGGACTATCCGTCCCATGTGCTGCTGCGTGCGGTTCCCGGCCCCCAGGATGACTTTTTTGACCAGGGCGCAACCACCCTGTTTACGACCCAATATATGGTCACCCCCAAGGCAGACCGCATGGGGTACCGGCTGCAGGGAGAAAAAATTCCCATCAAACAGGGCATGCCCAAAAGCATTGTATCGGAACCCTCCATGCCCGGCGGCATCCAGATCCCGGCGGATGAACAGCCCATCATCCTTTTGGTGGAGCAGACCGTGGGGGGATATGCCAAAATCGCCACCGTGATCTCCACAGATATCCCAAAAGTGGCCCAGGCCACCCCGGGAGATACCATTTCATTTGAAAGCATTGATCTGAAAACCGCCCACCAGATCTATCATGATGAAAAGAAAAAAATGGCAAAGATCCTGGCGTGCATGTAATGCCAATACAACCGGGCATCCATATGATTCAGCCTGGATGAAGAGATAATTACAGTATATATGTGCTGGTTTTCGCCCTTCTGACACCTGTTATGGTATGGCTTCTGACAGGGTTAATGATAACGCTGCAGTCTGCGGGCAGCGGTTTATCCCACTGCAAAGAACCACTGGACGCCCAGAAAAACCGCCATGCTCAAGACAATGGTCAAGAGCAGATTTTTGAATACCCCGCCGATGATACAGGCGGCAATGGCGCCAATGAGATAGGGATTATCCAGGTTCAGATCAAGGGTTTTTCCGTCCGGCATGAGCACAGAGGGCACGATAATGGCTGTTAGTACAGCAGGCGGCACATAACTCAAACCCTTTTCAAACAGTCTGGGAAACTGCATCCGCCCGGAAACAGGAAAAAGAATATAGCGTATGCCAAAGGTTACTGCAGCCATACCTGCAACCATATAGATCTCAGATAATTGTATGCCGGTACCAAACATGGTCATTTCCCCTTTTTTCTGTCACGGAACAGTTTTTCACACACCACCCCGGCTGTAACACCGGCAAGGGCAGCCACCATCAAACCCAGCTTGTGGGGAAGGCCCTGGGCGGCAATGGAAACCGTTCCGGCTGTGGCCACCGCTGCCCACATGGGTTTTGAAGCCAGATACGGGATGACAATGCCGATGAATGTGGCAGGCATGGCAAAATCAAGTCCCCACCGGGATATTTCCGGAAAGGTTTTTCCTGCTGTAAGACCGATCAGGGTGCACAGATTCCAGTTGATGTACATGAACACCATGGATCCCAGGTTGTAGTAATGCTTGTCACTTACACCATCATGTTTGCTGTAACGGGTGACTGCCACGGCAAAGGTTTCATCGGTCAAACCAAAGGCCAGTACTATTTTCCAGGCATGGGGCAGTTTTTTATAAAAAGGCACCATGGTCGCGCTGTAGAGCATGTGGCGCAGGTTGACCACAAAGGTGGTGACAACTATCATGGGCCACGGGGTGCCTGAGGCTGCCAGGCCCATGGCCACAAACTGTGCAGATCCCGCAAAAACAAATAAGGACATTCCCATTGCGGCACCAAAGGAAAGCCCGGCCGTGTCAGCCAGTGCCCCAAAAATAATACCAAAGGGAACCGCACCCACAACCAGCGGAAAGGTATCCTTTGCCCCTTCAAAAAAAAGGGACACCCTGGAATGGTTTGACCGGGAGGGTGTATCAGGTCTGATCATCACATGTTCTCTTTTGCTCCTGTATCAATATTGGCCCTGCTTCACAGGGCCATATGCTGCCATCCGCCGCCCATGGCCTTGTACAGGCGCACCAGGTTGGCGCTCACCGCGCCCCGGCTTTGTGCCAGCTGGTCTTCAAAGGAAAGCAGGGACCGCTGGGCATCCAGCACATTGCTGAAGTCCACCAGCCCGGCCTGGTACTGGTCTCTGGCAATGCGGTCGGCGTTTCTGGCTGCTGCTGTAGCCTTGACCAGGGAATCGCGGCGCAGCTGTTCCTTGGCAAAGGCAAGAATCGCATTTTCAATCTCTTCCCTGGCTGTCAGCAATGCGGCCTGGTATTCGATCATGGCCTGTTCCTGGCGGGCGGACTGGGCGGCAACAGCCTGCCGGATCCTGCCACCGTCAAAAAGCCGCCAGGAAACCCGGGGACCGATCCCCCAGAAACGGCTGGAGCTGTTGAAAAAATTCCCGACGGACAGGGCTTCCAGACCAAATGTGCCGGTCAGATGAAATTGCGGATACAGGTCTGCCATGGCCACTCCCACCAGGGCGGTTTCCCGGGCCAGGACACGTTCTGCCCGGCGGATATCCGGGCGCTGGCGCAGTGTGCGGGCAGGAATACCCATGGCCACTTCCAGGGGAATGCAGGGAATGGCGCGGTTTTCAGTCAATGCTTCATGCAGGGTACCGGGGGATTTGCCCACCAGCACGGCCAGCCGGTTGGCGGTCCGGCCAAGGCCGTCCTGCAGCAGTGGAATCTGGGACCGGGTCTGTTCCAGAATGTATTGAGACTGGTGTACCGGCAGTTCTCCGATCAATCCCGCATTGAACCGGGACAAATTGATTTCATAGGTTTCTTTTTGGACTTCCAGGTTTCCCCGGGCCGCAACCAGCCGTTCCTGGAAGGTGCGCAGCTCCAGATAATTGAGCGCCACTTCCGCCTGTAAACTGATGAGAACGGCATTCAAGGCCTCCTGACGGGTTTCCACCTCAGCCAAAGCTGCCTGCTGGGAACGCCGGATTTTACCGAAGATATCCAGTTCCCAGGCAGCATCAAAACCGGCATGAAAAAAACCGCTTGCAGTCCCGGTACCGGTTTCTTCACTGCTCTGCTGCCGTTGGATCAGGCCGGTGCTGTCCAGGACCGGATAATCATCTGCCTGGCTGATGCCGTAAAGTGCCCGTGCTTCCTTAATTCGGACCACCGCTTTCTGCAGATCCAAGTTGCCGGCTGCCGCATGTTTAATCAACCGGGTCAGCTGGGGATCTTTAAATAATTCCCACCAGGCGGCCTGATTCTGTGATACGGTTTCTGAAACTGCCAGCCCGCCCGCCATTTCGGTATGCCAGGTGTCAGGGGCGGGCAGTTCTGGTGTCTGAAATTCAGGACCCACTGCAGCACACCCGGACATGATTATCAGCACCAGTATTATTGCCGGACAGACAATAAGGGTAAATGCATTGGGGGAAAATCCGGTTTTACCACAGGTATCTGTTTTCAAAAAACAATGCATATGCTGTATTACCTCTCTTCTTTGGTTTGTGTTTCCGAAGGAGCAATGTCCAGCTTATACTGCTGCTGTCCTGCCAGCCGCCGGGCCCGGCCTTTTTCACTGATGGTCTGAAAAATAAAATACAGGGCCGGGATCAGAAAAATGCCCAAAAAGGTTGCCACACACATGCCGGAAAAAACGGCGGTACCGATTGCCCGGCGGCTGCCGGCTCCGGCCCCGGTAGCAATGAGCATGGGAACCAGTCCGAAAATGAAAGTCAAAGATGTCATGAGCACCGGCCGAAAACGGATGGCCCCGCCGGTTACAGCCGCCTCTGCAATGGATAGGCCGGCCAGCCGCTGACCCCTGGCAAATTCAACAATAAGAATAGCATTTTTCGCTGCCAGACCCACCAGCAGCACCAGACCGATCTGGGCGTAAATGGATAGGGGCATTTCAAGCAGCCACAGGCCCCCCAGGGCCCCCAGGGTTCCCACCGGTATGGTCAATACAATGGACAGGGGAAGGTTCCAGCTTTCATACTGGGCCACCAGGAACAGATAGGCAAAGACCAGGGCCAGGGCAAAGAGCCAGACAACCTGGCCGCCGGTGTGTTTTTCCTGGTATGAGAGGGCAGACCATTCATAGCCAAAACCAGGGGCAAGTTCCTTTGCAGCCACCTCTTCCATGGCGGCCATGGCCTGTCCGGACGAAAACCCCGGGGCGGCATTGCCGTTGAAATCCGCACTGGTGAACTGGTTATACCGTTTTATAAGCTGGGGTCCCAGAACAGTGCGCAGGGTCACCAGGGTAGAGAGAGGAACCATTTTCTGGTCATTGCTGCGCACATAAAGACGCTTGATATCTTCTGCCGTATCCCGGAAGGGTCCGTCTGCCTGGACCTTGACCTGGTAGGTCCGGCCCCCGAGATTAAAGTCATTGACATAGGCAGATCCCAGGTGGGCCTGAAGGGTTGAAAAAATCCTTGCCACCGGCACCTT
>JAABSB010000135.1 GCA_011390615.1 Desulfotignum sp. | reverse complement strand
CCGCCAGAAAGCCATGCCTGAGGGGATAAGATCCGGGTTGCGCACCTGTGTATTCCAGGACCTGCAGGTCCTGGAATACCGGCGCGCCCTGGACCTGCAGCTTGACGTGCGCAATGCCAAAATACAGGACCGCTCACTGCAGGATCATCTGTTTTTTGTCCAGCATCCCCCGGTGTTCACCTTTGGCAGACGGGGTGGAAAGGAAAACCTGATGAAACCGGATAATTTTCTGGAACAGCAGGGCATTGACATGGTGCAGACAGACAGGGGCGGCAATATCACCTATCATGGACCGGGCCAGGCAGTGCTGTATCCGGTGTTGGACCTGGAGCGTGCCCGCATCGGGGTGGCAGATTTCGTGTATGGGCTCGAAGAGATCATGGGCAGAACAGCACAGGATTTCGGGGTGGCCATCAACCGTGATCCGCGCAACCACGGCATGTGGATTGGATCGAAAAAAATCGGATCTGTGGGATTGTCCATCAGGCACGGCATCAGTATCCATGGACTGGCATTGAATGTATCTTTGGACCTGACCCCTTTTTCCTGGATCAATCCCTGCGGTCTTTCCCGGGTAGCCATGACATCTTTGGAAAAGGAGCTGTGCAAATCCCAAAAAAAAGCGCGTCATATTCCCATGGAAGCTGTAAAAGAAAAATTTGTCACATATTTTTGCCGTGTGTTTGAGTTTCACCTGGTCAGGGAGACAGCCCATGTGTAAGCCTGCTGCCAGAGCCGGCAAACCTGCCTGGCTGAAAAAACATCTGCCCAGGGGCGGGGACTATGCAAGGGTCACAAGACTGCTGGCCGGGGCAAAACTGCATACCGTCTGCCAGGAGGCCAACTGCCCCAATATGTTTGAATGCTTTTCCAAAGACACCGCCACCTTTATGATCTTGGGGGACCAGTGCACCCGGCACTGCCGGTTCTGCAACATCACCTCCCGCCCTCCCCCGGCCGTGGACCCGCAGGAACCTGACCGGGTGGCCCGGGCGGCCCGGGAACTTGGGCTGCATTATGTGGTGGTGACCTCTGTCACCAGAGATGATCTGCCCGACGGCGGGGCCGCCCATTTTGCCGCCGTTATCCAGGCCCTCAAGAAAATGGGAGAAGAGATGGGCCTGGCCATCCGGGTGGAAGTACTGATACCTGATTTCAAAGGGGATATGGCTGCCCTGAAAACTGTTATGGATGCACAGCCTGATGTCATCAACCACAATATTGAAACCGTGGCAGACCTGTATCCCCGGGTCCGGCCCGAAGCTGTTTACCAGCGCTCTCTGGATCTTATCAGCAATGTAAAAAAGCTGAATCCTGATATGCCGGCCAAATCAGGCATCATGGTGGGGCTGGGAGAAACCATACCCCAGCTGGAACAGACCATGCAGGATCTGTTTTACCATGGCTGCGACATGCTGACCATGGGCCAGTACCTGCAGCCCACCAGAAACCATCTGCCCGTGGAAAAATACTATCCACCGGCAGAATTTGAACAGTTGGGGCAGACTGCCCGGAATATCGGATTCACCAAAGTGGCTGCCGGCCCGTTTGTGAGAAGCTCCTACAGGGCGGAAGAGCTGTTTCAAAAACCCGAGAACCTTTCAGATCTTAGCTATTAGCTTTTAGCCATTAGCTGTTAGCCTTTAGTATGCAGCAGGGAACCGTCAGTCCATCTGTTTTAGGCACTCAGTGCTGTCAAATTCTGTTACCACTAATGACACGAAGAAGCCCGTTTTTCGTGTCCTTCTAAAAAAACCTATCCAATGCCCTGTGATTCATGCAATCACACATTTTTCCTTCATGGTACCGGCTGAGGCGATTTCAATGAAAGACGCCCCGTGGGTGGGCCCGAAACTGCCGGCCAGCACAATGATCAAAGAATCATCAGCCAGTTTTTTTTCATCCAGCAGCCGGCAGATGGACAGTTTCAGGGTCTCCATGGATCCGGCATTCATGGGAATATAATCAGCTGACACACCAAAGGACAGAGACAGCTGCCGCATCACCCGTTTGTCATATACCTGGGCAAAAATGGGATTGTCCCCCCGGTAGGCTGCCAGGGCCAGGATGGTGCCCCCTGTCAGGGAATCTGCCACAATGGCTTTGGTGTTCAGCCGCAGGGCAGCTTTCACTGCTGCCTTGGCCAGGTAGGCGGTGATTTTTTTTTCAGATGAATAGGGAATGTTGATGAAGCTGCTCAGGTTGGTTTCCACCTCCCTGGCAATTTTTGCCATGGTCCGCACCGCCACTTCCGGGTATCTGCCGCTGGCGGTTTCTCCGGACAGCATCAGGGCATCGGCATGGTCCAGGCACGCATTGGCCACATCCGACACTTCAGCCCGTGTGGGTCTGGGAGAATCAATCATGGAATGCAGCATCTGGGTGGCCACGATAACAGGCTTGCGCCGCTCGATACAGGTGGTGATAATTCTTTTCTGGATCAAAGGGATTTTTTCCGTGGGGATCTCCACGGCCAGGTCTCCTCTGGCAATCATAACCCCGTAGGCGTGATCCAGTATCTCACTGATATTTTCCACGCCCTGGCTGTTTTCAATCTTGGCAATGATCTTGATGGGGGATTTTTTTTTGTCCAGAATTTCCTGGACCGCGATTACATCCCCTTTGTTCCGCACAAAAGAATGGGCAATGAAATCCAGGTTGTTGTCAGCGGCAAATGCGATAAACCCCTTGTCCTTTTCGCTCAAAGCCGGCAGTTTCACATGAACGGACGGGATATTCACGCTTTTTCTGGCATGGATCACCCCGTCATTTTCCACATGGCAGACCAGGTATTCTTCATCCTTGTGCATCACCGCCAGGGCCACGGTGCCGTCATCAATGAGCACGGAACTGCCCATGGGCACATCCCTGACAAACCCCCTGTGGGACACATAGATGATATCACCAAAGGAGATGCCCTCCGGGTCCCCTTTGATGCGGATATAATCCCCGTGGTGAACGGTCAGGGGTGCTTTGGCATCACAGGTGCGGATTTCCGGACCCTTGGTATCAAGAAGGATACCGATTTTTTCAGAAACCGCCCGGGTGTTTTCCACCACTTTCAGGGCATCTTCATGGGTCATGTGCGCCGTGTTGAGCCGGACCACATTCATGCCGGCCTGGTAAAGCCCTGCAATGAACTGTTTGGAACAGTTCAGGTTAGAAATGGTTGCAATTATTTTGGTTTTCCGCTGCATGAAGCCAGCCTCCTTTTTGACAGAATATGATCACAAAATTTTCAATGCCCACCTTCGCTTCCATGGATGAGGATTTCAGAGCAAAATCAAGATCTCCCAGGGCAATGAGGGCAGCGCACAGTTCATTAAGGGAAAATCCGGCTGATTTATCAAAACTCTGGAATACAGGATAGGGGCTTTTGGGATTGGGGGCAAGCAAAAGATCCAATGGTGGTGCTGTTTTTTCCTTTTTTTTACCGTCTGAAGCCACTGTGTCTGCCAGGGTGGTCTGAAATGCCTGTGTCTGTTTTTTCATTATATCATCATGGGAGATTATTGCCGGCAGAACCTTTTGCTTGAAGGTATTGAAATTTAACCGGTCCAGCCGGACTTCCGGGTGGCGCAGCGCAAAATCTTCAGCAAATGCTTTGACCAGCACCAGTTTTCTCACCAGGTTTTCAAAGGCTTTGAGAATCTGCAGCGGGTGAAATCCATCCGCAAAAAGAGAGGACAGATAAAACAGGGCATTGGCGGCATTTTTTTCCATCAGGGCGTTGGTGAGGCTGAAAATGGGATCTTTTTTATCCCTGGGGATGACAGCCTTGACATCTGCCTGTACTATTGCCTGTCGGGTTCCGGAATAAGCCACAAGCTTTTCCAGGTTTTGGGCAAACAATCCCGGATCAAAGCCTGTCAGATCAGACAGTGTTGAAAAAGCTGCCTGATCCATGGTTTTGCCGGACTTGCCCAGCACTTTTTTTGCAATATTCCGGAGCACGGCCCGCTGGTCATCTATATCCGCTTTTCTGGCGCCCTGGGCCACTGTACAATCGATGATCAATCCGGATGTGTCCAGGGTTTTATATATTTTTCTGCGCCGGTCCAGAGAAAGCGCGGTCATGATCAGAAAGTTATCTTCTGGTATCCCTTTTTCCACAAGGTCAGACAGCCGCAAAAAATCTTTTTCAGAATACACAAGTTCCCCGGCACCGGGTCTGGTTGAAAAAATGGGGGCCTGTTTCAGGGCAACCACTTTTTTGCCCGGGAAAAAAGAAAAGGTGGTGACCTGTTCTATGATATCTCCCATGGGGGTGGACCGGCCATCCAGAACCTCCATGTTGGAACCGCTGGGCTGGTCTTTGTACAGAAAAGCGGTTATTTGATCAAAACTTTCCTTTACCAGAAAAGGGTCACCTGCCACCAGTATGCATCCAGGCAGCGTGGTTTCAGGGGCCCGGGCCATCCATTTTCCCAGGTCTTTGTGTTTAACGGTCGGCATTGGCGGCTTTTGCCTGTTTTACCATCAACGCCAGGGCGGTGATGAAAACCAGAATCCCGATTCCCTGGGACATGGACAAAAAGGAAAAGAAAAAATCACCGCGGAAATCCCCCCGGAAAAATTCAATGATGAACCGGAAAACGGAATAGAGCATAACATAGCTTAAAAACACCATCCCATGGAAGCGTTTGTGCTTTTGTATCCACACCAGAAGAAAAAAAAGGAAAAGATTGGATGCAGCCATGTACACCTGGGTGGGGTGCAGATAGATATGCAGCGGTGCCAGGCTGTCAGGATGGGTGAATTTGACAGCAAAAGGAAGGTCACACTGCCGGCCGTAGCAGCATCCGGCAAACAGACATCCCAGCCTGCCAAAGGCATGGCCCAGGGCAACACCAGGGGAAATGGCGTCCGCGGTTGTGAAAAAAGGCAGTTTCTTTATTCTGAGCAGCACAGCAGACCCGGCCACAGCCCCCATGAAGCCGCCGAAAAAAACCAGTCCGCCGTTCCAGATTTTCACCATATCCATGGGGCTGGAGCGAAAATCTGCAAAATTGATGACCACATACAGCAGGCGGGCACCCAGGATGCCACACACCAGGACCACAAAAAACAGATCGGAAATATCATCAGGCTTTATGTCATAAAACCGGGCATTGCGCTTGGAAAACCAGACAGCTGCCATAAACCCCAGAGCAAGAAAGAGCCCGTAGGTATAAAGGCTGAAGCTGCCGAAGGTAAAAAGGATGGGATGCATATTACCTCTGATTAAAAATCGGGTATTTTTTTAAATACCACATGGTATATGAGCACTGCCATGCCGCAACTGATAGCCGCATCTGCCACATTAAAGGCGGGCCAGTGGGCCGTGCCCACATAAAAATCTAGAAAATCCACCACATGGCCGTACCGGAACCGGTCCACAAGGTTGCCCACAGCCCCGGAAAAGATCAGGGCCAGGCCATAGGACAGTACAATATGGGTTCTGGCCACCCGGGTGTAGAACCAGCAGATGAACAGGGCCACCACAGATGACAGAAAAAGAAACACAATTTTGCGCACCAGATCTGACTGGGTGGCAAAAAAACCGAACGCACCGCCCGGATTCAGCACATGGGTGATATGAAAAAAATTGTCAATCACCACAATGTATTCGTGCAGGGCCAGGTGCATGACAATCCATTTTTTGGTTGCCTGGTCAACCAGGACAATCACAGCGCTCACAAGAATCAGGCGTATGCGTTCTTTTTTTCCCACAACAGCCCTTTATTACAGGATCTGCTGCAGGGCGGCTGCACACCGGTCACAGGCTGCGGGATGATTTTGGTCCTGTCCGATGGCATTGCTGAACCGCCAGCACCGTGCGCATTTTTCTCCTGTTGCCTTTTTTACCGCAATTTCAAGACCCTGGATCTCTTTTCCTGAAAAAGCGCCTGGCTCCAGATTTTCAACTATTCTGGCTGAAGACACAATAAAAATATCAGACAGGTCCTGGTCCAGGTGTAGCAGCAGTTCCTTGAGGCCGGTGTCCGGCACGCTGATTTCAAGGGCCGCGTCCAGGGGGTGGCCGATGAGCTTGGTTTTTCTGGCATCCTCCAGCGCCCTGGTTACCTCGGACCGCAGGGCCAGGATCTGTTTCCATTTGTCTGCCAGGGTGTGGTCCTGCCATCCGGGATCAGGCACAGCCATGGGCTCCATGTGCACACTTTCTTTTCCAGCCTGCCCCGGGGGCAGATGGGAATAGATTTCTTCTGCGGTAAAGGGCAGAATCGGTGCCATGATCTTGACCAGGGCATCCAGAATAAAGGCCATCACGGTCTGGGCATCTTTTCTTTGGGGGCTGTCCGGTGGAGAGGTATAGAGCCTGTCTTTGATGATATCCAGGTAAAAGGCCGACAGATCCACCACACAGAAATTGTGCAGGGCATGGTAAATGGTATGAAATTCATAATTTTCATATGCCTGCACCGATTTTTGGATCACCTGAAACAGCCGGTGCAGAATGAACCGGTCCATTTCACACATGCCGGATATGGGTCTGGCATGTGTCTTCAGGTCAAAATCACTGACATTTCCCAGCATGAACCGGCAGGTGTTGCGGATCCTGCGGTAGGCGTCAGACAACTGCCTGATGATATTATCGGAGATGCTCACATCTCCCCTGTAGTCGGCAGACGCTGCCCACAGACGCAGGACATCAGCACCATACTGCTTGATCACCTTTTCCGGTGCCACCACATTGCCAACCGACTTGGACATTTTGTGCCCTGCCTCATCCACCACAAACCCATGGGTGAGAACAGCCTTGTAAGGGGCTTGTCCTGTGCGGCCCACCGCTGTGAGCAAAGAGGAATGAAACCACCCCCGGTGCTGGTCAGATCCCTCCAGATACATCTCTGCCGGCCGTCGCAGTCCCGTCCGTTCGGTGAGAACCGCTGCATGGCTGACCCCGGAGTCAAACCACACGTCCAGGATGTTGTGGTCTTTGGTGAATTCTGCGGCACCGCAGGCGTCACACCTTGCATTCTCAGGCATGAGAAATGCTGCATCCTTATCAAACCAGATATCAGAGGAATGTTCTGTGAACAGGGCATGGATTTTGTCCACAGATTCTCTGGTCACATAGGTGCTTTTGCATGCTTTGCAGTGAAAAACCGGGAT
>JAABSB010000134.1 GCA_011390615.1 Desulfotignum sp. | reverse complement strand
AACAAGATGACTATGTGAATCCTGGTTCTGGTTGCTTCAGAAGAGGTGCTGCATGTCAGGTGCCAGCTGGACAAAGACCCGCCGTTTTCTGTTAAAAAGGATACGAAGACCGATGATTCTTTGAACACGCATATGAAAGATATAATGACCATCGGCATGCTGTGCAGCAATGCCCAGCTGTCAGAAAGCGGGGAAGATGTGGGTGATCCCATGGAACTTGCCCTGCTTCAGGCTGGACAGAAGCTTGGGCTGCAGCGGGATGACCTGCTGGAATTCTATCCTGAAAAAAAAGAGGAGGCCTTTAGTCCTGAGACAAAAATGATGGCCACCTGGCATACCCGGGAGCAGGACAAGATGGTGGCGGTTAAAGGTGCGCCTGAAGCCGTACTTGATGCATCCACCCAGGTTCTGACAACAGATGGACAAACCCGGAAAATGGATGAAACAGTGTATGAAAAACTGTTGCAGGCAAATGAAACCCTGGCTGATGAAGGGCTCAGGGTTTTAGGCATCGCCCGCAAATCCATCGATGCGGTGCAAAATGATCCCTATTCATCGTTGACGTTCATGGGGTTTGCGGGACTTTTGGATCCACCCCGGAAAAACATCCAGAAGGTCATTGACAAATTCAAGCAGGCCGGGGTGCGGGTGGTCATGGTGACCGGAGATCATCCAGGGACTGCATCCGCCATTGCACAAAAACTGAACCTGCCCGGGGATGGGGAGTCAGTGATACATGGGGATACACTCAAACCGCCTGAAGACTACACCCCAAAAGAACGTCACAATCTCCTGCAATCTTCTGTTTTTGCGCGCATCTCTCCGGAGCAGAAACTCAATCTTGTTTCTTTGTTTCAGGCCGACGGGTCTGTGGTGGCCATGACAGGCGACGGGGTGAATGATGCACCGGCCCTGACCAAGGCTGATATCGGCGTGGCCATGGGCGGACGTGGTACCCAGGTGGCGCGGGAGGCGGCAGACATAGTGCTCAAAGATGACAATTTTGCCACCATCGCCCTGGCCATGGAGCAGGGCAGGGTAATATTCAGCAATATTCGCAAGTTTATTGTGTTTCTGCTTTCCGGGAACGTGGGTGCCATTCTGATCGTGGGTCTGGCCATGCTTTTCGGCAGTATATTACCGCTGTTGCCGTTGCAGATTCTGTACTTGAACATGATCAGTGATGTGTTTCCGGCCTTGGCACTGGGCGTGGGCAAAGGAGAACCCTCGGTGATGGACAAGCCGCCCAGGCCCGCCAGCGAACCTGTTGTGACCAGGACCCTTTGGATGCTTATTTTTGGTTATGGATTGCTCATTGCCGGAACAGCGCTTACGGGCTTCTGGATATCTTTGGATAAGATGTCTTTGTCCGGGGAACGCGCTGTGACCATAACCTTTCTTATTTTGGCGTTCACCCGAACCTGGCATGTGTTCAACATGCGTGATGCCGGATCCAGTGTGATTTTCAACGATGTGACACGCAATCCTTTCGTATGGGCAGCCGTGATTCTGAGCATTGTGCTTCTGCTTGTTGCGGTATACTTTCCGCCGTTGTCACGGGTTTTGACCATGGTCGTGCCCACATCCGGCCAGTGGTTGTTTGTCCTCGGTATGAGCTTGATACCACTGGTTGTTGTGCAGATTTTGAAACAAGTTTCATTCTTTTACAAAGATACACATGACCGATAAAAAATTTGTTTTCAAGCGGATAAGAGGTGCCATTCACCAGCAGGATGCAGGTGCTCTGGCAGGGATATTTGATGAATATCCCTCTGCTGATATGGCAGATGTTATTGAGCATCTGGAACCTGATGAACGGTTTTTCATTTTTTCTGTCCTGCCTGCTGAAAAGGCCGGTGGGGTTTTGAAGGAAATTGAAAGACCTGTGCAAAAACAGATTCTGGCTGGTCTGGAAAACCACCTGGTTTCTGTTATTATTCAGCAGCTGGATGCGGATGATGCCGCCGACATTTTAGGCAATCTTTCAGAAGAACGGGCCGAAGACATTCTTGAGATGAGTGGTCCTGATGTATCCCGGGAACTTGAAAAGCTCCTGCAATACGGGAAAGAGACGGCCGGCGGCATAATGGACCTGGCGTATGTTGCCATACCGGAAATCAGTACGGTCGGAGAGGTGATTGACGTCATTCGTGAAAAAAAACACCAGGTCAAAAACCTTTATCATGTCTGGGTTCTGGATAACCTTGACAGGCTTTCAGGCGTGGTTTCACTGAAGGACCTGCTTATTGAGGCACCTGGACGGAAAATCACAGACATAATGAATCCTGAAGTGATTTCTGTCCCGGCCGGACAGGACCAGGAGGAAGTAGCCAGGCTGTTCAAAAAGCATGACCTGGTCAATATGCCTGTGGTGGATGACAGCGGTCTGCTGCTGGGCCGCATTACCCACGATGATATCATTGATGTTATCGAAAAAGAGGTGGATGAAGATCTGTCTTTAATGACCGGGGCCATGGGGCATGAAATTGCCGAAGAATCTTTTCTGAAAATCTCCAGAGCACGCCTGCCGTGGCTCATAACAGGTGTGGCAGGCGGTATTGTGGCTGCTGTTGTGATCAACCAGTTTGAGACAACACTGGAAGAAATCATCGCATTGTCGTTTTTTCTTCCGGTAATCATGGGCATGGGCGGCAATACAGGGACCCAGGCTGCTACCATTGTGGTGAGGGGAATGGCGACCGGGGATGTCAGCCTTGTCAATATCCGAAAGCGGCTCTGGCTGGAAATGAAGGTGGCGTTTATCAACGGCATTGCCTGCGGGGGGCTTCTGGGTCTGATTGTCGGCTGGTGGCTTTCTGACTATGCATTGGGGAGCATTGTGGCCCTGGCCGGGGTACTGGTCGTTATTAACTCCGGTTTTACCGGTTCTGCCGTGCCGTTTGTATTAAACAAATGCGGTATCGATCCAGCGCTGGCCACGGGTCCGTTTATAACCACTTTGAATGATATTCTGGGCCTGCTGATTTATCTGGGGCTGGTGACACTTTTTTTGGGCAGTACAATATGAAAAAAAGAATGTCAGCAGATGTGCTGAAAAAAAAATCCAATTGCTGGTGCCTGACCCATGCAGAAAAAGCCGGATTTTTAATAGATGGTGCTGCCTATTTTTCAGCAGTGGCAGATGCCATTGATCAGGCCCAAAAGACAATTTTCATTGCTGCATGGGATATCGACAGCAGGATACCCCTTTTGCGGGGCGATGAGGCCTCTGATGACCAGACAGATCTGGGCGCCTTTCTCAATGCCAAGGCAAAACGCACACCCGGCCTGCATGTGTACATCCTGAGCTGGGATTTTCCCATGCTCTATGCCATGGAACGGGAATGGATGCCCATCTTTAAACTGGGATGGAAAACCCATGGCCGGGTTTTTTTTCATCTGGATGACCAGCATCCCATGGGGGCATCCCAACACCAGAAACTGGTGGTGATCGACAACCAGGTGGCTTTTTGCGGGGGACTTGATCTGACAAACAGCCGCTGGGATACACCTGAACACCGCCTGGATGATCCCCGGAGAGTAACCCCGGAGGGCGATCCCTACAGCCCTTTTCACGATATTCAGGTGGCCCTGGAAGGAGAGGCGGCCGAAGCCCTGGGCCAATTGTTTGCAGACCGCTGGAAATGGGCAACCGGCAAACAGATTGCAACGCATGCTGCATCGCAAGATCCCGGATCAGCGTCTCCCTGGCCCAAAAATCTCCAACCGGATCTCAAGGATATGCAGCTGGGGATATCACGGACCCTGCCTGCCTACAAGGGCCGCAAAGAGGTGCGGGAGGTGGAAAATCTTTACAGGGATGCTGTTGCTGCAGCCCAAAAAAGCATTTATATAGAAAACCAGTATCTGACATCTGGCAAAATAGCTGAAATACTTAAAAAAAGTCTTTCCCGGGAACAGGGTCCTGACATCTGCATTATCCTGCCTGAAGCATCCAGCGGCTGGCTGGAACAAAGCACCATGGATTCAATCCGGGCAAGGATTTTGAAAACCCTGTTTGCGGCTGATATGCACCACCGGCTGGGGGTTTTTTATCCGGTGCTGGAGGACGGCAAAACCCCTTTGTACGTGCATGCCAAGCTTATGATTGTGGATGAGCGGATGGCAATCATCGGTTCTGCCAATTTAAGCAACCGGTCCATGCGGTTTGATTCTGAATGTGTTTTGGCATTTGAGGCAGGAGAAGATGACAGGGTTGGTGAGGCAATCGCTTGTCTGCGCAGCCGGCTTTTGGCGGAACATTCAGGCAGATCAGTTGATGCGGTGGCCAAAGCCTTTGCTGAAGAAAAATCCATGAACAGCATCATCGCATCCTTATCATCCAAAGATTCCGGCCGCAGATTAAAAAAACTTGCATATCACCAGTCCCTTCCCGTTGATGGAGCGGCCATTGTCGGAGACTCTGAACTGCTGGATCCGGAATCGCCCGTTGCATTTGACCGCATGATGGACCGGTTTGCCCGAGATAGGCAGGAGCAGTCCAAAGCACCCCAGATGGTGAAGCTGGCAGGGGTGCTTGTGTTTCTGTTCGGCCTGGCTGCAGCCTGGCGCTGGTCTCCCCTTGCCCAATGGATCACAACAGAAAACATGGCAGCCTGGGCCGGCGACATCCGCAGTCATCCCATGTCTTTTCCGATTGTTATGGCGGTATATGTTGCCGCAGGATTTTTGATGGTACCCATCACACTGCTGGTGGGTGTAACAGCAATGGTATATGATCCGGTTTGGGCTGTCTTATATGCCTTCAGCGGGTGTCTGTTGAGTGCGCTGGCAACCTTTTTGACAGGTGCCGGGGTGGGAAAACAGATGGTACGCAAAGTGGCGGGGAAAAAGCTGAACCACATCAGCCGGCAGATGGCAAAAAAAGGTATTTTAACGGTTGCTGTTATCAGGAATATTCCGGTTGCTCCTTTTACCATTATCAATCTCATAGCCGGGGCTTCCCATATCCGGCTCAAAGACTATCTTCTGGGAACGGCTTTGGGCATGACGCCGGGCATTCTGGCAATAACAATATTTGCAGACCGTCTGTTGCACACCATAATGCATCCTGACTGGATAAACGCGCTCATTGCAGCCGCACTGGCAGCAGCTCTGGTTGCAGGTAACCTGTGGGTGACAAAGCGGCTGTCGCGCATCCAGGAAAAAAAGGAGAAATAATAATGCATATCGTTCATATGGCTGCGGAAAATGACAGCCTTCCCAATGCCAAGGTGGGCGGTGTAGCAGATGTGGTGCGGGATATTGCACCGGCACTGGCGGACCTTGGTCACCAGGTAAGCGTTGTAATCCCCGGGTATGGTGTTTTGCACCGGACCAATGGGGCGGAATATATGGCGAACATCTGTTTTCCATTCCGCGGGACCCTTCATGACGCACAGTTTTACCGGGTGCCGGCAAAGCAAGTGCACCCGGGTGTAACCCATTATGTGATACAACACCCGTTTTTGGAGGCAGTGCATGCCCGAACCGGGCATCATCAGATCTATGTGCATGATCCGGATGATCAGCCTTTTTTCAGCGATGGCTCCCGGTTTGCCTGCTTTTGCAGTGCCGCAGCCGCCGCTTTGGCCGGAGAAGTAATACCCCGGGCAGATGTGATGCATCTGCATGACTGGCATATGGCCCTTGTGGCGCTGCTGCGCCGGTATCACCCTGCCTGTGCACCATTGCAGAGCGTGCGGACGGTGTTTACCATCCACAATCTGGCCCTGCAGGGGGTGCGGCCTCTGGCCGGCAGCAGTTCCTCTTTGTCGGCCTGGTTTCCTGATATCACCTGGCACTGGCTGGATGTGGCTGATCCGCGGTGGCCGGATGCCTGCAATCTGATGGCCTGCGGCATCCGCCTGGCAGACAGGGTGCATACGGTGTCCCCAGCCTATGCAAAGGAGATATGCCGGCCTGACGACCTGCCCCGGTTTCATGGTGCTCAGGGACTTCAAGCCGTGCTTGCCCATGAAAATGACACAGGGAATCTGAAGGGCATCCTCAATGGCTGTGAATATCCGGAAGACCGCCATCCCCCTGTAATGGAGATGCCGGAAATGATCCGCAGTTTTCAGCGCCGGATCATGCAGTGGTCTGCCGGCCGGCAGACAGTGTCCAGTGCGGCCTTTATCGCCTGCCACAACCTGTCGGGCCTGTTGCAGAGGCGCAACCGCCCCCGGCCTGACCGCTCACCAATGGTGCTGTGCAGTGTTACGCGTCTGACCAGGCAAAAAGTGTTGCTCATGCGCCAGGGAGAGGACAAAGGCATGTCAGCCATAGCCCGGATTTTGACTGCACTGGGAGATGACGGGGTATATTTTCTTCTGGGGACCGGCCATGAGGAGTTTGAGCGGTTTTTTACCCGGCTTGGTGCAAGGTTTCCTAATTTTATTTTCCTTCACGGATTTTCAGATCAGGCGGCCCGGGCCCTTTATGCTAATGGCGACCTTTTTTTGATGCCCAGCTCTTTTGAACCTTGCGGCATAGGTCAGATGCTGGCCATGCGGGATGGACAACCCTGTGTGGTGCATGCTGTCGGGGGGTTGCGCGATACTGTCCGCCATGGTGTGAACGGGTTTTGCTTTGGGGGCAGGGATCTGGATGACCAGGCACAAAATTTTGTTGAAACTGCCTGCCAGGCCATTGGGCTGTTCAAAAATGATCCTGAAAAATGGCAGCAGATAAAAGATAATGCTGCTGGAACCCGGTTTTTGTGGCAGGATGCAGCACAGCAGTATGTGGAAAAATTATACGGTTTTAGCTAACCGCTAAAAGCTAATACCTAACCGCTAAAAAAAAGAGAAAAATACCATGACAGACCTCATAAAACGCGTTGTTATCGAAAATGTAGCCCCTGCGGTTGACAACGGCCGGTTTCCCGCCAGGCGGGCGGTAAATGAAACAGTGACCATTTCCGCAGATATCTTTGTGGACGGTCATGACCGGCTGGCGGCCCGGCTGCTGTACCGCAGGGCTGGAACCGACCAGTGGCGGCAGATTCCCATGCAGCTGCTGGTGAACGACCTGTGGCAGGCCGCTTTTATTCCCCATGAACTGGGGATCTATGAATATACTGTCACAGCCTGGATAGACCGGTTTGACACATGGCGCAGCCAGGTGTCAAAAAAGCATGCAGACCGCCAAAACGTAT
>JAABSB010000133.1 GCA_011390615.1 Desulfotignum sp. | reverse complement strand
AGACCTGGAGGCTTATATCCTGCACAAGGACCTGGCCCCCATGAAGCAGGGCCTGGAAGAAACCACAGAAACCTTCCGGATCCTGGAGCGGTATTGATGAGGGGTGAGAAGTGAGGGGGGAGCAAAGAAACCCTCACCCCTCATCCCTCAATCCTAAATCTTCATCCCTGCCGGATGGGCACAATGGTGATTTCAACACGCCGGTTCATTGCATGGTCAGAGGATATGGGGCGCGATTCCCCGTATCCCACGGCATTGATCCTTTGGGCCAGCACCCCGTTGCGGATCAGTTCGTTTTTAATGGTCTCGGCCCTTCTTTCCGACAGGCGCTGGTTGTATTCTTCCGAGCCCCTGGTGTCGGTATGCCCGCCCACTTCGATGATGGTCTGGGGATATTGGTTCAGGACATCGGAGATCCGCCGTAATTCTGTATAGGCACCGGGCAGTAAGGTACTCTTGTCATAATCGAAAAAGGCTTCTCCTTTGAAGGTGGCCCGTAAAATATCCTGGTCCCTGGATATACTGGCGGAGTCGGATGCGGCAACAGCATTGCGCAGGTCCCGCTCCTGCTGGTCCATGTAACGTCCAATCTGGTTGCCTGCCAGGCCGCCCAATGCCGCGCCGATCCCGGCACCGATCAGGGTGGCTTCCGTATCCCTGCCAATGACCTGTCCAAGAACAGCGCCGACGCCTGCACCGACCCCGGCACCGACAGCTGTCCCCTGTTCCTGTTGGGTTTGTAGCGAGGCACAGGCGAACAGATTGACAAACATGGCAATAACAATAATGGTTAAAAAACTTTTTTTCATCTTTTGGACCTCCTGGTCATTTAAAGTTGGATTTTTTACATCCTTTTTATTCCTGTGACACCGTAAAACCAAAAAAAATCACTATTTTCTTTTTGCTGTGCCTGATTTTTTTTATTATATCATAGAAATGTGCAAAAATCAGGTAAAACTGCAAACAGCTCCCCATTCTGCTCCGGCCTGACATAACATGGTTTGTATGGCCGGGGCGATATTTTGATAATCTGGCGGGTTCGTAAAAATTTTGATTGACAAAGATCGCGGTTGATTCCACAATAAGCAATCCTGAGATGAAACCCTGCTTTCTGCCGGTGCAGGCAGATTCAGGCGGAAAATTTCTAACTTCAATACAGGGGGGAAAAAATTATGGCCATCGGTGACGAACTCAGCAATATTAATTTTGAATCGATGATTGGTGGTCCGCTGAATGCGGTCATCAAGGCCCAGGCACAGTCAGCTGTGACCTCAGTCGATTTTATCAAGGCGGTTGGTTTTGACTCAGATGACAGTGGCAATATCACTGGGCCGACCATGGTATCTTTCAAGTACAAACGTCCTGTTGAACAAACTGCTGCCGACGGGACGGTAACCATTGAAGTCAAGGACTTTGAACTGACAGTCCCGTTTCTCACCATGCTGCCGATCCCCTTTATCCGTGTTGAGGAAACCACAATTGACTTTAATGCAAAAATCACGGCGGTTCAGGAGTCTTCGTCAACCTCCTCTCATGGCCTGGACACTGAGCTGAAAGCCAAGGCCGGATGGGGGTGGGGATCTGCTTCATTAAAGGTGAACTATTCCTATAAAAAAAGCACCGCATCCAGTTCCAAAATTGAGCGGACCTACTCCATGGCGGTGCATGTCCGGGCGGTCCAGGATGAACTGCCGGCAGGCACGGAGCGGCTGCTTGGGATTCTTGAAAATGCCATCAAAGAAACACCTGCGACAACCTGAGAAGAGTGAATAATTATGTCTGATTTAGGGGTTTTGCTGGGGGCCCTGATCTCCGGGGTGGTGCATGCCAGACGGATAGCGGATGAAGAATCTGCTGCAATAGCAGAGCATTATAAAGACAATCCACTGCTGTCAGGGATGAGTATCCCCCGGATCAGGGTGCCGGAAGTGTCCATTGATATTCCCATGCTGATCGAAGCACAGGATGAAGGTGAAGCTGACCAGATAGCTGATGCTGATACCATCAGAAATGCTGTCAGAAAAGAGCTGAAAGCCTCTCTTTCCCGGGAGGGGCTTTCCATGAGCGAAAAAGAGCTGAAAAATTTTGATGCCGCCTTTGGTCAGCAGCTCAATAAAGTGGCTGTTCCCAGTGTCTACCGGTCGCCGCGTGAAGCTGTGATACGTGCTGCCGAGGATGCATACAGCGCAACAGTTAAAAAGAAAATCGTAGCCGATGGCACCCTGGCGGCATCCAGCAGGGTTGTCTCCAATCTGCGTTTCAGTGCAAGCGGGTCCGCATTGCAGAAAGTCGGGCGGTCCCCCCATATCGGTGCTTCCATTCTGACCGCAGAAGTCAAGGACAAATCATCCCACGCCAATGTCAGCCGACTGACCCTGACCTTGAAAGAGGAAGGCCTGGAGTGGAGTATCGGTCAAAATGACGATGGGACCATGACACGCAAATTGACACCGGAATAACAGGGAGAAGGTCGCTATGCTGGTTGCTACCCGGGAAATTATTCTGGAAAAACTGCTGATGCTGCCGCAGCTGGTTGATGCCTACCAGCATGGCGAGACAGGTTTTGCAGCCAGGGCCGGCCAGTGGCTCAAGGATCTGGAGCACTCTCTGGCCCGGCTGCGCAGCCCGTTGACCGCACTGGTATCCCGGCAGCGGGCGCGGATTATAGCGGCACAGGATGGTTTTCGCGAACCGGTTCTGAACAGCGCAAAAATGTCCCGGCGCAAAGGGATTAACGTGACAGCTTCCCAGGCGCTGGCAGAAGTGGAGGCAGAGCTTGTCGCACAGCTCAAGGAAATTGATGAAAAATTCGATGCCTGGCGGGATAAGCTTGCCCAGTTTATTTCTGTTGCCTCAAATACGGAACCCATACCGCTGCCGCCCACTGATCCACGCCGCGACTGGTTGCATCAGATCTGGCGCAGCTGGGGACAGATAGAGGAAACCAGGGCGATGTACAGCTATTTGAACACTGTGATGGCCCCGGGTGACCGTCTCCATCTGTTTGACGAGCTGCTTGAAAATAATATACGCAGCAGCCAGTAGATAAAAACAGCCAGGGAAAAAATGTACAAAGAACAGAATGGCAGATAAAAAAAAGCAGATGTCTCTTGGAGACCTTTGTCTGTCTTTGGCAGATGAGTTTGCTGTTGCGCTTGTCACCGTCAAGCGCACTCATCCAAATGTCCGGGTAAACGCAGTAACCCTCAATATCGGTCAAACCAGACAGGCGTTGGAAACGCCAGCTGATACCCAGGATGCTGCCCCGCTGATTCCGGCTGACCGTTACCCGGGCAGTGAGACCGGCTGGCAGCTGCAGCTGGAGCTGGGAGAGCAACAGGCCGCAACCCTTGCAGACGTCAAACGTCCCCTGGCCGGTCGGACTGCTGCAACAGCCCTTGATATGGTTGCCTGGGAGCCGCTGTCTGTGATTGACGGAATCAGCACCGCGTGGAGCCGGCTTCTGGCGGGTTTCAACATCAACCAGGTAATAGACCTTGCCCGCATTGAAGAGCCACTGCTGCAGGAAATAATTGCTGAAAGCAACAGCCTGCACATCAGAAAATTTCGACAAAAAGTCTTTTTGCTCAAAATCCCTGTGCCGCCGCTGCCTTTTTCAGAGTTTGGCGAAAAATCGCTCTATGATTTATTACGTCTTCCCGTGGCGGATGTACAGCAAAGTTTCAGCCGGACAGTAACAGAAAATGAAGTCACCGCCTTGTTCGAACTTCTTGATATTTTAAACATCGTCATTGACAGTGATGTGCTCCGCAAAATCTCTCTGCACCAGCTGCTTGGCACCTGAACCGCATCAAAAACCGCATCAAAAAATTTTCAAAAAGCAACAAATGGTGAAAATACATGTGCCGGAAAAACAGGTGTTTTCAAATATGGGGTTGACTTGGCATAAATGGCTGGCTATACCTGAAACAGCTACACCGTAACTGTATTGTCGCATCACAGGTTGTGTATTAACACCAAATCAAAGGAGATGCCATGGAACGAAGACAGTTTTTACAAAAAGCCGCCATAGGCAGTGTTGCAGCAGTAACCGCAGGCAGTCTGATACATGCACCGGCAGTGCATGCCAAAAAACAGGTCAGATGGAAAATGGTTACCACATGGCCGCCGAAACTGCCGTATCTGCAGGATGCAGCCGAACTGCTGGCCAAAAAAGTGGAGATGATGAGCGGGGGCCAGTTTCAGATCAAGGTGTTTGCCGGCGGAGAGCTGGTGCCGCCGCTGCAGACATTTGATGCGGTGAGAAAAGGCTCCTCGGTGCAGGCAGGGTCAGGGGTTGGGTATTACCAGGCAGGTAAAGCCCCGGCAGCCCAGTGGTTTGCCGCCGTCCCCTTTGGCCTGAATGCCGCGGGCATGGCAGCCTGGTATGAATTTGGCGGCGGGCTCAAACTGTGGGAAGAGACCTATGCCCCCTTCGGGGTTGTTCCCCGGCCCGGCGGCAGTACCGGACCACAGATGGCAGGATGGTTCAATAAAAAAATTGAAACCGTGGATGACTTCAAGGGGCTGAAGATGCGGATTCCGGGACTGGGGGGAAAGGTCATGGCCGAGATGGGATCCACCGTTATTCTCTGTCCGGCCAGTGAAATTTTCACGAACCTGGAACGGGGGGTGATCGATGCCACGGAGTGGATTGGCCCGCTGCATGACAAGCTCATGGGGTTTTACAAAGTGGCCAAGTATTATTATTATCCCGGCTGGCATGAACCTGGTCCGTTTGTTGAATTCATTTTCAACAAAAAAGCCTATGATGAACTGCCGGCTGACTTTCAGGCCATTCTGGATGCTGCCTGTGCCCAGGCCAATAACTGGACCACCCAGGGGTTCAATACCGGTAACGGTCAGGCACTTGAAGAACTCATCAATGTGCATAAGGTTGATGTGATCAGGCTGTCAGATGATATTCTGGCAAAACTTAAGGGCATTTCAAAACAGGTGGTGTCAGATATTGCCGCTTCCGATCCCATGGCCGCAAAGGTGAATGAAAGCTTTCAGAAGTTCCAGAAAATCATCGGCCCCTGGGGCGAGATTTCAGAAAAGCCCTATTATCAGAGCCTTGCAGACCGATATCCATTAAAGGGATAGGTTAATGGAAACAAAGTCTTTTTTGAAAACAATGGCCGCCGGGATCGACCGCTGCAGCGAGTGGACCGGGCGCATGGTTTCCTGGATGGTGGTGCTTCTGGTGGCTGTTGTTTTCATCGATGTGGTCATGCGGTACACAGCAAACACCAGTTTTGTGTTTACCCAGGAACTGGAGTGGCATCTGTTCGGGTTTATTTTTCTGATGGGTGCCGGCTATACCCTGCTCTATGATCAGCATGTGCGGGTGGATGTGATTTACCAACGCCTGTCAAACAAAGGCCGGGCCTGGATCAACGTGCTGGGATGTATCTTTTTTTTGTTTCCGGGCGCGCTTTTGATTATTTACACCTCCTGGATCTTTGCCTGGGAGTCGTTTGCTTTTATGGAAGGCAGCCCTGATCCCGGCGGTATACCTTTCCGGTTTGTTATCAAGGCATGTGTTCCTTTGGGTTATGTGCTGTTTTTACTGCAGGGCATATCCATGTTTATCCGTAATCTGTATATCCTTCTGGAACCACCATCAGAGGCGAATGAAAACAAAAGGGAAGGGCTGTAATGGGTTCTGAATACCTGGCCGGGTGGATGTTTCTGGTATTGACTGTTCTGCTGATGGCCGGGTTTCCGGTCACCTTTACCCTCATCGGCACTGCCATGATTTTTGGCGGCATTGGATCTGGATGGGGATTTTTTGAACTGCTGCCCCTGCGTATCTGGGGGGCCATGAAAAATGTGGTGCTTATTGCCGTTCCTTTGTTTGTTTTCATGGGGGTGACCCTGGAAAAATCAGGTCTGGCAGAGGAACTGCTGGAAACCATGGGGCTGGTTTTCCGGCGGATCAGGGGCGGGCTGGCCATCAGCACTGTGGTGGTGGGGGCACTTCTCGGGGCTTCCACCGGTATAGTGGGCGCTACAGTGGTGACCATGGGGCTTCTGGCAGTTCCCACCATGCTGCGCCACGGGTACAGGCCTGAACTTGCCACAGGAACCGTCTGTGCCTCCGGCACCCTGGGCCAGATCATTCCCCCTTCCATTGTACTGGTGCTGCTGGCCACCATTGTGCAGATCCCGGTGGGGGACCTGTTCATGGCAGCCCTGCTGCCCGGGGTGCTGCTGGTTCTGCTCTATATGGCATATATTTTCGTGGCCGCCATTGTCAGGCCTGACATCGCCCCCACGGTGACCCTGGACGACGGTACCAGTCCCTCGGCAAAGGCACTGTGGAAAAAGACGCTGCGGGCCCTGTTCCCCCCCCTGGTTCTCATTACAGCTGTGCTGGGATCTATTTTTGCCGGGATTGCCTCTCCCACAGAAGCCGCGTCTGTGGGATGTATCGGTGCGGTTGCACTGGCAGTCTGGAACAGGCGGTTCAACCTGGATATCTTGAAGCAGGTTTCCACCACCACCACACGGCTCACCAGTATGGTTTTTATTATCCTGATCGGGGCCAATGCTTTTGGTTTGACATTCCGGGAACTCAACGGGGATGAACTTATCCGCGGTTTTCTGCTCAATATCGCCCATGACCATAACAAATGGGTGGTACTGGCAATTGTCATGGGAGTGATTTTTCTGATCGGGTTTGTGCTGGATTTTATTGAAATTATTTTTATCCATGTGCCGGTACTGGTACCGATTCTGGTGGATGATTTTGCCTTTGATCCCCTGTGGATCTGTGTGCTTTTGGCCATAAATCTGCAGGCCTCTTTCATGACTCCGCCTTTCGGGTTTTCATTGTTTTATTTAAAGGCGGTCACCCCGCCACAGGTGAAAACCGGACATATTTACCGGGGCATCATTCCTTTTGTGATATTGCAGCTGTTTGGGCTCTTTATCGTTGCCATGTGGCCTGATCTGGTCACATGGCTGCCTGGCCTGGCCTATGTGCGGTAAAGAAAGGTTATCCACCATCACCGGGTGTGTTGAAATCCCGGATGAAGATCTCCCAGAATGCTACGAACAGCGCGGCCAGCAAAGGGCCGATCACAAATCCGTTGATGTTGAACAGAACAAATCCCCCCAGGGTTGACAGCAGCACCAGGTAGTCCGGCAGTTTGGTGTCTCTGCCCACCAGGATGGGCCGCAGAAAGTTATCCACAAGACCGATCACCCCTGCGCCGAATCCTGTGAGAACAAGACCCTGTATCCAGCTGCCTGTTGCAAACAGATAGACG
>JAABSB010000132.1 GCA_011390615.1 Desulfotignum sp. | reverse complement strand
ATCGGTGCTGCGGCCCTGTTTCTGCCGGCTGTCAACCGCATGTGCCGGCAGTTGAACGTTCCCGTCTCCCGGGTGCTGATTCCCATGGGATATGCTGCTGTGATCGGCGGGTGCATCACCCTGGTGGGATCCAGCCCCCTAATCCTGCTCAATGACCTGGCAGGCGCCTGGTGGGCCGCCAACCCTGACCTTGTTTCCTATAAGCCCTTTGAAGCATTTTCCCTTTTTTCCGTGGCCCCGGTGGGTATCGCCCTGGTGCTGGCGGTGCTGGTTTATTTTATTGTACTGGGCCGATGGGTACTGCCAAAATCTGCCCCTGTTGCAGATGCCTGCACCCTGCTGAACCATGACCTGGAATGTACCTATGGCCAGGAGGTGAGCAAGGTGTTTGAGCTGACAGTGCCGGCTAATTTTTACACAAGACGTCTGGAAGAACTGGAACTGCGGCCGAAATACCATGCCACCGTTGTCTGCATCTCCAAGCGCAACGGGCGGTACCGGGTCACCGAACCCGGCCGGGCTGATGTGATAGAGCCCAATGATGTGGTGGGTATTGTAGGCAATGAGGAGCATGCCCGGGACCTGGCACAAAACCTGGGGTGGACCCTGCGATCCGAACTTAACGAACTGTCCGGTGTGCTGTCCGTGGACCATGCCGGCATCACCGAAGCCATTGTCACCCCCCGGTCTGAACTGGTGGGTAAAACCTTTCATGAGTATGGTTTCCGCAAAAAGCTGCGGGTGAATCCCCTGGCCCTGTACCGCCAGAACCAGGTTATTCTCGAAAATATATCTGAAATCAAAATTCAGCCGGGTGATACTGTCCTTCTCCACGGGGAATGGGAAAAATTTCACCTGATCAGGCAAAAACCGATTCTGGCTTTTACCGAACATCTGAAAGGAGAAATCCTGTACCCGGAAAATGCCGGAAAAGCCCTGGCCTGCCTTACCCTTGCCCTTGTCATGGCCCTGGGATTCAATATCCAGCTGTCCATTTCCCTGCTGGCCGGGGCTGTCGCCATGGTGCTCACCCGGGTGATGACCCTGGACCAGGCATACCAGAGTGTGGACTGGATGACGGTCTTTCTGCTGGCCGGGCTCATCCCCTTAGGTATTGCCTTTGAAAAAACCGGGGCTGCCGGATTTCTGGCATCAGGCCTGACCCTTCTGCTGCACGATTTTTTAACCCCGATCACCCTTTTCCTGCTGGTGGGGGCTCTGACATCCGCCTTTACCCTCTTTGTTTCCAACATCGGGGCCACTGTACTCATGATTCCTCTGGCCATGAACATGGCGGTGCAGTGCCAGGCCGATCCCAGGATAGCTGCCATGCTGGTGGCCATTGCCGCATCCAACACTTTTGTACTGCCCACCCACCAGGTCAATGCCCTGATCATGCGTCCCGGTGGATACCAGGTTAAAGATTATGTGCGGGCCGGTACCGGCATGACCATTATTTTCATGGTGGTGGTTATGTTCATGCTCTGGGGGTTTTACGGGATTGCCGCCTGAGTGACCGTTTGGTGTATCAGTAAACCGCCATTCTGATGGATAATCTGTTTTTGTCAGCCACCGTCTCCAATGAAGCCCTTTACTTTCAAGCCGGCATGACTATTGTTGAAATAACGGCACTTGTTGATATGGCACAAACACGCACTAAAAGGAGAGATCATGAAAGCATTGAAATTTTATTTTGAAAATACCAAAGGTACCGGGGTTCTGGCCACAGCTGACAGCAATGGCAAAGTGGATGCCGCAATATATTCCCGTCCCCATTTTCTGGAAGAGGATAAACTGGCCTTTATCATGCGGGACCGGCTCACCCACCACAACCTGACATCCAATCCCCATGCCACATTTCTTTTCATTGAAAACGGACCCGGCTACAAGGGAAAGCGCCTGTTTTTGAAAAAGATCAGAGAGGAAGAAAATCCCGAGCTGGTGGGCAAAATCAAACGCCGCAGATACACCGATGAAAATCAGGAACCAAAATTTCTGGTGTATTTCACCCTGGAAAAGGAACTGCCCTTGATCGGTGACGGCACAAAATAGATATCAGGTCAACCTCTGGCGGGCATGACTTTCTGTCATGCCCGGTTTCAATTTTCGGGTCACCGTGACATAATATTCGTTCAGAACCTGGATGCTGATCCGGTTTTTGCCGCCTCGATTCTTGACCAGTCCGCGACCTCTTCCTCCAATGTGATGGTAACGTTTTTGATTTTCCCTCCCAACGCCATACATTCAACACAATAATAGTGCGACACGAAAATCGTGTCAATAATTTTCCCGCATCCGTCCTTGACAGAGCTTCTCTTTATCCATATAATGTGAATTGTGAATCACAATTCTTTTTTTGGAGTTTCCCATGCCGGCACCCAAAACACAAACCCTGCAGCGCCAGGAACAGATCGTTCAGGCGGCCCTGGAACTGATCAATGACAGCGGGGTTACCGGATTGAGCATCGCCGGGATCGCCCAAAAGGTTGGCATTGTGCCTTCTGCCCTGTACCGGCATTTCACCAGCAAGGATGCCGTTCTGGATGCGGTGCTGGACCTGATCCAACAGCGTCTTATGGCCAATGTGGCCCATGTCCGGGAGCAGACCCCGGTTCCGCTGCAGCAGCTCAAACAGCTTTTCACCCGCCATGCCGGCCTGCTCAACGAAAACCAGGCCATCCCCCATGTGGTGTTTTCCGATGCCGTGTATACGGGCCTGCCCGACCGAAGGGCAAGGGTGGCACAGATCATCTTCACCTATTTACAAGAGATCCAGGCCATAATTGCCTCCGGCCGGCAGGACGGCACTATTCGGAAGGATGTGGTCCCTGCCACTGCTGCGGTCATGTTTTTAGGTCTGATCATGCCGGCGGCAGTTCTCTGGAATGTGTCAGGAGGAAATTTTGATATGGCCGCCCATGAAAAATCCGCCTGGCCGGCATATGAACGAAGTATTGCCGCACAAAACCCCAAAGAGGCATCATGAAACAGATCATTTACAGACTGGGAAAGGTACTGCTGGTCCTTTTGCCGGTGGCTGCAGCACTGGCTGCAACCATCTATTTTGTGACCCACAAACCAGGCCCGTCACAAAAACAGACAAAGGAAGCTGTCCAGACCCTGCGGGTGATCCCGGCACCGGTGGTGGACCTGGTTCCCCGGGCCGAAGGGTACGGGATTGCAGAACCGGTGCAGGTTTGGGAGGCAGTGGCTGAAGTCAGGGGCCGGGTGACCGCTACCCACCCCAACCTGCAGCCCGGGAAATTGATAAAAAAAGACAGCCTGCTGATCCATATCGACCCTACTGAATACCGCCTGACAAAAGCCCGCCTGGAAGCGACCGTTGCAGAAACCCGGGCAAAAATCACAGAACTGGGCCAGAATGAAGCAAATACCCGGCAGATTATTGCCATTGAAGAGCAGTCTCTGGTCCTGTCTCAAAAAATGCTGGAACGAAAACAGCAGGTGGTTGCACGCAATGCCGTATCCCAGGATGCGGTGGACCGGGAAGAAAAAAGTTTTCTGACCCAGAAACAGGCTCTGGAGCAGCGCAAAAACACCCTGGCCCTGATCCCCTCCCAGCGAAAGGCGCTGCATGCAGCCCTTGACCTGCACCAGGCCGGCCTGAAACAGACACAGATAGACCTGGAAAAAACACAGATCCATGCCCCGTTTGACTGCCGGCTGGCAGATGTGTCCATCGAACCCGGCCAGTTTGTGGGGGCGGGTCAAGCACTATTCAAGGCCCATGGCATCGCAGCCACCCAGATAAATGCCCGGTTCCGTATGGAAACACTGCGCAACCTGCTTGGAGAAAGAACCAGGGGTCTGCTGCAGCCAGGCTTGGAAACCGATATTTTCACACAGGTGTTTGCCGACATCACAGCTGTAGTCACCCTGCAGAACACGGACTGGTCTGTTACCTGGGAGGCGCGCATCGACCGGCTCCGGGAATCGATGGCCGCCGGCACCCGGGAAATCCAGGTGATAGCCGTGGTGGACCGGCCCTATGAAGATGCGATCCCGGGCGAACGTCCGCCCTTGATGCCGGGCATGTTCTGTCACGTGGCCCTGACCGCCCCGGCCCGACCCGGACAGGTGGTACTACCCCGGACTGCGGTCCACGACAGTTCCGTGTTTCTGGTGGGTTTGGACAACCGGCTGGAGAAAAAACCGGTGACCGTGGATTTTGCCCAGTCTGAGTTTGTGGTCATCGCTTCCGGCCTGTCCGGCAACGAGAAGGTGGTGGTGTCAGATCCCGCGTTTGCCATTAACGGCATGAAGGTACGGCCGGTAATAGATGATGATTTGCTGCAGCGCCTGAAACAACTGGCACAGGCGAAAGGCATTACACCATGATCCGCTTTTTTGCCGGCCACCCCACCGGGGCCAACCTGCTGATGCTGGTATTTCTCATTGCCGGGGCCTTGAGTCTGCCCAATATCCTGAAGGAAACCCAGCCGGATTTTGCCCCCACCGAGGTGGAAATCCGCATTAAATACCCCGGGGCCACGGCCCGGGAGGTGGAAGAGGTGATCTGCCAGCGGGTGGAAAACGCCGTTGACGGGATCAATTATATCAAAGAGATCCGGGCAGATGCCAGGGAAAACCAGGCGGCCATTGTGGTTGAAATGGCTGCTGCCGGCGATATCCAGACCTTTATCCGGGATATTGAAACCGGCATCGATGCCATTGATGATTTTCCCAAAGAGGTGGAACCGCCGGTGATACAGGAACTGGGCAAAACCGATCCTGTTTTGTCGGTGCTGGTGTCCGGCCCCATGGACCTGCCGGATCTCAAAGCCTATTGTGAAGATGTCAAAGACCGGCTCCAGGAAGCCGGGGTGGCCCTGGTGACCATCCAGGGTTTTTCCGATCACCAGCTGCGGATATCACTTTCCGATGCCGCACTGCGGAAAACCGGCCTGACAGCCGCCCAGGTAGCGGAACAGATCGCAGCCAAAAGCAAAGATATCCCCCTTGGCCTTCTGGAAACCCGGGAAAGGGATATCCTGCTGCGGCTTGTGGACCAGCGCCGCACCGCAGCATCCCTGGAAAACCTGGTGATCCTGGCCACACCCGAAGGCGGAGAAATCCGCCTCAAGGATATCGCCACCGTGACAGACCGGTTTGAATTTCCCGAAGAAAAAATCATGATGGACGGACAGCCCCAGGCCCTTCTGGCCATAGAAAAATCCAAGACCCAGGATGCCCTTAAGGTGGCACAAAAAGCCAAAGCGTTTATCTCTGAAGAGCGGGACCGCTTTCCCCAGGTGACCCTGACCCTCACCCAGGACCAGACCCGGATTCTCACAGACCGCCTGAACATGCTGGTGAAAAACGGAATCCAGGGGATTTTGCTGGTGTTTGCCTTCATGTGGCTGTTCTTCAACATCCGGATCTCCTTCTGGGTGGTGATGGGACTGCCGGTTTCCTTTCTCGGGGCCTTTATCCTGGTTCCCCACCTGGGGCTGAGTATCAACATGTTCACCATGGTGGGCATGCTCATGGCCATCGGCCTGCTCATGGATGATGCCATTGTGCTGGCGGAAAACATTATGACACACCGCCAGAAAGGCAAACCAGCCCTGGCTGCAGCCGTGGACGGTGTCAAAGAGGTGGGGGCCGGGGTAATCTCCTCGTTTATCACCACCATCTGCATCCTGGGACCCCTGGCCTTTATCGGCGGCCAGATCGGCCGGGTCCTCAAGGTGGTGCCCATGATGCTGATTCTGGTGCTGGCAATCAGCATCATCGAAGCATTCTGGATTCTTCCCCGGCATATGAACCATGCCATGCACCAGTTTGACCTGAACCAGGCCAACCGGTTCCGCCAGGGATTTGACCGGTTTTTTGAATGGGTGCGCACCCGGGTACTGGGACGGTTCATCCTGGTGTTGCTCACCTGGCGGTATCTGGTGGTAACCGTGGTGATCGGTCTGGTGATTTTGTCCGTGGGCTTGGTGGCATCCGGAAAAATCAAGTTCCAGGGATTTCCCGACCTGGAGGGGGATCTGATCACAGCCCAGCTGCTGATGCCCCAGGGAACCCCGCTGTCTTTTACTGAAAACACCGTGGTCCGTATCCTTGATGCCCTGGCCCGCACCAACACGCAGTTTTCTTCTGCACAGCCCGATGGCCGGGATCTTGTGGAAAATGCCTATGTCCAGTACAATGTCAATGCCGAGGCCTTTGAAAACGGGCCACATGTGGCCACCATTACAGTGGACCTGCTCACAGCGGAAAAAAGATCCGGCACAATCGCAGCGTACCTGGCTGTCTGGCGCAAAGAAATCGGTGATCTGCCTGATTTGGTAAGCCTGACCCTGAACGAACCCGGATTCGGTCCGGGCGGACGGCCCATTGAGATCCGCCTGCGCGGCGGGGATCTGGACCGGCTGAAACAGGGGGTTACAGACCTGAAAACCTGGTTCAACCAGTTTGAGGGGGTGGTGAACCTGGCTGATGACCTGCGGCCTGGCAAACCGGAGCTGCGCATGCAGATCAGACCCGGTGCCCACGGCATGGGATTTGATGCTGCCGGGGTGGGACAGCAGCTGCGGGCCGCTTTCCAGGGCATTGCCGCCGATGAAATTCAAAAGGGTCCTGAAGCCTATGAAATAAATGTCCAAATGGCAGACATGGACAAAAACAGCCTGCAACAACTGGAAAACTTCCACCTGACCCGCCCGGACGGCACCCGGGTGCCACTGCCTGCCGTGGTGACCTGGGAAATGGAACGGGACTGGGCCAGGATCGCCCGGTTCAACGGCATGCGGGCCGTGACCCTGAGAGGGGATGTGGACACGCGCCTGGTGAATACCAAAGAATTGATGTCCCGTTTCAATAACACCTATCGCACAGAATTTGTGGACAAATATCCGGATATAAAATTGACCATAGCAGGATCCCTTGAAGAAACCACCACCACCCAGAAATCGATGTTCCGGTCCATGATGATCGGGTTTATCGGCATTTTCATTCTGTTGAGTTTTCAGTTCAGAACCTTTACCGAACCTGTCATCGTGATGCTGGCCATTCCGTTTTCCTTAATCGGTGTGATCTGGGGCCACGGCCTGATGGGGGTGCCCATCTCCATGCCCAGCCTGCTGGGATTTATTGCTTTAGGGGGCATTGTGGTGAATGATTCCATATTACTGGTGCTGTTTTTAAAAGATGCCAGAAAACAGGGAAAATCCATATATGATGCTGCAGCCCGGGCCAGCCAGGACCGGTTCCGGGCTGTGCTGCTCACCTCAACCACCACGATTGCCGGACTTTTGCCCCTG
>JAABSB010000131.1 GCA_011390615.1 Desulfotignum sp. | reverse complement strand
TGATCTTAAAAAGCAGAAATTTTTATTTTAGATCAGGCACCATTTTTTTGTCAACCAAAACATCACAATTGATGTTGATACAAATTATGACTTTATGATATATTTGCACATTTTGGTAATAATTGAAAAAGAGATACGTGAAAAACAAGGATAAATCCATATTCCGGTGTAAAACCTGCGGAGGGCAGACCTTTAAATGGATGGGCCGGTGTCCGGACTGCGGGGACTGGGATTCTCTTGTTCAGGAGCGGCAGACCGCCAAAGGCAGTGGTAAATCCCATCCTTTATTTGCGGCAAAACCGGTTCCCATGGATTCTGTGGACGGGGGTGAATCTTTGCGGATACGCACCGGCATGCCGGAATTTGACCGGGTCCTGGGGGGGGGGATTGTGGATGGGTCCCTGGTGCTCATCGGGGGTGATCCGGGCATCGGCAAATCCACCCTCATGCTCCAGGTGCTGACCGCCCTGTCTGGATCCGGTAAAACCTGTCTGTATGTTTCCGGTGAAGAATCCATCCGCCAGCTTTCCATGCGGGGGCAGCGCCTGGATGGCGGATCTTGTCCCACTCTGTATATTGTATCGGAAACCGATCTGGATGCCATTGCAGCCATGATGGAGCAGACCGCCTATGATGCCGTGGTCATCGATTCCATTCAAACTGTTTTCCAGACAGACGTCACCTCCACTCCGGGCAGTGTCACCCAAATCCGGGAGGCGGCCATGCGCTTCATGCACCTTGCCAAAACCAGCGGAACCCCCATTTTCCTGGTGGGGCATGTGACCAAGGTGGGGGCCATTGCCGGCCCCAGGATCATGGAGCATATGGTGGATACGGTGCTGTATTTTGAAGGGGACAAAAGCCATGTGTTCAGGATATTGCGGGCCGTGAAAAACCGGTTCGGCTCCACCAACGAGATCGGTGTATTTGAAATGCGTGAAAAAGGACTTGTGGAAGTGCCCAATCCTTCAGCCGTTTTTTTGTCTGAGCGGGCATCTGTGGCCCCGGGATCTGTGGTAACCGCCTGTATGGAAGGCACCCGTCCCATCCTGGTGGAGATTCAGGGCCTGGTGTCCACCTCCAGCCTGGGCAATCCCAGGCGCACCGTTCTGGGCCTGGATGTCCAGCGGGTGGCCCTGATTGTGGCGGTCATGGAAAAGCGCCTGGGCATGAACCTTTCCGGTCTGGACCTGTTCATGAATGTCACCGGCGGGGTCAGGATCGTCGAGCCTTCTGCCGATCTGGCCATTGCGGCGGCCCTGGCTGCAAGCTTCCTGGACAAACCCGTACCCAAAGAAACCACCCTTATCGGAGAGATTGGCCTGACAGGAGAGATCCGGGCGGTGAGCCATGCCCAGGCCAGAATAAAGGAAGCTGCCAAGATGGGGTTTACCACCTGCCTGGTGCCGGCATCCGCATTGAAACAGCTGTCAAAGGTCCGCGGTATGACCATAGAAAGTGTCAGGTTTTTAAAAGAAGCCATGGAGGTATTGTTTGGCAGCTAAAAAAAAAACCGGCAGACCCGGTGTCCGGGCTGCAGGCAGATCAGGCCGGCAATGGGCGGATCATTTGACACAGCAGGCAAAAGCAGACAATTATCCGGCCAGGTCTGTGTATAAACTGGAAGAAATTCAGCAAAAATTTTCCATTATGAAAAAAAAGGATACCGTCCTGGATCTTGGGTGTGCGCCTGGATCATGGCTGTTGTATGCATCCAGACAGGTGGGGCCGGAAGGTCGGATCCTGGGCATTGACATGAAAGCGGTGGATATCGGTCTGCCGGCAAATGTTACGGTGATCCAGGATGATATCCTTACCATGACAGATGATACATTTTCTCAACAGGCATCCGGATACCGGGTGGTGCTGTCGGACATGGCACCTGCTACCACCGGGCGAAAAGATGTGGATGCGTTTCGGTCCTATGAATTATGCAAAATGGCGCTGGATGTAGCAGAACAGTGCTTGGGCGTGAACGGCCATTTTGTGTGCAAAATATTCCAGGGCAATGAATTTGCACAGTTTGAAAAACAGGTAAAAAAACGCTTTGTCAGCTGCCGGATTTTCAAGCCGGAGAGCTGCAGAAAACAAAGCAAAGAAATTTATATTATTGCAAAAAATAAACGCCAAATGTAAGGAGTGGATTCATGTCAGGACACAGCAAATGGTCGACCATCAAGCATAAAAAAGGAGCGGCCGATAAAAAAAGGGGTAAGATCTTCACCAAGCTGATCAAGGAGATCACGGTGGCGGCCCGCATGGGCGGCGGAGATCCGGAAGCAAACCCCAGACTGCGCCAGGCCCTTGCCGCAGCCAAGGCCCAGAACATGCCCAAGGAGAATTTTGAAAGGGCCATTAAAAAGGGCACAGGGGAACTGGAAGGGGTCAGTTATGAGGAGATCATCTATGAGGGTTATGGGCCCGGCGGGGTGGCCGTGCTGGTGGAGTGCCTCACCGACAACCGGAACCGCACCATTGCCGATGTCCGGTACATGTTTTCCAAGGCCGGCGGCAATGTGGGCACGGACGGGTGTGTAGCCTGGATGTTTGACAAAAAGGGACTGATTGCCGTGGCCAAGGATGCCGTGGATGAGGACACCCTCATGGAGGTGGCATTGGATGCCGGTGCCGAGGATATCAGAGATGAAGGGGATGTGTTTGAGGTGATCACCGAACCGGCAGAATTTGAAGCAGTGCAGGAGGCCATTGATAATGCCGAAATCGCATACCAGATGGCGGAAATCACCATGCTTCCCCAGACCATGACAGAAGTCACCGGTAAAGAAGCGGAACAGATGATTCGTTTTATGGATGCGCTGGATGATTGTGATGATGTACAAAAATTTTATACCAATGCCGATATCCCGGATGAGGCATTTGAAGGTATGTGATTTTTTGTTTGTCGAATTTTTGGGCAGGCTGATTCTGCTGCAGCAGTTTATAAAAGGCCGGTATCTGCAGGATGCCGGCCTTCCGGCTTCAGGCCAGATCGATCATTTTCTGCACCGCACCCAATGCTTTTTTCCTGGTAGGTTCCGGTACCCGGACTTCACCTGCCTGGGTTTCCAGACTGTGTTTCACATCTGACAGGTTGATTTTTTTCATATCAGGGCATACCATTTTGGGGGATGCAGGAAAAAACTCCTTGTCCGGGTTGGCTTTTGAAATGGGATACAGCAGTCCGTTTTCCGTTCCCAGGATGAACTGGCTGAGGGGACTGCTTCCGGCATACTGGATCATGCCGGAAGTGGACTGGATGGTGTCGGCCATGGCCAGTATCTCTGGCGGACATTCCGGATGGGCCATAAACAGGGCATCGGGATGGGCCTGTCTGGCAGCATCTACATCCGCTTGGGTCAGATTGTTGTGAAATGGGCAGTATCCTTCCCACAGATGAATTTTTTTATGCGTATGCCCGGCTGCATACTGGGCCAGGTTTCTATCCGGGGTCATGAGTACAGCATCCGCCTTAAGGGCATTGACTACCTGGATCACATTGGCCGAGGTGCAGCAGATATCAGACACCGCTTTGACAGCTGCAGAAGAGTTGACATAGGTCACGACCGGGATATCTCCCAAGGCTTTTTTCCGGGCGGTCAGGGCGGCCGTGTCCACCATGTCTGCCATGGGGCATCCGGCATCCGGGCAAGGCAGCAGCACTGTCTTTTCCGGGCAGAGGATGGATGCGGTTTCCGCCATGAAGTGGACACCGCAGAATACAATGATATCAGCATCAGTCTCTGCGGCCCTGATGCTCAGCTCCAGAGAATCACCGCACAGATCTGCGATATCCTGGATTTCAGGGGGCTGGTAATTGTGGGCCAGAATAATGGCATTCTTTTTGCGTGCCAGCTCCATGATAGCCTCTTTCATGACAACAATCCTTTCGTATCTTTGTTCGTTTATTCCATATCAAGAATGTTCACCCCGGACGGGATGGTAAAATCAAACCGGTCATCCGGTATGCTCTGGAAGCGTATATCAGTGAATGCAAAGTGGGTGGTATCACCGAAAGCATTTTCCGTGGTGACGCTGGAGATAAGAAACCGGCTGCGGGATACCCGGATGATGATACGCTGGATGTCTGGATTATCAGCTTGGTCCTCCAAAAGCAGTTCCACCCAGTCATCGGTTGCCTCTTTTACAGATACGGTATAATTTTTACGGATCAGGGAGATATCAGACAAAAAAGCGCCCCCGGCACCGGACTGGAAAAACCGGGCTGCATCCCCCTGCATGACCTGGTTTTCTTCGGGCCTGTAGATCCACAGGTCTGTGCCGTTGGTGATAATATCGTGGCGTTCCGGGGACAGATACTGCCATTTCATTTTTCCGGGATGACTGAACAGGGCTTTACCGGATGCGGTTTCCTCTATATCCAGGGCGGATAGGGTGGAGGTCTGGAAAAAATCAGCAGAAAAGCTTTTCTCTGTATACCGGTTTTCAATGCCGTCCAGGATGGTTTGTGCAAGGGCATTGGTATCTGAAGCATTTACGGGGACGGCCCAGCAGAAAACCAGGGCGATGATAAGAAAGGGTTTCATGAATTTTATCCCATTTTCCTTGTGGTTTACCTCAGCAGTTTCTGCAGGTCTTTTCGTTTGTCTTCCGCATACAGGCGCCGCAGCTTGGGCTTTTCAATTTTTCCGGTGGGGTTGCGGGGTACATCCCCGAAAAAAATTTTTTTCAGGCGTTTGTATCGGGGCAGGGCCTGCTGGAATTGTTGTATATCGTTTTCACAGATCATGCAGTCCGGCTTGACGCTGATGATGCCTGCGGGGATTTCCCCTAAGCGCTCATCCGGCACACCGATAACAGCAATATCTTTTATTTTCTCGTGGCCCAGAAAGAAATTTTCAATTTCATTGGGATAAATATTTTCGCCTCCGTAGATAATCATGTCTTTTTTCCGGTCCACCAGCCAGATGAAACCGTTCTTGTCGTATCTGGCCAGATCACCGGTGCGCAGCCATCCGTTGTGAAGGGTTTTGTCGGTGGCTTCCGGGTTTTTATAGTAGGCTTTCATCACCCCCGGGCCCCGCACGATCAACTCACCGGTTTCGTTGCCGAACAGGTGGTTGCCCTGCTTGTCCACAATTTTGGCCTCCCACCCGTGGCCTGCTTTGCCTATGGGACCGATGAGGTGGCTGTTTTCAAGGCCCAGGTGAATACAGCCCGGCCCGGTGGATTCGGTAAGGCCGTAATTGGTGTCATACCCCTGACCTGGAAAGTATTTTTGCCATCTTTTGACAAGGCTGGGGGGGACGGGCTGGGCCCCGGAATGCATCAGCCGCCACTGGTCCAGATGATAGTGTGACAGATCAAGGGTCTTGTTTTCTATGGCAATGAGAATATCATGGGCCCAGGGAACCAGAAGCCAGGCAATGGTGCAGCGTTCTTCAGAAACCGCTTCAAAAATCCATTCCGGTTTGACCCCGTTGAGAAGGATGCACTTGCCCCCCACCAGAAAAGAGCCCATCCAGTGCATCTTGGCGCCGGTGTGATACAAAGGTGGTATGCACAAAAATATATCCTCATGGGTCTGGCCATGGTGGCTGTTTTCCACTTCGCAGGCATGGGTCAGATTTTTGTGGGTGAGCAGTACCGCCTTGGGGGTGCCGGTGGTGCCTGAAGTAAAATAAAGCGCTGCATCATCGTCATTTGCCATGGGAACATCCGGCGGCATATGGCCTTGCTGGTCCTGGACAAAGTCATCAAAAAGATATGCCCATTCCGGACAGGATTCTCTATGGCCAGTAAAAATCCACAGGCGCACACTGGATGCCAGGGCACTGCGAATGGCTGCAATGCGCTGGATAAATTCTTCTCCAAATATAAAGGCTTTGGGTGCTGCGGTGTTTGCGCACAAAAGAATTTTGTCTGATTCAAAACGGAAGTTCAACGGCACTGCCCAGGCACCGGTATACAGGATGCCAAAATAGATGGGCAGCCATTCCAGGCTGTTGGTCATAAGCTGGACCACGGTATCAGATTTTTTGATACCGCTGTAGTGAAGGGCGTTGGCCAGCTTGCAGGCCCTGGTATAAAACTGGTGCCAGGTCAGTTCTTTTCTGGTTTCACTGGCAGGTATCCGCTCCACCAGTGCAATTTCATCCCTGTAAAGCCTGCTGTTTTCAGCCAGTATTTCTGTGATGCGCATAAACGCTGTATTACCCTTTTTCTTTTGGCCGTATGATAAAAAAAATCCTGCCGGATCACTATAATAGACCACGGCAGGATTATATTCAACCCAATGTTTGGGAAAGCGTTACTTGTCCTTATTGACCTCTTCAAAATCAGCATCCACCACATCATCATCGGCCTGCTGGGCACCGGCATCACCGGAGCCTGACTGGCCTTCCTGGGAAGAAGATGCCTGCTGGTACATGACCTCAGCCAGCTTATGTGAGGCCTGGGAAAGGGCCTCAATTTTCTGTTTTATATCGTCCACATTACTGGATTCTTTGGCCTGTTTCAAGGCTTCTACAGCAGATTCAATACCCTTTTTGGTGTCTGCGTCCACTTTGTCACCATGTTCTTTAAGGGTTTTTTCCGTCTGGTCCACCAATGCTTCCGCCTGGTTTTTGGTATCCACAAGTTCCCGTCGCTTTTTGTCCTCTTCTGCATGCATTTCCGCATCTTTGACCATTTTTTCAATTTCATCGTCTGAAAGACCGGAAGCAGCAGTGATGCGGATGGATTGTTCCTTGCCGGTAGCCTTGTCTTTGGCCGAAACCTGAACAATCCCGTTTGCATCGATGTCAAAGGATACCTCAATCTGGGGAACACCCCGGGGTGCCGGGGGTATATCCGCCAGTTCAAACTGGCCCAGGGTCTTGTTGTCAGCCGCCATCTCCCGTTCTCCCTGGAGCACGTGGATGGAAACCGCAGGCTGGTTGTCCGCAGCAGTGGAGAATACCTGGCTCTTTTTGGTGGGAATGGTGGTATTTTTTTCTATGAGTTTGGTCATGACACCGCCCAGGGTTTCAATACCTAAAGACAGCGGGGTTACATCCAGCAACAGGACATCATTGACATCCCCCTGCAGCACACCGGCCTGGACAGCGGCACCCATGGCAACCACTTCATCCGGATTCACACCCTTGTGGGGCTTTTTGCCGAATATTTTTTCCACCCGCTCCTGTACAGCCGGCATACGGGTCATGCCGCCCACCAGAACAACTTCATCCACAGTGCCGGAGCCCACACCTGCTTCTTTCAATGCCACCTTGCAGGGACCTTCCAGGTTGTCAAGAAGATCAGCCACCAGAGATTCCAGTTTTGCCCGGGTCAGTCTGACATCCAGGTGCTTGGGACCGGAGGCATCTGCGGTGATAAAGGGCAGGTTGATGCTGGTTTCCGTTGAACTGGACAATTCCATTTTGGCTTTTTCCGCCGCCTCTTTGAGACGCTGCAGTGCCATTTTGTCGGAACGGACATCAATACCCTGGTCTTTTTTGAATTCATTGGCAATATAATCAATGATACGCAGGTCAAAGTCC
>JAABSB010000130.1 GCA_011390615.1 Desulfotignum sp. | reverse complement strand
GTAAGTCGATCCAGTGTAAATCATAACCACCTGTTATAATGAGAAATAAAATTCAGTATATGCAGGTTTTGGTCATTTCCGGGGAAGGATTGACAACCAATTATGTGTTACCTATAATAGGCAGCACATGAAGTGGCGCTACTTGTGGCGCCACAATCCCAGCCTGAACCGATACCAGGATCTGACAATGGAACATATACAACGGGAAATTCAAAAAAATATACTGGTCAAGCTGCTGCTGGAAGCCATCGGAGACGGCGTTTTTGTGCTGGATTCCAACGGACGGATTGTGGCCTGGAACCCGGCCATGGAGACCATCACCGGATATTCATTCAATGAAATCAAAGGGGAAAACTGCAGAATACTCAAGTTCAGTCACTGTTTCGGCCGTGACTGCCCGACCGGCATGGGGGACTGCAGGATTCTTGAAACCGGACAGGTCACCCCCACGGAATGTCTTCTCAGCCATAAACGTGGACATACCCTTTCCGTTACTAAAAACGCCCGGATCATCAAGGATACAGGAGGCAAAACCATCGGGGTGGTTGAGACCGTCACCGATCTGACAGAGCTAAAAAAAGCCCGGCTGAGGATGGAGGAAGCCACCCGCCGGCTTGGAGAACTGAACCGGCTGGGCTGCATCATTGCCAAAAGCCGGGTTATGCAGAATGTTTTTTCCTTTATCAAAGCCTCGGCTGCCAGCGACACATCCATTCTCATCCAGGGAGAAAGCGGAACCGGCAAAGAACTGGTAGCCGGTGCCATCCACTCCATCGGCGAGAGACGAGATCAACCCATGGTTGTTGTTAACTGCAGTGCATTGTCGGAATCACTGCTGGAAAGCGAACTGTTCGGCCATGTCAAAGGGGCCTTTACCGGAGCAAGCCGGGAGCGAATCGGGCGGTTTGAACAGGCAGATGGCGGCACCATCTTTCTGGATGAAATCGGGGAAATATCCCCCTATATCCAGGTAAAACTTCTCAGGGTACTCCAGGAAAAAGAGATTGAGCGCGTTGGTGAATCCCGGAAACGGAAAGTGGATATCCGGGTGATCACAGCCACTAATAAAGATTTGAAATCCCTTGTGGATGAGGGAATATTCAGGGAAGATCTCTATTACCGGCTCAAGGTTTTTCCGATTTTTCTTCCCCCCTTACGGGAACGGAAAGAAGATATTCCGTTGCTGATCAACCATTTTATCAAACTGAATAACAAGCTGGCCAGCAAAACAATTATCGGGATGTCAAAGCATGCCCTGCAGGCAGTCATGGACTATCACTGGCCTGGTAATATCCGTGAACTGGCCAATGCAGTTGAACATGCCTTTGTGCTCTGCACCGGCCGCCAGATCGAGATGGAAGACCTGCCGCTGGAAATCAGGCATCAGGATACCCTCCGTGCTGCATCTGATATGCCATGCACCACAGCTGCGCCGGCTGTGACCAAACCCCGTCAGAACTTGACCCGGGACCGGCTGCTGGCCATCCTTCATGCAGCCGGATGGAACAAGGCGGAAGCGGCAAGACAAACAGGCTTAAGCCGGGCCGCAATCTGGAAATATATGAAAAAATGGGACATTCCCATGCAGCCTGAATAACGGCCATGGTAGTGGTGTGGGGCTTTTGAAAAAGCTTTTAGGAAAAGTTGATTTTTCATTTTTCCGCCGTTACCAGATTATTTATCAATGAAAGTTGTTAACCGTGAAAACACATAACTGCAGCACCAGAAAATTGCTCCCCGATTCCCGGAAAAATGAAACCGTTACCCTGATTGTCGTTATCATAACCCTGATCACCATGGCCGTAGAAATCATTGCAGGCCTTATCAGCGGCTCCATGGCGCTTTTGTCCGACGGTATTCACATGGGCACCCATGCCTTGGCACTTTTCATCACCCTTGCTGCTTATATATTTGCCAGAAAACAGATGAACAACCCGTCTTTTTGTTTTGGTACCGGAAAAGTCGGTGTGCTCGGCGGATACACCAATGCCATTCTTCTTTTGATTGCAGCGGCTGCCATGGCATTTGAATCCATTGAACGCCTGATCAATCCGGTCCACATCAAGTTCGACCAGGCCATTGTCGTTGCCGTTATCGGCCTTATCGTCAATATTGTTTCAGCAATAATCCTGGGCCACGGGGGATCGGATCACAGCCATGATCACACCCATCACCCTCACAGCCATGAGGACCACAACCTCAAGGCGGCGTACCTCCATGTCATTACAGATGCCCTGACCAGTGTTCTGGCCATCTTTGCCCTGCTGGTGGCCAAATATTTCGGGCTGGCCTGGGCAGATCCCCTGGTCGGTATCCTGGGGGCCATTGTTGTGGCAAGATGGGCCATCGGTCTTTTGAAACAGACCAGCAGCCTGCTTTTGGACAAATCAGACACGGCTGAGACGGTCACCCGGCTGCGGGAATTGATCGAATCCGACACCACATCCATTGAAGACCTGCATCTCTGGCAGATATCGGAAAATGAACGTTCCCTGATATTAAGCCTGACCTCCGCAGATGACAAAGGCCCCTGCTATTACCACAACCTTGTAAAAAAAGTGGGCAATTTTGAGCACATCACCGTTGAAATCCATAAACAGCCCAGAAACGACATCTGAAACGGCAGCAGCAGAAACGCACCGGATATGCCGCCCATGGCGGTGAAAAATGACACCACAAATGCCATCAGCGGCGGTACCCGGATCGCCGTTTCTATGCCTGCGGTTGAAAAATACATATCAGGTCCTATGGTAAAAACAAAGATTAATAGTCACGTAAAATATTATGTTCGTGATACTAACAACCATTGACAAGAGACGTCAAGTATTTTATTGAATCATCCCATAAAATGACTGCAACCCATTGCATGGAAACCCGATATGGCGGATCAAAAGAAATTCACACAAAATCAGGATTTTCTAACGTCCGGCGAAAAAGACCACAGCCGGATCATCTCCATTGCCCGGACCGGCCCATGCCTGGATACGGCTCAGTTGAATCAGCTGGAACAGTCCTTTCGAAAATGGGCAACCGACTCCCCCCGAGCTGATGTGCGCTTTTCCCGCCGCCGCATTCTGATCACGTTTCTTTTGATCCGGTATACCGGTGCAAAATTAAAAGAAGTGCTGGCTGTCAACCCTTTCACAGATATCGACACACAGAACCATGCGGTGACCTATTGCAGGAGCGGGCCTGAAACCGGTGTGAAACCAAGAACGGTCCATCTCTCAGAGGCCCTGTGCCATGAGATCCAGAAACTGACCCACACGCCGGGATTCAAAGAAAAAGCAAAAAAGATGCCTGATTTGGATCCCGGATTTGTGCGCCGCAAATTTTATGAACGGGCTGCTGCCTGCGGGTTTGCCAAGGAAATGGGCGGCCCGGAAGCCATCCGCAGGGCCAGAGGGGTGGAATTGATGCAGGGAAATCTGCCGTTACCAGCCGTACAGATGATCTTGGGACACACCTCCGCCAGCCTGACATCATCATATGTCACTTTTTCGGAAACAGATATTCAGGCGGTTGCCAAGCGGTTCATGGAAAAGGAATCCGGCCGCAGAACCAGTGCCCGGAACGCTTTTTTCTGTAAAGTCACGGCCATTGTAAAAGGAGATATTCAGTCTCTGATCGAAATGACCACCTTGGACGGGCACCCCATCATCACCGTGATAACCAATGACAGTGTAAAACGGCTTGGCCTGGTTCCCGGCAAATGGGTCACCGCTGAAGTCAAGGCTCCCCAGGTGATGCTGCAAAGCGGAGATGCTCCTTGGGCATGCAGTGTGGAAAACCGGTTCAATGGGGTTGTCACCCGGATCACCCGGGGGAAAATCAATACCGAATGTATCGTTACTGTGTCAGACTCCTTGCAGATCTGTGCGGTGATATCCTCGACAGGCCCCTGGATTTCCGGTATAAATCAAGGAGACCCGGTCCGGGTTTTTTTCACCGCTGTTTGCGTGGTGCTTCATCTGGACTGATAATGATAAAACAAACCATACCGGTAACAAAAGCAAAGGGGCCATACAAAAAATGGAAAAACTGCTCTGGGTCATGCTGGGCGGCAGCCTGGGTGCGGCAAGCCGTTACGGTATCAGCCTTTTGACGATCAACCTGTGGGGCACCCGCTTTCCCTGGGGCACGCTGGCCGTCAATCTGGGGGGGTGTTTTCTGATTGGATTACTGTTCGGGCTGTCGGACCGGGTGCGCCTGCTGACCCCGGAGATGCGCCTGTTGCTGATCACCGGTTTTTTAGGGGCGCTGACAACCTTTTCAGCTTTTTCCATGGAAACCATCGCTGCCGGCCAGGCCGGCATGAGAGTTCAGGCAATTATGAACATCCTGGCCAACAATCTGGGCGGGCTGGCATTGACTGTTTTCGGACTGTGGATCGGCAGTGTGAAATAGGCGGGGAGGATGCTGCGCGCAGGGTTTGCACCAGGATTTTTGCCGGGATCTCAATTTCATTGACATACCCTGAGATCAATATTATCATGTAGCTAAATGCATCAATATGATGTTAAGTGAATCAATAGCAGGGGGCAATTATGACCACGGTATCGTTGAGAATCGACCAGGATCTGGCGTTACAGGCGGAGCGTGAGGCCAGAATTCAGAACAGGTCAAAGACCAAACAGCTTGAGTACTGGGCGATATTGGGCAAAGCGGTTTCATCGAAATTAAGTATTTCAGATGCGTTAGCCGTGTCCCAAGGCATCAAAACGATTAAACTGGAAGAATCCCCATCTGCTCAATCGATTTCCATCAATTCAGATGATGTTTTCAATCAACTTGAAAACGACCGGGCCAAAAGGCTTTTGGCCAGAAAAATAACGACTGCCGGCATATATTATGAGGCAAGCGCTGAACATCCCGGTTACCTTGATCGGGTCAATTCTGTCACTGGAGAAAGACAGACGGGTTTATTCGAACGCGGTGCGTTCAGGGCACTCTGATGGCAGATCCAAGGTAGCTCCTCCAAAAAGGATCCATTCAAACAGATCATTGTGATGAAGGCTGGAAATTACGAAATAAAAGCAGATATACTACCGGAATGGGCAAAGAATTTACTCCCGGCATAAGGCATGGGTATGTCAACAAATAATTTAGGATACCACAATGGATAATGAAGAGATTAAAGTCAAAATTCTGCAGGAGATTGACAAAACCGAAAAACAGGTTGCACAATACAGAGAGAAGAACAAGCCGGTAGCCCCTGATAATGCCATCGGAAGAATTTCCCGAATGGATGCGATCATCAACAAAAGTGTTGGGGAGGCATCATTGACCCAGGCGGAGAACAGATTGAAAAGCCTTAAACGTGCGCTTTCAAACTTGTCATCACCTGATTTCGGCATCTGCATACAATGTGGCAATCCCATCCCGGTCGGCAGGATGCTCATTATGCCGGAAACCCAGCTCTGTGTTCATTGTGCAAAGTAATTTCAACAAACGGAGACAACAGATGGGTGATCAAAAATTGAAGATATTGTTTCTGTGCACAGGAAATGCGTGCCGAAGCCAGATGGCCGAAGGGTGGAGCCGGCATCTCAAGAATGATGTGATCGATGTGTTTTCCGCAGGCGTCGAAACCCACGGCGTGGACCCTAAGGCTGTGGCGGTGATGAAAGAGGCAGGTGTGGATATTTCCCACCACCGGTCCAAACATGTCAGCGAATTTCAGGACAAAAAAATGGATGTGGTGATCACGGTGTGTGACCAGGCAAAAGAATCCTGCCCCTTTTTTCCCCTTGCCGGTAAAAAGGTCCACCAGGGATTTGCAGATCCCCCGGCCCTGGCAAAGGATTTGGCACAAAAAGGCGGTGATGAAAATGCCCAGCTGGACTGTTACCGGAAAGTCAGAGATGAGATCCGGGCGTTTGTGGAAAAATTGCCGGACAATGTGTTGTCATAAATCTAAAAAAATAGAACAATCCTGAAAAAGGAGAAAAATACACCCATGAGTTCCCCTGTTGACAATGACCGGAAAATGACCAGTGTGTTTGAGCGATACCTGACGGTCTGGGTCGGGCTGTGCATCATCGGCGGCATCCTTTTAGGGAAAATCGCCCCGGGGCTGGCAAAAGCCCTGGACAGCATGGCCATCACCGTAAATGGTGCACCCGTGGTGTCCATCCCCATTGCTGTCTGCCTGTTTTTTATGATGTACCCCATCATGGTAAAGATCGATTTCGCCTCGGTGATCCAGGCGGGAAAGAGCGGAAAACCCGTGTTCTGGACCCTGTTCATCAACTGGTGCATCAAGCCCTTTACCATGTATGCCATTTCCATATTTTTTCTGGGGATTGCATTCAAAGGATTTATCGGCGCTGAAGCCATGGATCTGGTGAAAATTCCCTTCGGCCTGGATCTGCCCGTGGGGGCCACCCACGGGGATGGGGTGGTGGTGCTTCATGAAGGGGTGAAGATGCTGCAGATCCCGCTGTGGCGAAGCTATCTGGCCGGGTGCATCCTTCTGGGCATCGCGCCTTGTACGGCCATGGTTCTGGTGTGGGGATATCTGTCCCGGGGCAATGACGGACTGACCCTGGTGATGGTGGCCATCAACTCTTTGACCATGCTGGTGCTGTACGGGATTCTGGGCGGATTTCTGCTGGGCGTGGGCAAACTGCCCATTCCCTGGCAGGCCCTGCTGCTGTCCGTGGGGATCTATGTGGCGTTGCCTCTGTTGGCCGGCTATTTTTCCAGAATATGGATTATCAAGGCCAAAGGCGAAGAATGGTTCCAGGAAAAATTTTTAGGGGTTCTGACCCCGGTGACCATCAGTGCTCTGCTGGTGACGCTGGTACTGCTGTTCAGCTTCAAGGGAGATGTCATCACGGCCAATCCCCTGATCATCCTGTGGATCGCAGTACCGTTGTTTATCCAGACCATCCTGATTTTTGCCATCGGTTATGCCGGGGCCGTGTTCATGAAATTCAACTATGCAGATGCGGCCCCGGCGGCCATGATCGGGGCCTCCAACCATTTTGAGGTGGCCATTGCCACATCGGTCATGCTTTTCGGGCTGTCATCGGGTGCGGCCCTGGCAACCGTGGTGGGGGTGTTGATAGAGGTGCCGGTGATGCTGATGCTGGTGGGGTTCTGTAAACGGACGCAGCACTGGTTTTCAGCCTGAAAAGACGAACCAGGAACCAGAAAGGAAAAAAGACATGACAGCAAAACCCGTTTCTTTGAAAGTGCTGATGCTGGATGCTGCCAGCGGATTCTACCGTCTCAAACGGTATCTGGTGGGGGATTTTTTCGGGCCCGTGGACTTAGGTATTCACATGAGTTTTAAGCACAACAGCCTGACCATCGGCGGCGGCCTCCTGGCGGGTTCCATTTTTCCGGGATCGAACCGGATGATCTTCTGCGGCAAATCTCCCTGCTGGCATGGGTTCTATGTGTCATCCATGGGCGGGGCTGCCCTGGTGTTCGACAACCTGGGGATCAATCAGCTGGTGATCCTATGCAAGGCCGACAAGCCGTCCCTTCTGTATCTCAACCGGAATCACGGAGAGGAGATCGACGTGGAA
>JAABSB010000013.1 GCA_011390615.1 Desulfotignum sp. | reverse complement strand
ATAAACGGAATCGCTGTCCCGAAAGGCATTTTCGATATCCCCCTCTTTTCCCAGAAGGGATCTGGGTACATCCCCCTTGTCACCGGCTTCAACCACCACATACACCATGGCCGTATCCACCCCGGCCCGCAAGGTCATATTGAACAGTTTTGAAATCCACTTGAGCTGCAATTCGTCGATATGAAAGGGGAACTGATCATCCTTGACCACCCGGGAAACCGACACGGTGGCATTCATGGCTCTCAGCTGTTTGATAATCCGTGCGGCCCTGTCCTTGTGAGGGGTATCCCAGAGTGTGGCCGGGTGATGCGCAAGTACCGTTGCCGCTTTTTTTCTGGAAAAATGAAATTCCCGGACAAGATAGTCTATAAACGGTTCCGTATTTTGCACATTCAGCTGCTTGAAAACAATTCTGTATAATGATTGCTGCATATCACATGTTCATAACCCAATTAACCGCGTTACCGATGTTCTGAATATGCGGGGCCGTATTAAGATAATTTAGATGCCGAAAAAAGCACAAAACAGACCCTGCCAAAACCCTGTCCTGGATTCGACACAAGGGTATTCCTATAGGTATTTAAATGTATTACAAACGATTGGTGGAGGCGGCGGGAGTTGAACCCGCGTCCGAAAACCATCATCCCTGGCTTCTACATACTTATCCTGAACTTTGATATTGGCCGCAGGGTCTCCTTCAGGAGGGATACCCCGGGGTATAGCCTGAAAAATTCAACTGATGCGGTTCAGGCAGCCGCATCAGCGGTCTTGCAAAGTCGACGCCCTGGCCTGATATCTGCAAGAGGGATTTCAGCAGGACGGCAGCGGGTGTTAAGCCGCTACGGCGTAATTATAATCGTCTGCGATTATCTTTAAGGCTTTGCCAAGTTTACGAGCTGACAAACGACTCGGTATGCTACCATGGGCTTCAAAATCTCCGTCGAAACCATTTCGCCCCCAGATTGTAAAAGATCAGAACTTCATCAGAAGTACCTCTATTATAATGAATGTATACCAAAAGTCAATATCCACTTCAGGTACCTGTCAGATGTCAGGCAGAATATTTTTTACGGTCCCGGTCCATGTCCCGTTTTACATCCCGCTCTTTGATGCTCTGGCGCTTGTCATAGAGCTTTTTGCCTTTTCCAAGACCGAGCAGAACTTTGATTTTATCATTTTTAAAATAGATTTTCAGGGGCACCAGGGTATACCCCCTTTCCTTGATTTTACCGATGAGTTTGGAAATTTCAGTTTTGTGGAGAAGCAGTTTTCTGGTGCGCATGGGTTCATGGTTGTCATTGTATGCAAATTTGTACGGGGAGATATGCAGCTGTCTTAAAAAAACCTCTCCCCGCCTGATATCAGCATAGGAATCCTGGAAACTGACCCGCCCTTCCCTGATGGACTTGACCTCTGATCCCACCAGGACGATGCCGGCTTCAAATTCCGCATCAATGTGAAAATTGTGCCGGGCCTTTTTATTGGAGGCAATAAGTTTGATATACTCAGCGGGCATGCTTTACTCTTCCATCTCTTTGTAGGGAAGAATGTCTTTGTATTCTTCCTGGGTAAACCGGGTGATCTCCTGGACAGTGGAGAATGTGAGCACTTTTTGTGCAAAACTTTGCGCTTTTTGAAAATCCATACCCCGTATCATTTTTTTTATCACCGGAATCGAGGCCGGGTTCATGGACAGATTTTTCAATCCAAATCCCAGCAGCACTGGAATATTGATGGGGTCACCGGCCATTTCACCGCACATCACCAGTTCAATATTGTTTTTTTCGGCAGCAGCAAAGACCATTTTTATCATTTTCAACACCGCCGGGTTCAGTGCCTGATACAGATGGGCCACCCTGCGGTTGCGGCGGTCGATTGCCATGGAGTACTGGATCAGGTCATTGGTGCCGATACTGAAAAAATCCACCTGCTGTGCCAGTTCATCAGCCATGAGGACCGCAGAGGGTACCTCTATCATAATCCCCAGGGCAATATCTTTGTTAAATATTTTGTCTTCCTGTTCAAGCGCCAAAACAGCCTGATGGATAACAGCTTTGACCGCAATGATCTCTTCCATGCATGAAATCATGGGGATCAGCAGTTTTATATTGCCAAAGGCTGCGGCCCGGAGAATGGCCTTGATCTGGGTGACAAATATATCCTTGTTTTCCAGACAGAACCGGACTGCCCGGAGTCCCAGGGATGGATTGGCCTCCTCCACAGGGTCGATACAGGGATTGAACTTGTCACCGTTGATATCCAGGGTGCGGATGGTCACCGGCTCGGGATTCATGAGCTCCACCAGCTCCTTGTATTTGACAAGCAGCTCTTCTTCAGTGGGAAACCGCTCCAGATCGAGATAAAGGAACTCGGTTCTGAACAGGCCGATACCGGCAGCCCCATTGTCTTTGGCTGACACCACCTCTTCTACCAGTTCAATATTGGCCATGAGGTTAAGGGCAACCCCGTCTCTGGTTACAGCCGGCAGATGGCTGTCGCGTTCTATATCCGCTCTGTAGGCTTCAAACCGGGCCAGGCGTTCTTCGTATTTGAACAGGGTATCTTCTTCAGGATTGATGATAATGATGCCTGAAGATCCGTCCACAATCAGGATGTCGTCATTGTTGATGCTGGCTGTGGCCCGGGCCAGGCCGAAGACGGAAGGAATCTTTAAGGATTTGGCCACAATACCGGTGTGGGAATCTTTGCCCCCCCGGTCAGTGACAAAGCCTTTGATACGCTCCAGCTGAATCTGACTGGCATCTGCCGGACTCAGGTCATGGGCCACAATGATGACCCGTTTGTTGATATCTGCAATTTTGATATCCCGGGCACCCAGCAGATAGGACATTATTTTGTCTGACACCTGGACAATATCATTTACCCGGGACTTCAGATACTGGTCATCCACCTGCTGGAACATGAGTTTCACCTGGCGGGCGACCTTTCTTAAGGCCCATTCCGCATTGATCCGTTCCTTTTGAATGGTTTCAATGGTTTTACCATACAGCATCTTGTCCTTGAACAATGCCATGTGGGTTTCCAGAATGTTCAAGGTCTCGCTGACATCTTTATCAAGGGCCTGAATTATCCGTGCATGTTCCTTTTTGGCTCTTGCCACGGCATTTTTGAACCGGTCTGTTTCCTGTGGTACCATGGCTTCTGAAACCGGGTACCGTTCAATGATATTGACCCCTTCCCGATCCACCACATATGCTTTTCCAATGCAGATGCCAGGGGAACCGCTGATGCCTTTAAGGATCATTTCACGGGGTTTGTCACGATTCATTCTGCTAATTCTCCAAATCCATCGTCAAAAAAAGACTTGATTCTATCCACCACCGGGGCATCCGCGGCAGATGCCGCCTGGATATATATACAGGCACCTTTTGTGGCGCAAAGGGTTAAAATATCTATGATACTTGCGGCATCCACCTGGGTTTTGCCATCTGAAAGCCAGATATCATGTTCTGCGGTCATGGCCATTTTCGCTATCCGGGCTGCCGGTCTTGCATGCATTCCCAGGTCATTTCTAACAATGGTGTCATGGGACAATTGTATATGTTTTTTCAAACGCAAACTCTTTGTTTTAAGAAAAATTTTTCCTTTTGTTATATGATTTCCTGCCAAAAGTCAATCCTGGACACTTTCTATCTGGATTTGCCCCTGGAAAAATAGAACATGGTTTTTAAAGGAAATTTATTTATCTTCAGACGGTCAAGAATCTCTTTTTTGGCCGTCTCCGGAGAGACAAACTCCTGGTTGGGACTGCAGGTCAGATAAAACATCTCACCCCAGGAGTTGATATAAACGGCACAATAATCTGTAACTTTTGATTCCTGACGGGGCGCATAAAAATTGAAGCTGACAAATACACATGTGATGCCTGGTGCTTTTTTTTTCAGCTCACTGAAGTTGAAAGCCTGCCTGAGCTGCGGGGTGAAAAACCCTTTCATTGCACAAAAAAGCTTCTGGATATCATCGTGGGTTACCTGGGTGGGATTGGGAACCAGACTGACACTTGCATGTTCTGTAAAAAGGCCGTTGTTGATGAGCCATGCCCCTATTTCCTCAATGGTCCGGGTTTGCACCAGTGACTCGTCAATGCTCTGGTGCAGTTTTGTGGATTTGTGAAACAATTCCCATTTGACCCGGGTGTCACGCCCGGGCAGATATCTGAGATGCAGCCGTGAAAACAACCGGTCGCTTCTGGAAACCAGAAGAATCTTTTTTATCTTGAAGGGTTTATCCAGAAAAACAATATCCACTTTCCGTTCAAGCACCCGGCGGTCTTCATCTGAAATCATCAATCCGCTGGAATGGCTTTCACAGGTTTTTTTCACCTGGCTGTATTTGATGAGCATATACCGTTCAATGGAGGCGGACAGCCTGTGGATCCGCTGGTAGTCCCATTCTTTGAAATGTCCGATTTCAAAGAGCCTGGAGAGGCTCCATCCCCATTTGACAATGGAATCGGTCACCAGATGTCTGCGCAGCCCGAAAACGGTATTGTCCAGAACGGCATCCTTTGAAATCTCCAGCTTCAGAAAAAAACAGGTGAGGATAAGGTTCATGGATTTTGTGTCCCCTGCAGACCGGTAATAGGCCAGAAGATTGTTCAGCAGAATGATATACGAATCATTCTGCGCCAGTTTCAGATGGGTCCCTGAATTCATCCATACATTTTTGTACTGGTTGCACAAAAGGGGTTCCTGCCCATAGGAATAGATGTATTTTTCCAGCAGTGCCATTTTAATCACCGATTTGAACGGGCTTTTGAGCCATTTAAACATCTGCCAGATGGAAGCGCCGAAATATTCATTCACCGGTATGGCATGGATGTCTCCCAGGTCAATATATCTGTGGGATCCGGACAGGCGGGTGATTTGGGTCATGATCATGTGGTAATAATTCAGGCTTATGGACGTGGGAAGTACTGCCCAGAGGGGCAGTTTTCCAGCCACATGGATCATGGTTCTGTAAAATTCTTCTTTCAGCAGACGGGACTGGGCTGAGCCGGAACTTTCCTGGGTGGATCCGCCAAAGTCATTATTTTTTGCCTTTTGGATATCCACAACAAAAAAAGTGGTCTGGATTTTACATTTTTCTATTGCCAGTTTTTCCAGCAATGCAAGTTTCTGCATAAACAAAGAATGCTCATGGGCAGTCATGCGCTCCTCGTGAATACACACCCAATAATCTATGTCAGATGCATGGGTCTGGGCCAACGACCCTACGCTTCCCATGGTAAAAACCCCTTCAATACAGGGCGCAGAAATGTGTTCTGCCTTGTGATTGTGGGCACCTGTAAATTTTTCCAGCACCTGCAGCGCAGTGCCGGAGGGCATATAATCTGCTATACCGCAGGGTGTTTTGGGGTGTATGGGGGGGATGCCCGGCAGATCAATATTTTTGTGCAGCAAAAGGGGAACGAGCTGGAAAAAGTCTGCCTGTGAGGGTTTAAAAACATCAAAAGCCGTGAGGATGCTCATTTTGTTCTGGTTTAAAAACTTGTTTTCTCCATAATGGATAAATTCACAGAAAATAAGCAGATTGATTTTTGCTGCAATGGATTTTTCCATCCATGGAAGATCTGTAAGGTTGAGCTGATACCGTCTGGCATTATATGCAATCTTCTCACACCGTATCACGGACCCGGCACTGGGAGGAAACCGCGAAAAACGGGACTGGACAAAAGAAAAATCTGCCTGTTCAAGACAGGCTGTGGCAAAGGAAACACCGGATATCCTGGCATGGGAAAACACAGCACATGTCAGATTGGCATGTGTAAAAGCGGTTTTGGAAATCTGGGCGTCAGTAAATACGGCATCATGAAGATCTGCCTGTGTAAAATTACAGTTAAACAGCCGGACACCCAGGAAGCTGCAGTTCACAAACTGCGTGTTTTCAGCGTTGATATGCATCAGCACAGCATGGTCAAAATTAACGTTCTGCACCACTGCACCGGACCAGTCGATGTTATGGAGAACCGCCTGTTTGAACCAGGCTTTTTCCATGTGAGAACCGGAAAAATCACAGTTTTTCAGCGTAGCGCCGTTAAAATAGAGGGTAGAGGCGGAAAACCGCAGTTCAGAAAAGTTCTCACCCTCAATGGTCAGGTCCTGAAAATCAATGGTTTTCTGGGCAATGTTTGCTTTCAAAGCTTCAAGTTTCTTTTTAATAGGATCCTGAAACACAGCTGAAAAAATATTTTTTGATTTTTCCGGGGCCTGCTGTAATGTGTTGATAAGGGTCTCAAACCATAATGAGATATCCTGTTTCTCCAGTTCCAGCAGGGATTTTGCTTTTTCCATGAAGTGTAATGTATCGCGTGCCTGATTTTTCTCAGGCATTTTTGCAAGATCCTTTAACAGACGGACCACCCGCTCCGGTCTTTTTTTGACCATTCCCAGTATACATGCCAGATTGATATCATAATTGGTTTCCTGGTAGTGTGTTTTATTGAGGGCAATGTCCTGTATCACAAAAAAAGAAAGCCTGGACAGGTCCGCAAGTTCTGCATCTAAAACAGGGATAAGATCAGGATGGGTTTTTCTGGCCAGATCGATAAGGGCATACACCGGTTTTTTGCCCGTAACTATCAGGGCCTTGAAGGCGTTGAAGGCTTCTTGTTTGTCTGCTTTTAAAAACAATCGGAAAACCGGATCAAACAGCTGGGGATACAGCCCCATGGATGAATTTTCAATCAGGCTGTATACCGCTTCTCTTATTTTTTTTACCTCCTCATTTTCAAGAATCTGGATAAGCAGTTTGCCGGGCAGTTTTCCTTTCAGCATGGACAGGGCTTTCAGCCCCTTGATCTTGATGGCCGGAGACTGGGACAAGATTTCATTTTTCAGCAGGGTGTCAGGGTTTCGCAATTCCCCGGGAATATTGTTCAAAAAAGGATCTGCATCCCGTTTCCGGTCAAACAGGCTGGCAAAAAAATCGATAACCGCTTCACGTGTCTGGATGTTGGTGAGCATTTTTTTAAAAACAGCTGCATACCGTAAGCGGATTTCCGGAGAAGACTGAAGATACTGGTCGATAAAACAAAGGCGCTGGGATTCGGTGACCAGATACACAGCTTTGTGCATGGCAGTCACACTGACAACATTATTGCGCAGGGATTTAAATGCAAAAAATGCCCCGGTATCACCAAATTCCACCAAAGTTTTGAACAAATATATGGCTTCGTTCTGGGATATGTCCGATGTGAGCCGTTGATAAATCCTGGCACACACCATGGCGGACTCTTTTAACCCCTGTGTGTGCAGCTGCGTTTTTTCAGGATTGTTCAGCATGGACAGGACCTCTGTCTGGATAAGGCCCATGGCCTTCCGGGCATGGCTCCGAAGTGAAAAATGGTATGACAGCACTGCATCAATTACCGGCAGTATACCTAAGGAAGGCGCAAGGCCGGGTGCCTGGGTCACCAGATCATATTTTTTCTCTTCATCCAGGGATACCCATAGCGTTTCATAATTTTTTTCATCAAATGGAAAAGACAAATCGGTCATGGAAAATATTTTGTTATGTTTTACCTTTTTAATTAAAAGTGATATATGGTCATCTTTAAAATCAACCGTGTTCACCAGCACATTGTGACCGGTAACCAATATAAAGAATTAGCATCCATAGTACAACTCAAAATAATATATGAAACCATTTGATTCACATGCTGAGCCAGCAGGCAGGGCTGGCAGATATGATGCAGAATCCATTGAGATCCTCAAGGGACTGGACCCTGTCAAACGCCGGCCCGGGATGTATACAGACACAACCAGTCCGGACCACCTTGTGTTTGAGGTGATCGACAACAGTGTGGATGAAGCCATTGCCGGATTTGCCGACACCATTGATGTGATTCTGAAAAAAGACAACAGCATCCTTGTGACGGACAACGGACGGGGAATGCCTGTGGATATCCATCCCAAAGAGGGTATTTCAGGGGTGGAACTGATCATGACAAGGCTTCATGCAGGGGCCAAATTTTCCAATAAAGACTATGCTTTTTCAGGCGGGCTGCACGGTGTGGGGGTCTCTGTTGTCAATGCCCTGTCTGCCCGGCTTGATATTACCATTTTCCGCAGGGGACAAAAATTTTCCATCGGTTTTGAAAACGGCATCAAAATCCGGGACCTGGCGGTGGTGGGAAAGACCCCGGACAATACCACCGGCACATGGGTACATTTTTTTCCAAACCCCGGATATTTTGAACGGACCTTTTTTTCACAGACCGCCATCAAAAATGCTTTAAAATCAAAAGCGGTTCTGTGCAGGGGATTGACAACCAGTTTTCTGAATGAAGCCACAGGAGAAAAACACACCTGGGTGTATGACCATGGTCTGGATGAATATTTAAATGAGCATCTCAAGGACCATAACACATTGTTTCCAAAACCATTCAGCAGCCATTGCCGGGCAGATGATTTCCAGGCTGTGTGGGCGGTGAACTGGGTGAAAGAGACAGGATCAGGCATGGAAGAAAGCTATGTGAACCTGATCCCCACCCCTTTAGGGGGTACCCATGTCAATGGATTCAGATCCGGCCTGCTGGAATCTTTGCGGGAGTTCTGCAAGTTTCGAAATCTTCTGCCCAAAAACCTGTTCCTGGCACCAGAAGATATCTGGAGCAATGTGGGGTATGTGCTGTCTGTTAAATTGTCTGAGGCCCAGTTTTCCGGCCAGACCAAGGAAAGGCTGTCATCACGTCATTGCGCCAATCTGGTGAATCTCAAGGTGCGGGATGCCTTCAGTCTCTGGCTCAATCAGCATGTGGATCTGGGAGAGGCCCTGGCCGAACTGGCAGTGGAACATGCCAGGGCCAGGGTGAGAAAATCCAAAAAAGTCACCCGGAAACAGGCTGCCAACGGCGTTGTTCTGCCGGCCAAACTGTCAGACTGCACCAGTGACGACCAGCAGCGCAGAGAACTGTTTTTTGTGGAAGGGGATTCTGCAGGCGGATCAGCCAAACAGGCCAGGGACAGGCGGTTTCAGGCAATCATGCCGTTGCGGGGCAAGATCATGAACACCTGGGACATGCCGGCATCCGCCATTATTGAATCCAAAGAAATCCGGGACATTGTCCAGGTACTCGGGGTGCTGCCCGGACAGGAAGATATTTCCAGGCTCCGGTACAACAAAATCTGTATTCTGGCGGATGCGGATTCTGACGGGCTGCATATTGCCACCCTCCTTTGTGCCCTGTTTTTAAAACATTTTCCCAAAATTGTCCAGAACGGACATGTTTTTATGGCCATGCCGCCCCTGTACCGGATCGATGTGGGAAAAGAGGTTTTTTATGCCCTGGATGATGCGGAAAGACAGGGCATTATCAAACGGATCAAACGCAGGAAGAAACCGGGAAAAATAAATGTCCAGCGTTTCAAGGGCTTAGGTGAGATGAACCCTGTCCAGCTAAGGGAAACCACCATTGCACCGGACTCCAGACGTCTTGTGCAGTTGACTGTAAAACAGGCCGATGCCATGGATGATGTTCATGAAATCATGGACATGCTGCTGGGAAAAAAACGTGCCAAAGACAGAAAACGCTGGATAGAAACCCAGGGCAATATCGAAGAGATAGAATAACATGAAAGACATTTTACCCTCTGTCATGGAAGAGTATGAAAAAATCGCTTTCCAGGAGTTTGCTCAGAAAGCGTATCTCAACTATTCCATGTATGTGATTTTAGACAGGGCTTTGCCCCATATCGGGGACGGCCTCAAACCTGTGCAGCGGCGCATTGTTTATTCCATGAGCCAGCTGGGACTTTCATCCACGGCAAAGTTCAAAAAATCTGCCCGTACCGTGGGAGATGTACTGGGCAAATTTCATCCCCATGGGGACACCGCCTGCTACGAGGCCATGGTGCTCATGGCCCAGCCCTTTTCACTGCGGTACCCCCTTGTGGACGGCCAGGGCAACTGGGGTGATCCCAATGATCCCAAATCCTTTGCTGCCATGCGGTATACCGAATCCAGGCTTTCCCGGTATGCCGACCTTCTGCTGGATGAACTGGCGCAGGGCACGGTGGAATGGGCACCCAACTTTGACGGTACCCTGCATGAACCCAGGCTGCTGCCGGCAAGGCTGCCCAACCTGCTGCTCAACGGCACCACAGGCATTGCCGTGGGAATGGCCACAAGCATTCTGCCCCACAACCTGCGGGAGGTGGCAAAAGCGTTGATAATGCTCATAGAAGATGAAACCACCCCCCTTGATGCCCTGCTCAAACATATCAAGGGCCCGGATTTTCCCACTGAAGCGGAAATCATCACCCCTGCCGAAGAGATCCGCGCGATTTATGAAACCGGAAACGGACGGATGAAAATGCGGGCCAGATTCCGCATTGAAGAGGGCGATATCGTGTATTTTGCCCTGCCCTACCATGCATCAGCTGAAAAAATACATGAACAGATTGCCGCACAGATGGAAGCAAAAAAACTGCCCATGGTCAGTGATATCAGGGATGAATCAGACCATGAAGATCCCATCCGTCTGGTGGTAATTCCCAGATCCGGCAGGGTGGATCTCACCGCCCTTGCAGACCATCTGTTTGCCACGACTGATCTGGAAAAATCCTATTCATTCAACATGAACATGATAGGGATCAACGGCCGGCCGGCAGTTAAAAATTTAAAAACCATTCTTCTGGAATGGCTGGAATTCAGGTTCCATACAGTGGAAAAAAAACTTGGGTTCCGCCTGGATAAGGTTGTGAGCAGACTCCATATTCTGGAAGGATTCCGCATCGTTTTTCTGCATATCGATGAGGTGATCCGGATTATTCGGCAGTCCGACCACCCCAACCAGGAATTGATAAAGGCATTTGACCTGTCTCAAATCCAGGCAGCAGCCATCCTTGATATCAGGCTGCGCCAGCTGGCTAGATTAGAAGAGATCAAACTGCTTTCGGAAATAAAGGATCTGGAAGATGAACAAAAAACCTTAGAAACCCTGTTGCATGATAAAACCGCTTTCAGGGCATACATTATTGATGAAATAAAAGCAGATGCCAGAAAATTCGGAGATAAACGGCGGTCCCCCATCCAGGTGCGCAAGGAAGCTGAAGCGTTTTCCATTACCGATGTCATGGAGAAGGAACCGGTGACCATAATTTTGTCCCGGAACGGCTGGATCCGGTCGGCCAAGGGCCATGACATTGATCCGCAAAAAGTGAAATTCAGATCAGGAGATGATCTGCAATGCCATTTGCGCACCCAAAGCGACAAACCCATTGTGTTTTTAGACAGTTCCGGCCGCAGTTATACCCTGTACCCCCATGTTCTGCCCTCAGCCAGAAGCAACGGAGAACCGCTGACCGGACATCTGTCTTTGCAGCCTGATGTCCGGATCTGCTGTATGCTGTCCCAGACCAATACCACCCATTTTCTGGTGGGTTCTGACAGCGGGTATGGATTCATCATAAAATTTTCAGATTTTCTGACCCATTTTAAAAACGGAAAATCCGTGATCACCTTAAAAAACCATGCAGTTCCCATGCAGCCGCAACCGATTGTTAACATTGAAACAGATGCGGTTGCGGCTGTCACAACAAAAGGCAGGATGCTCATTTTTCCTTTACATGAACTTCCCCGTTTGAAAAAAGGACAGGGAAACAAAATCATCACCATACCCAAAAAAGAACGGAGATCTGCGGACCCGGAAAAACTCAAGTTCTTAAAAATATTGCCATTACATTCTAATCTTGTTATACATGCCAAAAAGTATTCTTTGCTCCTGGGTGTTGACAGACAAGCTGATTATACAGGAATGCGCGGACACAGAGGCCGGCTGTTACCCAGGGGATACCGGAAAGTGGACACAGTGGAGGTAATATCAATGGAATCCAACCCTATCTGAATGAAACATTTTTATGAAAAATATTTCATTTTTTTGAATCTGCTGATTCTCTGCTTTTTTTTTGTTTACCTGAGCTTTCTTCTGCACCACAAAAACCTTGGTGTGCCCGACAGTTCTGTGGAACGGATCAAAAAATCCGGTACACTGCGGCTGATCACCACCCGGTCAATCAACACCTTTTATCTGTACAAAGAGGAACCCACCGGATTTGAATACGACCTGGCCCGTGAATTCGCCCGGTATTTACAGGTGGATCTGGATATAGTTACCCCGGGGTGGAACAACCTGTTTGCCTACCTGGACCAGGGCAAAGGAGATTTTATTGCCGCCGGAATTGCCATCACAAAAGAAAGCCTGGAAAAAGCGGCATTTTCCATTCCCTACATGAGCATCCAGCAGCGGGTAATTCACCATTATCTCATATTCGGTCCCAAAAACATTGATGACCTTGCCGAAAGAACTATCCATGTCAGGCGCAATACCTCCTACCATTCCCGGCTTAAAGAAATAAAGGCATCCGGCATTGACATAGAGTATATTCTCCATGATAATGTTCCCACAGAAGATCTCATTGCCATGGTCAATGACCGTGAAATAAAATTCACCATTGCAGATTCCAACATTGCCCTGTTGAACCAGCGGTATTTTCCTGATATCCGCATCGGCATCCCTGTCCAGGAAAAAGAATCTCTGGCCTGGGCTGTGCGCAAAAATGATATGGAAATGCTCAAGGAAATCAACCGGTTCTTTTTGTATGCCAAAGAAAAGGGCATTCTCAAACAGATTATAGAAAAATACTATGAAAATACCAGGGATTTTGACGTAGCAGATGTAAAAACATTTCACGAACGGATGAAAACCCGCCTGCCCATATTTCAGGAAATCATTGAAGCTGAAGCGGTAAAACACGGGTTTGACTGGCGCCTGATGGCAGCTGTGGTTTACCAGGAATCACGGTTTGATCCTGATGCAACCAGTTTCACCAATGTAAAAGGCCTCATGCAGGTTACCCATACCACTGCCAGGGAGATGGGCATTAAAAACCGTACAAATCCTAAACAGAGCATCAAGGCAGGCATCAGTTACCTGAACAGGATGTATGAACGGTTTCATCACATTGAAGACGAATACCAGCGGATGATTTTTGCGCTGGCCAGCTATAATGTGGGGTATGGCCATGTTCTGGATGCCATGGCCATTGCCAGGCAAAAAGGGCTCAATCCGCTGGTCTGGCAGTCCCTGAAAAAAACGCTGCCCCTGCTGTCAAAACCGAAAATTTACAAGAAGACAAAGCATGGATATGCAAGGGGGTGGGAACCGGTGCAATATGTGGAACGGGTTCTTACCTATTATGATATTCTGAAACAGATTGATTTTTCCTGATGCCTTAAAATGGTTGCATGTCACAAAACGGCCTATAGGGAATAAGAAAAAAATGTACTTGCCGTTTACTCCATAATAGAATAGAAAAATTGTGTAAACGCCAGGGATTAACCTAATTTTTAAGATGAGCAAAAAAATGACTAGAAAAATTCTGATCAACGCACTGGATCCTGATGTCAGCAGGATTGCCGCAGTCATAGACAACAAGCTGGACCAGTTTCACATTGAAACGCGTGCCAAAGAAGTTACCCAGGGCAACATTTACAAAGGCATTGTAACCAGAGTGGAACAAAGCCTTCAGGCGGTTTTTGTGGATTATGGCGCGGAAAAAAACGGCTTTTTACAAAAAAACGAGATCCACCAGGACTATTTTCAGGAAGTGGAAACCCGGGACAAGTCACTGTTCAATTTAATCAAAAAAGGACAGGAACTTATCGTGCAGGTGGTAAAAGACCCCATAAGCCAGAAAGGGGCCATGCTCACAACCTTTATCTCTTTGCCAGGCAGACTGGCCGTTCTCATGCCCGGGAGTACCACCAAGGGGGTTTCCCGGAAGATTGCAGAAGAGGAAGAAAGGAAACGGCTGGCCGGCATCCTGAAAACCATGGAGATTCCGGAAGGGTTTGGCATGATTGTAAGAACTGCAGGTAAAAATACCACAAAAACCCAGCTGATGGCAGATCTTAAATACCTGATGCGGGTATGGAAAAATATTGACAAACTGGCCATTGACAACACAGCCCCTTCTTTGCTCTACAAGGAACAAAGCCTGGCTGTAAGATCTTTGCGGGATTATTTTACCACAGATATCATAGAAATTCTCATTGACAATCCTGACACATTCCGGGAGGTCAAAGACTTTATGGCCATGATCGCCCCTAAACAGAAAAAAATTGTCAAATTTTTTAAAGGGGAAAAACCCATTTTCACCAAATACCAGCTGGAGGAACAGATTGCCTCCATTTTCAAGCGGGATGTTCCATTAAAATCCGGTGGATTTCTGGTGATCGAACAGACAGAAGCCCTGGTGTCCATTGATGTAAATTCCGGAAAATCCACCAAACGCCGCAATATAGAGGAAACCGCCTTTCATACCAACCTTGAAGCAGCTGAAGAGGTGGCAAGGCAGCTGCGGCTGCGGGATATGGGCGGCCTCATTGTGGTGGATTTCATTGACATGAAGGAAAGGCGGCACAAGGCGGACATCACAAAAAATCTGAAAAAATATTTAAAATCCGACAAAGCTAAAACTAAGGTGGGCGGCATCACCACCTTCGGCCTTCTGGAAATGTCCCGGCAGCGTATCCGCCATTCCATCACCTTTGGCAGTTATGAAACCTGCAGGTACTGCAACGGCAGAGGCCAGACCCCATCTGTGGAGACACAGGGGCTTGCCATTTTACGGCAGCTGAATCTGAAAACCCTGAAAACAGAAAACAAACAGGTCCAGGCGCTTGTTCCCCGGGAGGTTGCCTATTATATTCTCAACAAAAAACGGGAAGAACTCATTGAAATTGAAACCAAACGAAATGTTTCCATTAATATCGAAATCGATCCGGAGCTTGTTTCAGGCCAGAGCCGTATTACCTGCCATTCCTGAAAAATCAGGGTTGACCTGTTCTTGACATCAGCAGATCTTTTGTGTATCTAAAGCAACTTCAACCTTATTACAGGAAAGAGCGCAATTGTGAACAGGGCTTCCAAAAAAACGAACCTGATACGCATGGGCCTGGTAATTATCTGCATCGCCCTGGCTGCTGCGTATATGTTTTGGGATCCTGTCACAGACCAAAGTGCGGATGAAAAACAGGTTGCTGTCCGCAGCAATGGTGCACAGGACAAACCTTTTGCAGACGGCAAAAAAAAAATGGTCTCCTCTGGTCATCATGTTATGCCAAACCTTTTGGGGGCTGGATCAGATGTGGTGGAAAAACAGATACAGGAGGTCCCTGTCATCGATTATAATGAATTGACAAACAGGAACGCAGACGTCCCTGTGAATCAGATGATGAAAAAAAGACTGCAGGACCTGGGTATCAAAAAGAGTCTGGACATGGTTGTTCAGTCGGACGAGTCATTTGTTGTGGGTGGCAGAAAACTGTCCATGGCAGATATCCTGGAAAAAGCCTTTGTCAAAAACAACCGGATTTTTGCATCCCGTATCATGGAGTCGGAGGAAACGGTTCCGGAAAACATCAAAGAGTATGGTATTTATGTTGTTCAGCCAGGAGACAATATCTGGAACATCCACTTTAACATCCTCAAAGAATATTATGGGTCCCGGGGAATTGCGGTGGCACCGGATGCAGATGAGCCGCTGAACCGCAGCCAGTCTTCGGGCGTGGGCAAAATTTTAAAGTTTTCTGAAACCATGGTCATCATTTATAATCTGATTGATGAAAAGATCGTGCCTGATATCAACCTGCTGGAACCGTTGAGCAAGATTGTGATATACAATATGGGGGAAGTGTTCGGGCTGCTTGCGCAAATCAACTATGAGACGGTTGACCAGATTCACTTTGACGGAAGAACCATCTGGATTCCTGGTCCGGAATCCTGAAAAACAGTATACTGCATTGTATGTAATATTATATTTTTTTACCATTATATTTTTAAGGAGGATCTATTTTGATTGATACAGCATTTGCCATGGGCGCCAATGAAGGACAGGCAGCAGGCGGACTCGCAGGATTTCTGCCCATTATTATTCTGTTCGCCATATTTTATTTTCTGTTAATCCGGCCCCAGCAGAAAAAGGCCAAAGAACACAGAGAAATGATTGCAAACCTGAAAAAAGGAAACCGGATCATCACCTCCGGAGGCATTTACGGCACCATTATTTCCATTGACGACACAACCATTGGTCTTGAAATTGCCGAAAAAGTCAAAATCAAAATTTCACGCGGCAATGTGGCGGCCCTTGTGTCTGACAATGAAACCGCTGTCAAAGCAGACAAAAAGAATTAATCCAATGTGCAGGAGAGCCGAAGATTGAAACCATTTACCTTTACACGCATAGTGATCCTGGGCGTTCTCATCACAGCCGTTGTGTTTCTGCTGCCGACTTTCACCAACACCTGGCCCCACAAAAAAATCAATCTGGGACTTGACCTGCAGGGGGGTATGCATCTTGTGCTGGAGGTCCAGAATGTCAAGGCTGTTGAGGCCGAGTTGGAGCGCACCGTTGATGAACTGAAAAAAGAGCTCAGAAAAGACAGCATCACCCATCTGGGCATCGCCCGCCAGGAAGACAATACCATCCTGGCGCAACTCCCGGACAAGGAAGCCAAAAACGCATTTGAAAAAATTATTTCCAAAGAGTTCTCCAATCTTAAGGTGACAGCCTCCTCTGCCGGGGGGGATGCCACAAAATTTCAACTCAGACTGCCGGATGATGAAAAAGAGATGATACAAAAAATGGCCACGGAACAGGCCCTTGAAACCATCCGGAACAGGATTGATGAATTCGGCGTCAGTGAACCCGATATCCGGATTCAGGGGGAAAACCGCATACTGCTTCAACTGCCGGGTATCAATGATCCGGAACGTGCCAAGGACCTGATCGGAAAAACCGCCCAGCTGACATTTCAGCTGGTCAATGAAGATGTCAGTCCTGAAGCTGCCCTGCAGGGATCTTTGCCTGTGGGAAGTCAGATCCTGTATGAAAACAAAACAGACCCTGTAACAGGGAACACTGCTAAAATCGCCCATGTTATTAAAAAACAGGTGCTGCTGGACGGCAGTCTTCTGGTGGATGCCCGGGTGGAATTTGATCAGTTTCAGCAGCCCCAGGTGGGCATTGAGTTCAACCGGAAAGGTGCCCATATATTTGACAGGATCACCGGCCAGAATATCAAAAAACGGCTGGCCATTGTGCTGGACAATACAGTATATTCGGCACCGGTGATCCAGGACCGTATTGCCGGCGGCAAGGCCGTTATTACCGGAAATTTCACCATGGAAGAAGCCAAGGACCTGGCCATTGCCCTGCGGGCCGGATCGCTACCCGCACCGGTAAACATCATTGAGGAGAGAACTGTCGGACCCACCCTGGGTGCGGATTCCATCCGCATGGGAATGATATCCATGCTGGCCGGAGGTGCGCTGGTCCTCTTGTTCATGGCCGTATATTATAAGGGAGCCGGCCTGGTTGCAAACCTGGCCCTGGTTATGAATATCATTCTTATCGGCGGGGGGCTGGCTGCATTTCAGGCCACGTTGACCCTGCCGGGTATAGCAGGCATTATTCTGACAATCGGCATGGCAGTGGATGCCAATGTGATCATTTTTGAAAGGATACGCGAGGAGATCGGGTGGGGAAAAACACCGCTGGCTGCAGTCCATGCAGGTTTTGACAGGGCCACCTTGACTATTCTTGATGCCAATGTCACTACCTTGATTGCCGCCATTGTGCTGTTTCAGTTCGGCACAGGTCCTGTCAAGGGCTTTGCCGTTACCTTGGGCCTTGGTATTGTTGCCAGCCTGTTCACCGCCCTGGTGCTGTCCAAATCCATTTTTGATTTTATTTTACAGAAAAAAACTGCCTCAACTTTGAGCATATAAAGGAACTGTCATAATGCAGCTGATCAAGTCTGATATCAATATAGACTTTCTGGGAAAACAGAAAATCGGATTTGTGTTTTCCGCCATACTCATCATTGCCAGTATCATAGGGCTGATTGTTCACAAAGGACCCAACTACGGCATTGATTTTTCCGGCGGTGCCCTGATCCAGGTAAAGTTTGCTCAGAATATACCCATCGCCCAGGTGAGGGACAGCCTGGCCGGTCTGGACCTGAATGATTTGTCTGTGCAGGATTTCGGAGAAGCAGATGACCATGAATTTTTAATCCGCACCGGCAGTACTGAAACAGTGGGCAAAGGACTGGCCCAGGCAGTTTCTGCAGCCATCCTTGCGGGAACCGGGGTGACACCGGAAATCCGGCGTGTGGAAATGGTTGGTCCCCAGGTGGGAGATGAGCTGAAAAAACAGGCATTGCTGGCCATTTTTTATTCTCTTTTGTTCATCACCATCTATATTTCCGGCCGGTTTGAGCTGAAATGGATACTGTCCGGCGTGACTGCCGGGGCATTGATGACAGCCGTCTATTTTTTGTCTGTTTTCAATGTCAGCATGCCGGTGTTGATTACAGGGGCCCTTGTGGTCTCGCTGTTTCTGTTCTGGCGGCTCCGGCTCAAATTTGCCATGGGGGCCCTCATTGCCCTGATTCATGATGTGTTCATTACAGTGGGAATTTTTTCCATTCTCAACCTGGATTTCTCCCTGCCCATTATTGCGGCCCTGTTGACCATTATCGGATATTCATTGAATGACACCATTATCGTATTTGACAGGATCAGGGAAAATATCAAGGGAGAATCTTCAAAAACCGCCCTGCCCGGTCTTTTCAACAAAAGCATCAACCAAACTCTGTCCAGAACCATTCTCACATCCGTCACCACATTGATTGTCCTGCTGGCCCTGTTCTTTCTCGGAGGGGATATCATCCACAACTTTGCCTTTGCCATGATCATCGGTGTTCTCATCGGTACCTATTCATCCATATTTGTTGCAAGCCCGGTTGTGCTGGCCGCCGCTGCCAGGAAAGGATAAAAAATATGGCCTGGTCTATAGTTTCACGATATACAGCCCTGATCTGTATCAGTTTTCTGCTGGTGTCCTGTTCCACATCCCGGTTTTTCGAAAAGAAAACACCCCCTCCCCGGGAAGATGTCCAGGCAACAGATGCTGCTGACCCTGACCGGTTGACCGAAAATCAGCTGACACAGATTCAGCAGCAGATAGACAAAAAAGATCAGGCTATTGATGCGTTGGAAGAAAAAATTACCCGGCTGGAACATAAAATGGCTGCCCTTGATAAAAAGCTGCCTGCTGCGGTGCAGACGTTTGAACAAAAACAAAAAAAATCAACTGATCAGCCCGAAGACCCGGCGCCGGCGCCATTATACCAAACAGCCAGGACCCTCATGCTGGCGGATGATTTTGCTGCTGCCGGTCAATTGTTTCGCAGATTTGCCCGGCAGTTTCCAGACCACAGTCTGGCAGACAATTCGCTTTACTGGCTGGGGGAATGCCACTATTCTCTGGGGGAGTATTCCCAGGCGGTGGCTGTATTCAAAGAGCTGGTTGCTGCCTACCCCACTGCGGAAAAGGTACCTGATGCCCTTTTGAAAACCGGGTATTCCTACCTGTCCATTGACGATATCAACCGGGCCCACCATTATCTGAAGCTGGTACTGAAAAAATACCCTTTTTCCCCTGCAGCAGACAAAGCCCAAAAAAAATTATCCCCATCTGACTGATCTTTCAGGAATATGGAATCAGATGCCGCCACATACCTGCCATGGTTTATATTACGGGAAATTCCTTTTCTGGGAAATCTGGGGATTAACCGGATAATCCAGGCCTTTGGAAGCCCTGAAAAGGCATTGGCAGCCCCCCCCGATGCCTTGAAAAAAGTTCCTGGTATTTCCCGAAAAAGCCTTGACGGCATCCTGCACCAGAAAAAATATATCCAAGCTGCCCAAAGGGAACTAGAGCAGATTACACAGCTGGGTATCACCATTTTAACCCTGAATGATGCAGGGTTTCCCAAACTGCTGAAAACCATTCCAGATCCCCCGCCGATTCTGACCTGCCAGGGGATGTTGGATCCGCATGATCCCTGTATCGCCATTGTGGGATCAAGAAATGCATCATCCTACGGCATGGACACTGCCCGGCATCTTGCCCGCAGGCTGGCAGATATGGGGTTCTGTATTGTCAGCGGGATGGCAAGAGGCATTGACACGGCAGCCCATCAAGGTGCGCTGGCAGCCGCAGGTAAAACCATCGCTGTTCTGGGATCCGGGTTGAAAAAAATTTATCCCTGGGAAAACAGAGCGTTATTTTATAAAATTCAAAAATCAGGGGCAGTGATATCAGAATTTAAACTTGACACAGATCCATATCCGTATAATTTTCCTGTCAGAAATCGGATTATTGCCGGACTTTCATGCGGTACCATTGTGGTGGAGGCAAAAAAGAAAAGCGGATCACTTATCACGGCAAGACTGGCAGCAGAATATAACCGGGAGGTATTTGCAGTTCCAGGAAGCATCAGATCCCTAAAAAGCCAGGGTACCCATTCCCTGCTGAAGCAAGGCGCCAAACTGGTGGAAAATGAAACCGATGTGGTAAATGAACTGGCGCATCTTGTGCACCTGGAAACGCAATCTGATGAACCACTGCAAGAATCGGGACCAGGCCCGGTGAGCGGCCGGTTCAAAAAACAGATCATACAGCTGCTGGATGTCTATCCCCAGCATATTGATCAGATTATTGAAACAAGCCGGATGGACAGCAAAATTGTGTCTACCATCCTGCTGGAGCTGGAACTGCAGGGTGTTGTAAGACACCATCCAGGCAACTATTTTTCCATTGTAAAGGAGTAATCTTGGGCAAACCCCTTATCATAGTAGAGTCACCCACCAAAATCAAAACCCTGAAAAAATATGTGGGACAAACGTATAATGTGGCTGCCAGTGCCGGCCATATCCGTGATCTGCCGGTAAAAAGCCTTGGAGTAGATGTGGATGATAACTTCAAGGCTGAATATGTCAATATCAGGGATAAAGCCAAAGTCATCTCCCATCTGAAAAAAATTGCCAAAGACAGCAAAGATATTTTTCTTGCCCCTGACCCGGACCGTGAAGGAGAGGCCATTGCCTTTCACATCATGGATATTTTACAGAAAAAGGACAGAAAATTTCACCGTGTTCTCATTCACGAACTGACAAAAAAAGGCATTGAAGATGCCCTTAAAAACCCGCTTGATCCGGATGTGAACAAATATGATGCCCAGCAGGCAAGGCGCAAGCTGGACCGGCTGGTGGGGTATCAGATTTCTCCTTTGCTGTGGCAGAAAGTGCAGCGGGGATTGAGTGCCGGAAGGGTGCAGTCGGTGGCCGTAAAAATCATCTGTGACCGGGAACGGCAGATACGCGGGTTTATGCCGGAAGAATACTGGACAATTACAGCAGACCTCATGGCCAAAACCCCACCCTGTTTCAATGCCGCCCTGGTGAAAATCGGTCCCCAAAAAGCCAAAATAACCCATGGGGCCCAGGCACAAAAAATTGTTGCAGAACTTGAAAATGCACAGTTTTCTGTGGATGAAATCAAAAAAAAGACTGTGAAGCGCAACCCTTTGCCCCCCTTTATCACCAGCAAACTGCAGCAGGATGCCATCAACCGCCTGAGATTCTCCGCCAAGAAAACCATGGTGGTGGCCCAGCAATTGTATGAAGGCATTGATATCGGCACTGACGGCCCTGAAGGTCTGATCACCTATATGCGGACAGACTCCACCCGCATTGCACCTGAGGCGGCCCAGGAGGCCCTGGAACTTGTTTTTCAAGATTACGGCAAAGAATATGCCCTGCCCCAGCCCCGGTATTTTAAAAACAAAAACAAGGTCCAGGATGCCCATGAAGCCATCCGCCCGACCTCTGTTTTCAACACCCCGGCAAAAATCAAACCCCATCTGTCCGACGACCAGTTCAAGCTCTATGATCTTATTTGGAAACGGTTTGTTGCTTCCCAGATGAGCCAGGCCCTTATTGACCAGAAAGCCATTATGATCAAGGCCGGAAATTATCTGTTTTCCGTGAGTGGTTCCACAGTGAAATTTGATGGGTTCATGGCCTTGTATGACATTCCGGAAACTGGGTCAAAAAACAACGATATTCAGTCACTTCCCGATGTGGCCGAAAAAGAGCTGTTAACCCGGGAAAAAATCATCTCCACACAGCATTTTACCAAACCGCCGCCACGGTTTTCAGAGGCTTCTTTGGTCAAGGAACTGGAAAAAAACGGGATCGGCCGGCCAAGCACCTATGCCTCCATTATCAGTGTTATCCAGGACAAAGGATATGTGGAACTGGTAAAGCGGTATTTTGTTCCCAGTGAGCTGGGGTTTATTGTCAATGATCTTTTAGTGGCCTCCTTTCCTGATCTGCTGGATATCTCATTTACCGCCCAGATGGAAAACAACCTGGATGATGTGGAGAACGGCAGTCTGGATGAGGTTGATCTGCTGGCCCGTTTTTACGACGGGTTCAGCCGGACCCTGGAAGATGCCAGGGAAAATATGGTCAGTGTAAAGGGCGTGGGGATTGAAACAGATCTGACCTGCCCATTGTGTAACAAACCGCTGCATATCAAAATCGGAAAAAACGGGCATTTTCTGGCATGCACCGGCTACCCGGACTGCACATTCACCAGCAATTATATCCGGGATGAAAAAGGCAATATCAGCATTGTGGAAAAACAGGTGGACAACACCCCGGTCAAAGACTGTCCCCTTTGCGGCAAACCCATGGTACAAAAAGATGGGAGATTCGGGCTGTTTCTTGCCTGCACCGGTTATCCGGAGTGCAAACACACCGAATCTGTGATGTCTGAAAATGCCCACCATGATATCGGGTTAAGCTGCATGGAAAAAGGCTGTAATGGCAGGATTGTTGAAAAAAAATCCAAGCGCGGAAAAATTTTTTACGGGTGTTCACGGTACCCGGAATGTACATTCGCATGCTGGGACAAACCAGTGGATAAACCCTGTCCCCAATGCCATGCGCCGTTTCTCGTTGAAAAAGAAACCAAAAGGGACGGCAGATTCCTCAAATGTCTCACTCCAAAATGCGGGTATAAGGAAAAACAGGACCAGTGATCATGAAACGGTCTGTTTAAATGCCCATTTCTGAATGGTCTGGAACACCAGGTCCCGTTTGATGGGCTTGGTTAAAATACCATCCATGCCAGCTGCCAGACAGCTGGATTTACAATCATCCAGCACAGTAGCTGTCAGGGCCATGATGGGTATGCGCTGCATCGCACCGGTCATGGTTTCATGGTCCCGGATTTTTCTGGCAGCTTCATAGCCATCCATTACCGGCATATTGATATCCAGTAAAATCAGATCAATTTTTTGATCAGATCCAGTATATATCTGCACAGCCTCCAGACCGTTGGCGGCTGTCAGGACAGTGTATCCCGCCTTGGACAGCATCAGGTCCGCCATTTTCCGGTTGACAGGATTGTCTTCCACCAAAAGGATGGTAATGCCGTGTTTTTTGTTTTCCAGAAGGGTATGCACGGTAACTATTTTTTCCGGCAGCATGCCGGAGCTGCCATGGGAAACGGCATCCATGCCCAAGACATGGGCAATCATTTCCAGCAGGCTGGATTTTCGTACGGGTTTGGAAAGAAACCCTTTGAATCCGGCCTGTGCGAATATGGCCGCAACGCCGGGAAAAGGAACGGAGCAGGCAATACACCCAAAAGGATACTGGCCGGGACTCAGATTCTCAAGGATTCGGGGCAGCCTGGAAAAAGATCTGCACAGGGTTTTGCCAAAATCCATAATACAGAGATCAAAACGGTCTTTTGGGGTGTTTTTGAGAAATTCATCCAGATGTTCCAGGGGCTGGTGCAAAGGTTCCATGCCGGCCAGGGTCATTTCGTGGACCAGGATGTCCCGATTTTCCCGGGTGGTGGTACTGATAAGTATTTTTTTGCCTGCCAGGGCCATGGGATGTATCCGGTTTTTTTTTTGCGTGTGGGCCTTTTTAAGGCAGGCGGTAAAAAAAAAGGTGGATCCCTTCCCAAATTCTGAGGTGGCCCAGACAGACCCGTTCATATTTTCTGCAATGTTTCTGCTGATGGCCAGCCCAAGCCCGGTTCCCCCGGAGCGGCGGACAATATCAGACTCAGACTGGGTAAACGGTTCAAATATGGTTTCCAGCTCATCAGGGGCAATACCGATGCCGGTATCGGTAACAGAAACGGTTAAAAGACACTGGTTGTCAGGCCGGCCCTGACCATCCAGGTATAATGCAATGGATCCTTTCTGGGTGAACTTGACTGCATTGCCAAGCAGGTTCAGCAATATCTGACGGAACCTGTGGGGATCACCGGTCACCTGTCCGGGCACCTGATCAGAAATTCTGCAGAATAGCTCCACCCGGGATTCATCCACCTGGGTTCTCACCTGGTCAATGGCTTCAAAACACAGGATTTCCGGATCGAAATCAATGGCTTCCATGTGAAGCCTGCCCGCTTCCACCTTTGAAAAATCCAAAATATCATTCACCACGGACAGCAACGTATCACAGGACAACCGGGCAGCATGTAAAAACGATCTCTGGTCCTCATTCAATGGCGTGTCCAGCATCATGTCTGTATATCCCACAATGCTGTTTAAGGGGGTTCTGATCTCATGGCTCATGGAGGCCAGAAAATAGGTCTTGGCCCGGGAGGCTCTCTGGGCTTCCTGTGCCAAGGTGTTTGCCTGATCCATGGCCTCCTGCAGCTGCTTATTGGCCTGCATCAACAGCTGCAGGCTGTTTTTCTTCTTTGCCCGTCTGCAGATCCTTGCCAGGAACCAGCGAAAGAGCGGTTCCTTGGCGTTGCAAAAAAGCTTATGCATTGGCCCGTTCAACATATTCCTTTGTGCGGGTATCTATTTTGACCAGCTGGCCTTCTTCAATAAAGGGCGGCACCTGTATCTCATATCCGGTTTCAAGGGTGGCGGGTTTGGTGCTGCCTGTTGCGGTGTCGCCTTTTGCCCAGGGTTCTGTTTTGGTGACCGTCAGATTAATGAAATTGGGCAGGGTCACGCCTATGGGTTTCTGGTTGTGCAAAAGCACTGTGCAGACCGTATTTTCCTTCAACAGATCGATAACATCCTCCAGCTGGTCCCGGGTGAGAAATATCTGTTCATAATTGCTGGTGTTCATGAAGCAATATGCATCCCTGTCAGCATACAGATACTCCATATCCTGCTCCTCCAGGTCGGCTTTTTCAAATTTATCCCCTGACCGGTAGGTTCTTTCAAACTGTGCCCCGGTGATCATATTTTTGAGTTTGCATTTATAAAGGGACTGGCCTTTGCCTGGTTTTTTAAATTCAAACCCGACGATGACATGGGGTTCACCGTCAATTTCAAATTTCAATCCTTTTCGTAAATCTGATGCTAAATACATGAAATGCTCCAAGTTCTTAAAGTTCGATTATCATAATGTGACTGCACTGAAATTATTATGCCCAATAAACCATAATACAGGCAGATTGGCAAGATCCAGATAAAAACATCTTGCAATTTTACGCTGTTTATAGGAAATATTGTAGTTTGAAAAATTTTTATCCCGGGAAAATAGAATATGATCATTGTTATTGATTTTGGATCCCAGTTTAATCAGCTCATTGCCCGGCGGGTCAGGGAGCATAATGTATATTGCCAGGTGGAACCCGCTGATATCTCCCTTGACAGAATCCGTGTGCTCAACCCCAAAGGCATTATTCTCTCAGGCGGTCCTTCCAGTATATATGAAGACAACAGTCCAGCCATCGATACCGCCCTGTTTGATCTGGGGGTTCCGGTACTGGGAATATGCTACGGCATGCATTATATGGTGCATGCTCTCGGCGGGGTGATCCAGCGGGCCCGGAAAAGGGAATACGGGTTTGCAAGGCTGCAGATCAAAACCGGGTGCCCGCTGTTCAAGGACATGGAACCGGCCTTCCAATGCTGGATGAGCCACGGAGACAGCGCAAAAGAGCTGCCCAAAGGTTTTGAGGTGACCGCTTCCACAGAAAATACCGCTATTGCTGCCGTGGCCCACAACCAGAAGCGCTTTTACGGACTTCAGTTTCACCCGGAAGTGGAACATTCGGTCAACGGTTCATTGATGATAAAACATTTTTTATTTGATGTATGCCAGTGCGAAAAAAACTGGACCATGAAATCTTTTTCCCAAGGGGCTATTTCCCAGATACAAGATGCGGTTGGGGATCAAAAGGTTATCATGGGCCTGTCAGGGGGTGTGGATTCCTCAGTGGCCGCCACCCTGATCCACAAGGCCATCGGAAAAAATTTGTATTGTATATTTGTTGACAACGGGCTTTTGCGGCACAATGAAAAAACACAGCTGGAAAAACGGCTCGTTGCAAACCTGGATATGAACATCAAATTTGTGGATGCCGCAGAAACCTTTCTTGCAGCCCTCAAAGAGGTCACCGACCCTGAAGCCAAGCGCAAAATCATAGGCAGCCTGTTTATCCAGGTATTTGATGCTGAAGCAAAAAAAATCCCGGGGGCCGGTTTTTTAGGACAGGGAACCCTTTACCCGGATATCATAGAATCCAGATCTGCTTTTGGGGGACCCACCTCCATCATCAAATCCCATCACAATGTGGGCGGGCTCCCAGAAAAAATGAAACTCAAGCTCATCGAACCGTTGCAGCTTTTGTTCAAAGATGAGGTCAGAAAACTGGGGTTGACGCTGGGCCTTCCCGAGGATCTGATATGGCGCCAGCCGTTTCCCGGTCCAGGTCTTGCCATCAGAATTATGGGGGATGTCACACCTGATCGACTGGATATCTTAAGACAGGCAGACACTATACTTTTGGAAGAGATCCGGAAAGCCGGTCTTTACAGAAAACTCTGGCAGTCTTTTGCCGTACTTCTGCCTGTTAAAAGTGTGGGGGTCATGGGTGATAAAAGGACCTTTGCCAACTGCGTTGCCATTCGTGCGGTGACCAGCAACGATGCCATGACAGCAGACTGGGCAAAATTGCCCCACGAACTTTTGGGGAAAATATCCAACCGGATTATCAATGAAGTGGATGATATCAACCGTGTGGTGTATGATATTACATCAAAACCACCGGGAACCATTGAGTGGGAATAAGATGACCGTATTTTGAAGATGCGGGAAGGGATTACGTGCCATGGGCCTGAAAGACTTTCACAGCGATGCGTCTGATCTGTCGGAAGAAGACGCAGACAGTATTGCATCCTCTTCCTATCTTCAGGAACTCAATACCCTGAAAATTGACAAGCTGTCCAACCGGGTTACCATTATTTCGGTGATGCTTCCTGTACTCATTGGTGTTGTGCTGTTTTTCATCTATCTGGACATCAAGGAGCAGGTGGTGGACGCAGATATTTCCAAAACAAATCAGGTGGAAGTCCTCACCCGCCAGGCTGAAGAAAAACTCAACGCCCTGGATGTGAGAATTGCAAAAAACCGGTTTGACCTGGATGAAAAAATGCCGGTTCTGGAAAAAAAGCTGCAGTCCCTTGAGAGTCAGACAGCAAAACTTATCGCCTCCAAACTGGATGTAACCGCCCTGGATACAACCATTGCACGCCTGGATGCTGCTTTGGCCAAACATGACCAGCGCATCAGAAACAACGCAAACCAGGACAAAGCCAATGTGGCACAAATGGAGCGTATCAATGCATCGCTTCAGGAAGCTGTCCAGAAAAATCAGTCAGCATTTGAAAAAACCTTTACCGGCCTGGAAAAAAAAATAGCATCCCTTAAAGAACCACTGGATACCCTTCAACAAAACCTGGATACAAAGATGGTTGCATTTCAGACACTGCAGAAAAACATAAGCCTTCTGGACAAGCAGATAAAAGATGTGGAAAAACAGGTCGTGTCCAGAAAAGAGCTGGCCCAGCGTTTTGCAGCACTGGAAATCGCCGTGGAAAAAGCTGTTGCAGATCTGCAGGAAAAGCTGAAAAATCCCTCCTCCTCCGGGCCGCCCCTGGACAGCCAATCCGGAAAAAAAGCAACCGAATCCAGAGACACACAGCCCAAACCGCTGCTGGACACCCAGGTGCCTGTTCCCGATACCATATCTGAAGGCACCCTGAACCAGTAACAGCCATGCCATGGCGGGCACAACAAATCATAAAAGCTGTTAATTGTTAGCAGTCAGCAGAAAAAAATGTGTAATTGTGTACCATAAGCTGATAACTGCGTACTGACGGCTTACATATAGAACCTTATGGAAAATTGGGTTGAACTCTTACGCCAATTGGGTTATACCGTAAATATCTGCCGGACCACCCATTGACATAAGGAACCGACATGTCCAAACAACATCCTGAATGCCCCCTTTACAACCACTCAACCTGCAGGGAGTTGCATAACCCCAAACTGTGTGCCATCATTCGGGAGGACCGGATCTGTTTTAAAAAGCAGCAAAAATCCAAAAAAGAAAACCCAGACGATGATCTCAGTCAGGACACCAGCACCAATCCCTCTATTTGATCACCAGCCTGTCGCCTGGATGGATCACTGTGTTCAAAGAAATTTTATTGACCCGCAGCAGTGATGCCAAAGATATATTGTAATTTTTGGCGATACTGATCAGGCTCTCACCAGGTTTTACAATGTGGAACTGCTTATGGACCCTGGTCTGCCATTGTTCATGCAATTTGGTAAACCGCGCTGGGAAATCATTTTCATGGCCCCTGGGAACCAGCAGGGTTGTCCGGCCGGATGACAGATAATATCCCCTGATATCCGGATTCATGGTTTTAAGGGTTTTAAAGGAGATGCCCGCAGCCTCTGCAATGAGAACAAGAGGCAATTGTTCATCAGATGACAAATTGAGCTGTGAAAAAGTAAACACCGGATACAGATCAGAAGGCTCCAGATCAAACCCATATTTTTCAGGATTTTCCAGAATCAGCTTGGCAGCAATAATTTTGTAGATGTACTGCTGGGTTTCAAGGGGCAGATACAGGTCAAAAAAATTACGGGTCTGCTGGATATCAATCTCCACATCAAGCCCGTGTTCCCCCATGTTGTAGGCAGATAATGCCAGAAGAAAGGAATTGAACTCTGCAAACAATTTTTTCAAATACCGGCTGGCAGCTTCTGTTGATTTAAAAATATTGCGCCGCTCATCCACATGGGCATCTATGCGCAATCCATACCGCTGCCCTGTGCCCTTTACAAACTGCCAGTATCCCACGGCATTGGCAGAAGATCTGGCATGGGGCCGCAAAGCACTTTCGATGACCGGTACATATTTAAGGTCGTCTGGCACCTGTTTCCGGGCCAGTATCTGCTGGATATGGGGAAAGAATTTTGCCGCCCTTTTCATCCACAGGATCACCTGGGGTCTGTCCCACAGGGCCAGGAGCATTTCTTTTTCCAGCATGGCCTTCACCTGGGGATCTTCAAGGGGAATACGGGTACCGCAGAAAGCGATATCCTCAGGAAACCGGATGCTCTGGATAAGAGAGGGAATGGACTCCATGGATGAAGGCTTTTGTCCACAATCTGCCTGATAGGAAAGAACCAGCACCAGAACCATTGCCATAAATGCAGCAGATTTTACCATTTTTATACCCCATAAAATATCTGAAAAACATGGCCGTTCAAAGACAAGCCATCATTGCAGATCACCAATGAAAAGTCAAAATGAGAATGGAAAACAGTTCCTTCAAAGCGGTTTGCGACACCGAACCCAGCAGCAATCTAAGCTTTGCCTTTTCAATTGTGCATTGATATGGCATAATCGGATTAAAAAACATTAACACGATATGGAAAAAACCATGCTGTCATTTTTAACAGACATGATCACCCGGGCAGGTGACATCTGCCTGGCAGAACAGGAAGGTCTCACAACTGATGATCTTGCATTTAAAAACAGAAAAGACCTGGTCACCGCCACTGATAAACATGTGGAAACTTTCATTGTCCAGCAGATCCAGTCCCGGTTTCCAAGCCATGGCATCCTGGGTGAGGAAACCGGGCGGTCCCGGACTTCAGGTGAATTTCTCTGGATTATAGACCCCATTGACGGCACAACTTCTTTTTTTCATGGCCAGCCTTACTATGCTGTGAGCATTGCCCTGGAAAAAGCTGATGACATCATACTTGGTGCGGTATTTGCCCCTGCCTTAGGCCAGCTGTTTTATGCACAAAAAGACAGGGGTGCATTTTTGAATGACAAGCGCATCCAGGTCTCTGAAACCGCAAACTTCACAGACGCAGTTATGGCCACAGGCTTTGCCTGCCTGCGTGCCGGACATGAACACAACAATCTGGAACATTTTAACCGGATTGTTCCCCGGTTGCGGGATATCCGGCGGTGCGGCTCAGCTGCCGTTGATCTGGCGTATGTGGCATGCGGAAAGCTGGACGGCTTCTGGGAAATGAACCTGAACATCTATGATGTGGCAGCCGGTATATTACTGGTCACAGAGGCCGGCGGCATGGTCTGTGATTTTCATGGGGGCCTTCTTTTTCCTGAAAACGGTATAGTTGCGGCCAATCATGCGCTGGCACCCATGCTTGTCAGTCACCTGGTATGACAGCTTATTAAACAAACAGGCAGAAAATTTTCATGAACATACAATGGTTCCCCGGCCATATGCTGGAAACACAAAAACTGCTGCTAAAATCAGCTGCCAAAGTGGATGCCATACTGGAAGTGCTAGATGCCAGGGTGCCAAGGGCCAGTGAAAATCCGCTTGTGGAAAAATTGTGCAAAAACAAAACCCGGTTGAAAATCCTCAACAAAACAGATCTGGCAGATCCTGATATAACCACCCTGTGGGTGGATTATTTTAAAAACAAACAAAATATGCATGCCATTGCCATCACTGCCACAGACAAATCCCTTGCTTCCAGGATCCTGGCGTATTGTGGTGACCACCTGCACAGAAACCGGGCCCGTAAACTCAAACTTCTGGTGGTGGGTATACCCAACACCGGAAAATCAACCCTTTTGAACACCCTGGCCGGCAAAAAAATTGCCAAAACCGGCAATGTGCCGGCCATAACCCGCCACCAGCAAAGGACCAGCCTGAAAAACAATATCGATATATACGACACCCCCGGTATTCTCTGGCCGGTGATAGCGCCGAAGCAGAGGGCCTATGCCCTAGCTGTGAGCGGTGCGATTTCCGATACAGCCGTGGATTATCAGGATATTGCTTTTTTTGCAGCCGGATTTCTCATGCAGCGGTATCCTGAACAGCTCTTGTCCCGGTACCGTTTTTTAGACGTCCTGCCCGGGGATGAAACGGAACTCATGGAGCGTATCGGCGCTGCCAGGGGATGTCTGAAACCCGGGGGCCTGATAAATTATCAGAAAGCCGGAGAAATCCTGATACGGGATCTTCGGGCCGGAAAAATCGGCAGAATCAGTATTGAAACACCTTATGATGAGGAAAAAAACAGTGAGAAACAACCTATTTCATAAATCTGCACACCTGCCTGCCATATGGCACATTCTGTCTCTTGGTCTTGCCATCTCCTTTTTTGTTTTCTGTGCCACCGTTTTTTCAAACCAGGCTGTCCTGGCCCCTGAAAAAACCCATATGGCCCAATGCATCAGGATTGTAGATGCACTGGAACGTGACCATTATCTGGGCAAAAAGCTGGACAAAACCCTGTCCACCCGGATTTTTGACCGGTATATCACCCTTTTGGACCCATCCAGACATCTGTTCACCCAAAAGGATATGGACCAGCTCAATGCATCCCGATACCGGTTTGAAAAAGACCTGAAAAAGGGAAACCTCTCTTTTGCCTATGATATCTACAACCTGTATTATCTGCGTGCCACACAGCGCCTGGAATATATCCAACATGCGATAAAAACATGGGAAGAAACCCTGGACCTGAACACACAGGATTCTCTGGTTATTGACAACAAAGATCGGTCCTGGCAGCAGTCGTATGAAGATCTGCAGGGGTTATGGAAAAAAGAGCTGACAAACCATATCATCACCTTACAGCTGGACGATCAGGAACCTGCCGATATCACAGATACCCTTGAAAAAATTTATGGCAGCCGGCTGGCACGGCTCTCCCAGACCAATACCAATGATGTGTTCCTGTTGTTTATGAACAGTGTGACAGAAAGCTTTGACCCCCATACCCAGTATTTTCCTCCCCGGGTGTCAGAAGATTTTGATATCCATATGAGCCTTTCTCTGGAAGGCATTGGAGCGGTACTGCAGACCGAATACGAATACACCAAAGTGCTGCGCCTGATCCCAAAAGGGCCTGCTGACAAATCCAACCTGCTCATGCCCGGCGACAAAATTATCGGTGTCGGCCAGGGAAAAAACGGCGAGATAAAAGACACCATCGGCCAGCGCATTGATGAAGTGGTCAAGTTGATCCGGGGACCCAAAAACACCTATGTGCGCCTGAAAATAATTCCGGCCAAAAAAACAGATTCCACTGCCACCATCAGTATCAGGCGCGACAAGGTGAAACTGGAAGAGCAGTCAGCCCAAAAAAAGGTGGTTACCCTTTCTTCACAAAGCAGGGATCTAAGAATCGGCATCATCGAGATACCCAATTTTTATATCGATTTTGCCGCCTATCACAGGGGCGACAAGGATTATAAAAGTACCACCAATGATGTGAAAAAACTGCTGTTTGAACTAAAAGAAGAAAACATTGACGGCCTGATCGTGGATTTAAGGGACAATGGCGGCGGATCACTGAAGGAAGCCAATGATTTGACAGGCCTTTTTCTCACTTCCGGGCCAACCGTGCAGATACGTACCAAAAATCAGGTGACACAGCTTTATGACGAAGATCCATCCATCCAGTATACCGGTCCTTTACTGGTGCTGATCAACCGGATGAGTGCTTCGGCATCCGAGATATTTGCCGGGGCCATCAAAGATTACCACAGGGGGCTGGTGGTGGGAACCAGAAGTTTTGGCAAAGGCACGGTACAGGAGCTCAAGCCTTTAGGAGACGGAAAACTCAAACTCACCGCTGCCAAATTCTACCGGGTATCCGGGGAAAGCACCCAGCACCGGGGGGTGTTACCTGATATTTCCCTGCCCCGGATTTATAAACTGGAGGACACAGGAGAAAGCTCTCTGGAAGGTGCCCTTCTCTGGGATGTCATTTCCAGGGTGAGATACCAGGCATATCCGCCGCTGGATCCTTTGTATGATACCCTTTTAAGGCAATACCGGCAGCGGATCACACAGGATCCGGGCATGGTATATCTTAACAGGCAGCTGGAACTGACAAACCGGCTGGGCAATGAAACCGATCTGTCTTTGAATATTGAAAAAAGACGTCAGAAAAGGGAACTGCAGGAACAGGCAGAGCTTGAAATTGAAAATGAATACCTTACAGCTTCAGGCAAAGAACCCATTGACACCCTTGCAGAAAAGGATGTCAGAATCAACGGGTTCAAGGAAATTCTCCTGAAACAGGCCCAGAGGATCATGACCGATTTCATCGCCCTTTCAAAACAGCAGGGATATGCATGGTAAAAAAGCGGGCTGCCATATCTGCTGCAACAGGCTTAATTGTTCTGACCTTTGCAGCTCTTTTTTTACTTGAGCCTGCCCTCAATTCCCGGTATATCAAATTTCAGATTGCAGCATTCATTGAAAAAAAAACCGGTGCTGTCCTTGCACCTGACCAGATGGTATTCACCGTTTTTCCCCGTCCGGGCATGCGCCTTAAGGGAGCTGATCTGCCCTTAACCCGGGCAATGGGCCTGCATATCAATACCATGCAGATACAGCTGGATATGGGGCAAATCCTGAGCGGCAGGGTGATGGTTTCAAAAATATTTCTGGAAGATATGGATATCTGGTTTACCCCTACCTCTGATACAGAAGACACCCAACAGACTTTCCATGATGCTTTTTTAGTTCAATTTCCCCAGAAACAGGTAAATCAGATGTTTGCCCTGTTTACTGATGACCAGAAAGAGATTACCCTTGTTTTAAAAAATCAAAAAACCGCTTTTTTCCAATCACTTGACGGAACCCTCAAAATTACTAAATCCGATCAGACCATGGCGTTCAATACCAGGATCCGGGATCTACACATCAATAAAAAAGATCTCCCTTTGTTGTTTTCACATGAAAATTTTTCTTTAAACACACTTGAATCCCCAGGTGCACATCTGCAGATCCAACTGGATGCCCGGTCAGGTTTTACCGGTAACCTGACGATGGAGCAGTTTTTCATCACATCCGATCAACTTTCGGACAAAACAATTGCCGGCAGCAAAATGGCGTGTGAATTCGGTTTTTCCCGGGACCTTCTTTTTTTTGAACTTGCCCCTGTGCAGATGGATTATCCAGATGCCCTGGTATCTGTAAAATTTTCAGATGATAGTGCTGGACAAAAAACCGCACTGACATTTTCGGGAAATAATATCAACATAGCACAGGCCAGAGAGACAACACTGGCAATAGCCACGGAAAACCAGGTGGTTGCACAGCTGTTTGATATTCTGCGCCAGGGAACAGCATCCAGCGTATCTGTTGCATTTCTTGGAGACTCCGTAAATGCACTGTTTGACGGCAAAAAAATGGTCCTGGAAGGCAGGGCTGAAAATGCTGTGGTAAAAATACCGGAAACCAGGCTTATGGCAGCAGATGTGGCAGGCAAAGCCCGTGTCACACAGGGGGTGCTTGAAATCACTGAAGCCGGAGGACAAGTGGAAAACAGCCATATCCGCAATGGGCAGCTTGCCATTGATCTGATGAACCACCAGGATATCGGATTTAAAGGATCTTTTGACCTGGACGTGGATCTGTCGGAGCTGCCCGACATTTTGATTCCGCTTCTGCCCGAAACCCTGCTTGCCACAGAACTGGCACGGGTCCGCCGGATTCAGGGACGTGTCGACACCCGCCTGGACCTGGGAATGGAACCTGGACAAAAAGATGTGACGGTCATTGTGTCAGCTGATCCGTTTTCAGGCACAGGATATTATGACCGTATCCCTTTTCCTGTAACCATTTCCAGGGGCCGGTTTCAATATTCAGAAGACCGGGTGCTTTTAACCGGTTTTGCAGGCCGTATCGGCACCAATCCATTCACAGGTGTCACCGCACAGGTGGATTTTTCCCGGAATGCACTGGTGACCCTGTCTGCCAAAACCTTTGATCTCAACATTGCAGATATGCTGTCCTGGGAGCCATTGCTTCCAACCTTAAAGACCTATATGGGACCGGTTGAACATCTGCAGGGCCAATTGAAATTTGATCAGATCGATTTTACAGGTCCTGCCTTTGCACCGGACCAGTGGACCTGGAAACTTTTTGGTGAAGGCTCAGAAATTCAGGCAGGATTTTTTCGGGATACCAGAGAAATTCAGCATGGGTCCGGACGGTTTGCCATATCTGAAAAAACAGTTTCTGTGGAAAATATAAAGGCTGTTTTTACAGATCTGCACTGGTTATCCCGTGCCCTGGGGCCTGATCTGGCAGCCAGTATCACGGTTCCTTTGTCCCTGGAAAAAGGCAAGGTGGACATATCCGCAACCAGTGCCGCCATGGATGGACAACTGACATTTCCCGCAAATGCCGGGCTTTCAATACAACTGTCTGGAAACACCCTCCAGGAGCTCAAACCGCAGATGGTAAAGCTCAAACACGGT
>JAABSB010000129.1 GCA_011390615.1 Desulfotignum sp. | reverse complement strand
CCGGCCCCGGTACCCCAGGATCGCCCGGCGCCGGGGGCATACCGGCACGGTCATGCTCATGGTGTTTGTCAACAAGACCGGTGAGGCGGAAAAACTGCGCATTTTTGAATCCAGCGGATATGACAGCCTGGATCACGCGGCTGAAAAAACCGTGGCTGCCTGGCGGTTTGAACCAGGAACATCCAACGGGGTTCCCACGGGCATGTGGGTGAAAATTCCGATCACCTTTGAATTGAAACAATAACCCGACACCCTTGGGTTTCAAGATCTTTATGGCCGGCGCACCGGAATCCCATGCCCTGCCAGATGATCTTTGACCTCAGAGATGGGCACTTCTTTTCGATGAAAAATCCCGGCTGCCAGGGCCGCGTCCGCGTGTGTGTGTTCAAACACCTCTGAAAAATGCGCCGGGCTGCCGGCCCCGGAAGAAGCGATCACCGGAATGGTCACGGCCTGTTTCACAGCCTGGATCAATTCCAGATCAAACCCTGATTTTGTGCCATCCCGGTCGATACAGTTGAGCAGGATCTCGCCTGCCCCCAGTTCCTCGCAGGCCCTGGCCAGGGTCACGGCATCCAGGTCCACGGCGGTGCGCCCCCCCTGGACCGTGCACTGGTACCAGCAGAAAGCTTCCCCATTGGGGCCGAAATTCCGGGTTTGGATTACCTGATGATTGCCGGCATCTTCAGGAGAGGCCACATACACCCGTCTGGGATCGATGGAGATCACCACGGCCTGGGCACCGTATACCCGGGAAATCTGCTCAATGGCACTTTGCCCGGTTTTTTTGCCGGTCTCCACAAAGGCTTTGGCAATGTACACGGCATCACTGCCGATGGAGATCTTGTCCGCCCCGGACCGGAAATACCGGTCCGCCACTTCCAGGGCCGTGTAGTGTCGGCCGTCGGCATCGGTATAATCCTTGATGCCCCCGCCGATGGTCAGGGGAACGAACACATTTTTAGAGGTCTCTTCCAGCACCTTTATCATGGGCAGATCTGCCAGGGGAAAATCCCGGAACCCGGTGATGTTCAAAAAAGTGATCTCATCTGCCCCCTCCTTGTAATACTGCCGGGCCAGGTCCACGGGTTTGCCCAGGTTCCGGACACCGCCTTTGCCGCCCTCATCTGCCTTTTCCCTGACATCATACTGGTCCCCTTTGGTCACCACCAGATCCCCCTGGTCGTTGGACCGCACATCCAGGCAGGCGATGATCCGTTTGGAAAGTCCGCATCCCGGAATATCCACCCGGCCGCAGGGGGTGAAGTCCGACAGTCTGATAAAATTTTCCAGCAGCTGCATCCCGTGTTTTCCGCTTTTTTCCGGATGAAACTGGGTGCCGATGATATTGCCCTGCTGAATGGCGCTGGCAAATGGATAATCATAAAATGTGGTGGTCAGGACCACGGATGGATCGTGGGGGATCAGGTGAAAGGAGTGCACAAAATAGAACCGGGCATCCGAACCGATACCCTGCATCAGCGGGGAGTCCTGCTTGAGGTGAATACCGTTCCACCCCATGTGCGGCACGGACAGTCTGGTTTTGAACCGCTCCACCCGGCCTTGGAAAAACCCGATGGACTCGGTATTGGACAGGTCCTCCTCACTTCCCTGGAACAGGGCCTGCATCCCCAGACAGATGCCGAAAAACGGCCTGTTGGCTGCCAGATACTCCCGCAGCGGCGCCATATACCCCTTGCGGTTGAGCACCTGGATCATGTTTTCATAATTGCCCACACCGGGAAAAATAATCTTTTCTGCGGACAAAATATCCCCGGGGGAGGTCACGGTGTGCATGGTACCTCCCAGTTTTTCCACGGCATTTTTCACACTGCGCACATTGCCGGCACCGTAATCCAGTAAAGTTATCATGGGTTTTCCTTTAAAAATCAATGCTGCCCGAGGTTCTGGGAAAGGGTATCACATCCCGGATATTGGAGATGCCGGTGACCATCATCAAAAACCGTTCAAATCCCAGGCCGAACCCGGAATGGGGCACGGATCCATACCGCCTTGAATCCAGGTACCACCAGTAGGGCGCTTTGGGCATTCCCATCTGCGCCATGCGCGATTCCAGGACATCCAGGCGTTCCTCCCTCTGGCTGCCGCCGATGAGTTCCCCGATGCCGGGGACCAGGAGATCCACTGCTGCCACTGTTTTTCCGTCATCATTGATGCGCATGTAAAAGGGTTTGATCTCTTTGGGATAATCAAACAGAAACACCGGTTTTTTTACATATTCTTCCGCCAGGAACCGCTCGTGCTCTGACTGAAGATCTGTGCCGTAGGTGACCGGGTAGGTAAATTTCTTATGGGATTTTTCAAGAATGCATATGGCTTCGGTATAGGACATTCTCTCAAAGGTTTTCCCGGATAACGTCTCCAGCCGCCCGGCCAGTCGCTTGTCCACAAACTTTGTAAACAGGTCAAGATCATCTGTGCAGGCGGTAAGGGCATGGTTCACCAAAGATTTTACAAGTTCCTCACCATGGTCCATACTGCCGGAAAGATCGCAGAACGCCATTTCCGGCTCCAGCATCCAGAACTCCGCCACATGCCGGCTGGTGTTGGAGTTTTCCGCCCGGAAGGTGGGGCCGAAGGTGTATACATCCCCCAGGGCCAGGGCAAACATCTCGGCGGACAACTGCCCGGATACGGTGAGGTTGGATTCCTGGCCGAAGAAATCCTGTGAAAAATCCATTTTCCCCTGTTTTGCAACTGCCTCCGGATCCAGGCTGGTGACCCGGAACATTTCTCCGGCCCCTTCACAATCGGATCCTGTGATCACAGGCGAGGTCAGGTAAAAAAAGCCTTTTTCTCTGTAAAACCGGTGGACGGCATGCACCATCTCGGACCTGATCCGAAAGGCTGCCCCGTATTTATTGGTTCTGGGCCGCAGATGGGCGATGGTGCGCAAAAACTCATCAGAATGCCGTTTTTTCTGCAGGGGATAGGTGTCCGGGGCCAGGCTGATGATTTCGACATGTGCTGCCTGGATCTCCCATTTCTGGCCCTTGCCCGGAGAAGCCACCAGATCTCCTTCAACCGCCACGGCAGACCCTGTGGTGATACACTGGATATCTGTATAATTGGCCAGTTCGCTGCCTGCCACCACCTGGATATTTTTCAGACAGGACCCGTCATTGATCTCCATAAAGGAAAATCCTTTGGCATCCCGCCGGGTCCGCACCCATCCTTTGATCAGCACCCTTCCCGGGGAGGTATCATACCCGGTCAACCGGTTGATTTTTATTCTTTTCATTGCCAAATCCTGGAAATAATTATATATTAAAAAATTTGGGTAATCCAATGCCACACAAACACAATTATTTTAAAATTCAGTATCATGCATAGACAAAATTATCAAGACATCCTTGGGCTGGTCCAGTCTCCCACCCGGTATGCAGGCAATGAAATCAATACGGTAAAAAAGGACCTGGATCAGGTGGATCTTACCTTTGCCCTTGTGTTTCCGGACCTGTATGAAATCGGCACCTCCCATTTCGGTCTCCAGATTCTGTATTCCATTCTGAACCGGGAACAAAACATTGCAGCAGAGCGGTTTTTCACCCCGGCCCCGGATTTGGAGTCCCTGATGGCCCGAAAAAAGATACCCTGTCTGTCCATGGAATCCAGAAAAGCGCTGGCAGATTTTGATATCATCGGCTTCAGTCTGCTGTACGAGCTGAACTTCACCAATATTCTGACCATGTTTTCTTTGTCCGGGATACCGTTTTTTGCACAGGACCGTGACCAGACATTTCCTTTGGTCATCGGCGGCGGCCCCTGCGCATTCAACCCCGAACCTCTGGCGGATTTTTTTGATGCCTTTGTCATCGGAGACGGGGAAGAAACCGTGCTGGCGGTCTCGAGGACCGTCATTGCGTTCAAGCAGCAGGGGGATGGAAAAAAATCCACGCTGCTGCACATGCTGTCTGAGATTGCCGGGGTATATGTGCCGCAGTTTTTTACCCCGTTTTTTGATGAAACCGGCTGCCAGATACTCTCCTGTGTTCAGGATGATTATACCCGGGTCAAACGCGCCTTTTTACCGGAACTGACAAAAAACAATTTTCCCATGGATCCCATTGTACCCTTTGGCAAGCCGGTGCATGACCGGCTGCGCCTGGAAATTGCCAGGGGCTGTACCAGGGGATGCCGGTTCTGCCAGGCCGGCATGATCTACCGGCCGGTGCGGGAACGCTCAGTGCCGGACCTGATCCAGATTGCCAAAACATCGCTGGCATCCACAGGGTATGCAGACATTTCCCTGTTGTCTTTGAGTACCGGGGACTACTCCCGGCTGCCGGATCTCATGCAGCAGCTGCTGGCCATCAGCCGCAACCACTGCAATGCCATTTCCCTGCCCTCCATCCGGGCGGAGCGGCTCACCCCCGAGCTGATGGCCCTTATCAAAACCGTGCGCAAAACAGGGTTCACCATTGCACCGGAAGCCGGAACCCAGCGCCTGCGGAATATCATCAACAAGAACCTCACTGAAGAGAGCATCCGGGACACGGTGAAAAACGCTTTTGAACTGGGATGGAAAAACATCAAGCTGTATTTCATGATGGGCCTGCCCTTTGAAGAAGCCGCAGATATCCAGGGGATATGCGATCTTTCCCAGAGCCTGGCATCAGCCTGTGCCAAAGGAAAGCGCAATATCAACGTCAGCTTCACCACCTTTATTCCCAAGGCCCACACCCCTTTCCAGCGCCATCCCCAGCTCACCCTGGATGCCACCATGGAGCGCCTGCATTTTTTGAAAAAAAACCTGGGCCATCCCAAGGTCAACCTCAAATGGCAGGACCCCTGCATGAGCCTTGTGGAAGGGGTTTTTTCCAGGGGAGACCGGCGGTTGTCGCATCTGTTGCAGGCTGCCTTTGAAAACGGCTGCCGCCTGGACGGGTGGAATGATTATTTTGACTTTTCCAAATGGCAAAAAGCCTTTGACCAGACCGGCATTGACCCGGATTTTTACACCTCCCGGCACCGGGAAAAAAAGGAACCGCTGCCCTGGGACCACATTGATACCGGCGTGTCAAAACAGTTTCTGGAAAAAGAGTGGGAGAATGCGGCAAAAAAGGCCCTGACACCGGACTGCCGGGAACAAGACTGCACCGGATGCGGGGTCTGCGACTTCAAGCACATCCGGCCGGTTATTCCTGATACCAAAACAATGCCCTTTTCCGGAGAACCGCCTGCCCCCCCCATGGAAGATGCCGCCTTTGCTCAGTATACCATCTGGTATTCAAAACTGGAAGATGCGCGGTTTTTCGGGCACCTGGAACTGGCCACCATTGTCCAGCGGGCAGTGAGACGGGCCGGTTTGGCCGTGAAATATTCCAAAGGATTCAACCCGTCCATGCGGCTTTCCTTTGAAAGTGCCCTGCCTGTGGGAATGGAAAGCCAGGAGGAGATTTTTCATATTTTCCTTGACCGGAAACTGGCCCCGGAAACAATTCAGGATGCCTTAAACCGCCAGCTGCCACCGGGCCTGGCTGTGACAGACTGCCGCCGCACCCGCCAGGGGCAGACCGATGCTTTTGCTGCCTGTGTCTATCAGGTACGGCTTCTGGAAACCAGCCTGGATGCAGACACAGTGGAGCAGTTTATGGCCAAGGATGCATTTATTGTTGAAGATCTGACCAAAAAAGGTAAAATCAGAAAAACCGATTTGCGGCAGTCTGTTGCAGCACTGGACTGGAAAACACCCCATACCCTTGAAATGACCATGCAGCCTTTTAATGGCAGACAGATCCGGCCCGGAACCATTCTCAAGCAGTGCTTCGGCCTTTCAGATGCCGCTTTCTGCCAGGCACGGATCAAAAAACTGAAATAAGGATAACCCCATGTTAAAAGAGCTTGTTGTAAATGCCGTACCCCATGAAACACGGGTGGCTTTGCTGGAAAACGGGAATATTGTGGAAGTGTTCATTGAACGGGAAGATGAAACCAGCATTGCCGGCAATATTTACAAAGGCCGTGTCCAGCGCGTGCTTCCCGGCATGCAGGCAGCATTCGTGGACATCGGGTTTGACCAGGCCGCCTTTATTTACGTGGATGATGTGCTGGATACTGAAAGCCACAAAATGTACCAGAAGTTTGAACAGGATCAGGATGTGGAGCCGGAAACGGAAACAGATGATGAAGACACGCTCCCCCTGGAAAAACAGACATGGAAACCCTCTTCCCACCCGGATTACAGCATTGAAGAGCTGCTCACCGAAGGCCAGGAAATCCTGGTCCAGGTGTCCAAATCCGCCATCGGCACCAAAGGCCCCAGGGTCACCACCCATATCTCACTGGCCGGCCGGTACATGGTGCTGATGCCCACGGTGGACCATATCGGCATTTCCAAACGCATTGAAGATGAGACAGAAAGAACCCGCCTGCGGGATCTTTTGCTGTCCATCCGCAAAAACAGTTTCGGGTACATATTCAGGACCCAGTCCCAGGGGGTGAATGCGGCCACCATCAAAAAAGAAATCGATTTTCTCACCAAGACATGGGAAGAGATCCAGAGCAGAAACCGCATCGGCTCAGCCCCTTCCCTGGTATACAAGGACCTTACCATCACCTTCCGGGCGGTGCGGGATCTTTTGGCCAGTGAGGCGGACAAACTGATCATTGACTCTCCAGTGGAATATGAGCGGGTCCAGCAGTTTTTACAAAAACTGCTGCCGGATGTACATCTGCATGTGGAACTCTACCAGGGCCGGGAGTCCATTTTTGATGCATTTAATATTGAAGGGGATGTGGCCCGTGCCCTGAAAAAAAAAGTGTGGCTCAAATCCGGGGGATACATTGTCATAGAACAGACCGAGGCCCTGGTGGCCATTGATGTAAACACCGGCCGGTATGTGGGCAAACACAACTTTGACGAAACCATCCTCAAGACCAATCTGGAAGCGGTCAAAGAGATTGCCTACCAGATCAGGCTGCGCAACATCGGCGGCATCATCATCATCGATTTTATCGACATGAAAAAAGATTCCCACAAGGAAAAGGTGATGTCCCAGCTCAATGAGGCCATGAAAAAAGACAAAAGCCAGACCAATATCCTGCCCCTGACCGAGCTGGGCCTGGTCCAGATGACCCGCAAAAGGACCCGGCGCAATCTGACCCGCACCCTGTGTGAACCCTGTTTTTACTGCAACGGCAATGGCCATCTTTTGTCCAAAAAATCCATCTGCCACAAAATTTTTCGGGACCTTGTCTCAGAGGCAGGGGATATCATGGGCAACCGATTCACGGTGAAGGTGCACCCGGAAATTGCCCAGCTGCTCCATGGGCGGGAAAAACATTTGATCGCCTCCCTGGAAACCCAGTTTTCCAAACCCATTGCCATCTATCCGGAACCCCATTACCACCTGGAAGAATACCATATTTTTGAATCCCTGGTGAAATGATGATTCCCTTGTTGACTTTTTTTCCGAAAAAAAATATTATAATATGTTTATTATAGTTTGTTGTAAACCCCAAAAATAATAACCAGATGCAATTAAGGACACAAATTTTATGAAAAGAACATTTCAGCCAAGCAATCGGAAAAGAACCAGAAAACACGGATTCCTTAAAAGAATGTCCACACCGGGCGGAAAACGCGTCATCCGGGCCAGACGGGCAAAAGGCAGAAAAAGACTGGCATTGTAAAAAGGATTTGATTGAAGGATTTTTCTTTACCCAAAGAGGTGAGACTCCGGAAAAGGGCCGAATTTTTAACGCTTTCGAAACAAGGCAAACCGATATATTCGGGATATTTTTTAGCCATTGTCTGTGACCGGTCGAACCAGTACAATCGAATCGGCATTACCGTATC
>JAABSB010000128.1 GCA_011390615.1 Desulfotignum sp. | reverse complement strand
CAGTATTTTATTAAACATACGCCCCCTCCTTTACAATCTTGTGTTACAATTTCAGCCTGGACGCCTCTTCCGGTGTCTGCCGTCTTTTTTGCAGAAAATAGATCAGTCCCAGCAACGCCAGGGCTGGAATAAACATGAGCTGTTTGGGGGGGCGGTCCGCTTCCATCATCACGGACACAATTTCCTGGTCGAAATCAATGCCCATCCGTTCAGCATTGCTGCCGAACATGAGATTGTTCACGATCATTTTCCCGTCATCTTCAATCACCTCAAACCCCACTTCCCTGAGTCGATCTTCGGGAGCCCCTTCCTGTCCCACGGGCAGCATCAGGGCCTTGGTATATGCTTCTCCATCCAGGGTCTCTCCGTTGATCACCAGATGAATCATAGTGTTTTCATCCTGCTTTTCCATGGCCTGGAGCAGCTCAACTCCCGGCCGCTCGTTATAGGGCTCATACATCTTGTCCCAGAAAAACCCGGGCCGCAGCAGGGTAAAGGTCACCAGCAGCAGGGCCAGGCTTTCATAAAACCGGCTTTTGGTGATCCAGTAGCCCTGGGTGGCCGCACCGAATACCAGCATGGCTGCCACGGCAGATACAATCACAATGGTCAGATGCACCCAGTCCCGGATCCCGATCATGAGCAGCTCGGTATTGAAGATAAAGAAAAACGGCAGCACCGCTGTCCTGATATCATAGGTAAACCCCTGGATACCGGTGCGGATGGGATCTCCGCCGGATATCCCGGCTGCGGCGAATGCTGCCAGCCCCACCGGGGGTGTATCATCCGCCAGAATCCCGAAATAAAACACAAACAGGTGCACGGCAATCAAGGGCACCACCAGCCCGTTCAAGGCCCCGAGATGGACGATCACCGGTGCCATAAGGGTGGATACGACAATATAGTTGGCGGTGGTGGGCAGCCCCATGCCCAGCAGCAGGCTGATGACTGCGGTGAAAAACAGAATCAGCAGCAGGTTGCCGCCGGAAATAAACTCCACAAAAGCTGTCATGACCAGGCCGATGCCGGTGAGGGTCACCGTGCCCACCACAATGCCGGCAGCTGCCGTGGCAACCCCGATGCCGATCATGTTTCTGGCCCCGGCCACCATACCGGCGATCAGGTTGTCCCACCCCATTTTAAAGGCAAATTCCGGGGCACTGTTTTTGCGGACAATCCCTTTCAACGGCCGCTGGGTAAGTACGATAAAAATAAGCACAACCGTGGCATAATAGGCAGACAAAGAGGGAGACAGTCGCTCCACGGTGAGGCACCACATGAGCACCACTATGGGTAAAAGAAAATAATACCCGGCCTGGGCAGTTTCTCTCAGTTTGGGCAGTTTGGTGATTTCATGGGTATATTCCAGCTCAGGCACCTTGCAGGCCAGCCAGATCAGCACCAGATAGACTGCCACGATCAGCGGCACCACCACATACATGGCAGCATCACCGGCAACAGTCTTGATCCAGCCCAGGCCGTAATAGGTAACCCCGCCAATGATAATCAGGGTTAAAATCGTAAGTACAAAGGAGATCAGCTTCTGAGCAAATGTTTTTGTTACCGGCTTTTCCATGCCTTTGAGGCCCATTTTACAGGCTTCCAGATGCACAATATACACAAGAGCGATATAGGAGATAATGGCCGGCAAAAATGCATGCTTGATCACCTCCACATAGGAGATGCCCACATATTCCACCATGAGAAAGGCGGCCGCGCCCATGACCGGCGGGGTGAGCTGGCCGTTGGTGGATGCGGCCACTTCCACGGCACCGGCTTTTTCCGCCGAAAATCCCACTTTTTTCATCAAGGGAATGGTAAAGGTACCGGTGGTGACCACATTGGCTATGGAAGAGCCGGACACAAGCCCGGTCAAACCAGATGACACAACCGCTGCTTTGGCAGGTCCCCCACGCATGTGGCCCAGGCCGGCATAGGCGGTGCGGATAAAATAGTTGCCTGCACCAGCAGACTCCAGCAGTGAGCCGAACAGCACAAACATGAACACCATACCCGTGGACACCCCTAAAGCCACACCGAACACCCCTTCGGTGGACAGCCAGTAGTGGGACATGCCCTTGGACAGACTAGCCCCTTTATGGGCAATGACATCCGGCATATGGGACCCGAAAAAGGTGTAGATGAGAAACACCATGGCCACGATCATCAGCGGCGGTCCCAAAGCCCGGCGGGTGGCTTCCAGCAGCAGTATCAGGCCGATCACGCCCACCACAAGATCCAGGGTGGTGGGATTGCCCGGCCGGGAAGACATCTGCTCATAAAAAATAAACAGATATGCTGCGCAGAACGCTGCCACCAGAGCCACAAACCAGTCCTGGATCGGAATATGATCTCTGGGAGATGATTTAAAGGTGGGATAAGCCGTATAAGAAAGAAACATGGCAAAGGCCAGATGAATTGACCGGGCTTCGGTATCATTGAGAACAAAAATATTGAAGATAAACGGCAGGGGGGAAGCATACCAGAGCTGGAACACTGTCCAGATCAAAGGCACGAAAAATAGAATTTTTTTGGGAACCGCACCCACCGGATTTCTGGCACCGGCTTCCACCTCGGCCACAAAGTCCTTCACATCATCCGGAACAGTTTGCTTTTTGTCAGCACTCATGGTGACAAGGCCTCCTTGAAAAATAAGGATTTTGCAACACTAAGGAAAAAAGATAAGCGTGCGCGGCAGCCCACGCGCCCCGCACGCTTATGTGGTTCAATCTGACAAAAAAACTACATCAGGCCGGCTTCTTTGTAGTATTTTACAGCACCGTCATGGAGCGGGGCTGACAGGCCGTCTTTGATCATCTCTTCTTTTACCAGCACTTCAAAAGCCGGGTGCAGCTTCTTGAACTGGTCAAAGTTGTCAAAAACAGCTTTGACCACATGATAAATTACGTTTTCAGGCACATTTGTGGAAGAAACAAATGTGGCACCCACACCGAAAGTTTTGGTGTCGGTATCCGTGCCCCTGTACATGCCGCCGGGAATGGTGGCAATCCGGTAATAGTCATTATCCGCAACCAGTTTGTCAATGGCAGGGCCTTCCACAGGCACTATAATGGAATCACAGGATGTAGTGGCTTCCTGGATGGAGCCGGAGGGATGTCCCACGGTGTAGATGATGGCATCAATTTTGTTGTCACACAGGGCCGCGGACTGTTCCGCAGGTTTCAGCTCGGATGCCAGCTTGAAATCATCCATGGTCCAGCCCAAAGCGTCCATGACCACTTCCATGGTACCCCGCTGACCTGAGCCGGGATTCCCGATGTTAACGCGTTTGCCTTTCAGATCGGTAAAGGTTTTAATACCGGAATCTTTTCTGGCCACAACGGTAAAAGGTTCAGGATGCACGGAGAAAACTGCCCGCAGGTCTTTGTTGGGGCCGGCGTCTTCAAACGGGGTTCCTTTGGTACCGTGGTAGGCATGGTACTGCCAGTCAGACTGGGCAACACCCATGTCCAGTTCGCCGGCACGGATGGTGTTCAGGTTATACACAGAGCCGCCGGTGCTTTCCACAGAGCAGCGGATACCATGGGTTTTTCTGTCCATATTAACCAGACGGGCAATGGCACCGCCGGTGGGATAATAGACCCCTGTGACCCCGCCGGTCCCGATGGTGACAAATGTCTGATCAGCCTGCACCGGGGCGGACCCGAAAAAAAGAACCAACCCAAAAAATGCTGTGATTGCCAATACGAGTAATTTTTTCATCTAAACCTCCATATAAAATGTAAATTATCAGCAAAGATGCAGGCAACAACCCTGCACCATAATCATTTGTCTGAATTTTCCTCCTTTCCTCTCTTTTAGTGAAATCCCGTATACAAAAACTGCTGAACATCTGAAAAAGGTGTTTTCATTCGATCGTTACACACCCTATAGGAATTTATCGCCTTACCGGTTTTTTGTAAACCTATTTTTTCAGGATTATTCTGGCATCCACAACGTCCAGGCCCTGTTCATACAAAAGGACTGGATTCAAGTCCATTTCCTGAATCTCAGGATAGGATTCCACCAGTTCCGAACAGATACCCAGCAGTTTGCGCAGCGCTTTTTTGTCATATCCTTTCTGTCCCCGGACACCGCTCAATATAACTGAAGACCTTGTATCTTCAATCATTTTCTTGCATGATGCCGGGGATACCGGCAGCACCCAGAAGGTCACATCCTTCATGATCTCCACCATGATACCCCCGAGCCCATACATGATCACCGGCCCGAACTGTTCATCGATCTTGGTGCCGATAATGATTTCAAGACCCTTGGCTGCCATGGGTGCCACCAGGACGCCCCTGATATCTGCAGTGGCATCATAGATGCGGGCATTTTCCATGATGATATCAAATGCCGCCTTTACCTGGGATTCATCTCCGATATTGAGCATCACCCCGTTGGCATCACTTTTGTGCAAAATATCCGGAGATACAATCTTCATGACCACATGGCCCTCGATTTTTTGGGCGATTGATACGGCTTGGTCTGCGGTTTTGGCCATACCGCCCACAGATGTGGGGGCACCGTGCATTTTGATGAGCTGCTTGGCTTCATGCTCCAGCAGCACGTGGCGGCCCTCGGCCAGGGCGGCCTGGATGATGGCATTGCCTTCAGGTCTTGCTTTTTCCCGCCAGTTGAGCACAAAGTTGGTCTTGGCATGGTAGGTCTTCAGATAACTGCCGTAGGTACACAGACAGGCCATGCTTTTGCAGGCAATGTCTAAAGAATCATGCACCGGGATGTCATAATGCCGCAGCAGATCCAGGGCATGGGAATCATAGGCACTGTAGAGAGAATGCACAAAAATAGGTTTGCCGCGCTTTTTGCCCATAGCCCCCAGGCGGTGGGCTGCCTGTTCTTCACCGATGGCCAGGCTTTTTTCAAACCTGATCCCGTATCCGCCGAAGAGCCCCACGATGAGAAGGCCGCCCACGGCTGGGTCCTTGAGCAGGATTTTGGCGCAGTCGGCAAATATGCTGGGGTCTGCATCCGTGCCGCCGGCCACATCCACAGGGTTCACCACAGAGGCGGCTTCAGGCAGCAGTTTTCGTAAGTTTTCCTTTGTTTTTTCAGACAGATCCGCCAGCCCGATCCCATAGTCAGACAGCAGATCAGCTGCAATGGTGGCATGCCCCCCGCCATCGGCCAGCACCGCAATGGCATTGTTTTTCACCGGGGGCTGGCTGGACAGGGTTTCAGCCACCGGAAACAGCTCATCGGAATTTTCTATCACAATAATCCCGGCCCGTTCATAGGCGGACTTGGCCACCTGTCCCATGCCGGCCAGAGACCCTGTGTGGGAGCCTGCGGATTTTCTGCCTTTATCTGACCGGCCGCTTTTGAGCAGGATGATGGGCTTTTCAATACTGGTCTTATAAGCTTCCTGTAAAAATTCCCGGCCCTGGCTCATACCTTCCACATACATGAGAATGGCTTTGGTGTCCGGGTCATTTCTGAAAAAAGACAGGTACTCATGAAATTTAATATCTGACTCATTGCCCACCCCCACATAATAGGTGAAGCCCCCGTGTTTGCGGATGGTGGCTTCGGTGATCAGGGTGAGGGCCATGTTACCGCTCTGGCACAGCAAAGCGATACTGCCCCGGGGTACATCCTGGATCCCCACCAGGTTCATGTTGCTTTTCAAATTGATCATGCCCGAGGTGTTGGGGCCGATGAGCCGGACCTGGTTTTCCTTGGCTGCATCCACCATCTCCTGCTCCAGGATGCGGCCCTTTTCTCCGAGTTCCCGGAAACCGCCGGCAATGATCACCGCCCCTGCCACCCCTTTGGCACCGCAGTTTGCAAGTATTTTGGGAATGGTCCTGGCCGGGGTGGTGATCAGGGCCAGGTCTACTTTGTCCGGGATGTCTATGATATCTTTAAAGCACTTCAGACCTAAAATGGTATCTTCTTTGGGGTTCACCGGATAGATCTCCCCTTCAAACCCGTCTGCCAGAAGGGTTTTAATTGCCTGATACCCCCGCTTGGTCTTGTTCCGGGACGCACCGATGATGGCAACGGATTTTGCGTTCAATACATGATCCAGCATGGTCTTTTCCTTTATTTTTTGCGGCCGGCAAAGTCATCCAGAGATGTCTGCCGCTCCTTGGTGGACACACAGGCCAGGCAGGCTTCGATCTCATAATCCATGAGCGCCTCCAGGCTGGTCTCTCCGGCTGCCATACCAAGTCCTCTTTTAATGAGCTTCAGAGAAAAAGCGGAATTGGCACTGATTTTATCTGCCATGGCAAAGGCTTCGTCCATGAGCTGGTCCAGGGGCACGGATCTGTTCACCAGGCCGATGCGGCAGGCTTCTTCTCCGGTGATATTTTCAGCAGTAAACAGCAGTTCCTTTGCCTTGCCCGGCCCCACCAGGTCCTGGATCAGCCGGAACGCCCCGCCGGTGACAGAAGAGGTGACCTTTGCCTCGGGGGACCCGATCAGGGCATTGGCTGCGGCAATACGGATATCACAGGCCAGGGCCAGTTCATATCCTGATCCCAGGGCATACCCGTTGATGGCGGCAATGGTGGGTTTTTCAAACCGCATGATTTTTCTGGATGCTTCCTGCAATGATTCCAGGTACTGGCGGTAGGCCTCGATGGTGCGGCCCTTGGAATCCTTGAGATCCGCCCCGGTGGAAAAGGCCCGGCCTTCACCGGTAATAATCAACGCCTTGATCTGGTCATCCTGGCCCAGGTTATCCAGGGCATCCATCATTTCCTGCCACAGCTGCCGGTTCATGGCATTGAGCACCTTTGGTCTGTTCAGTTTTATCAGGCCTACCTGGTTTCTGGTTTCCATTACAATTGTTTCATACGTCATAGCATTTGCCTTTATAATGATACTGTTTTATTAATAATAACACCCATGCCCTGCCGGCCACAAAAAATGATGAAAGTATAGGCAGCCAGCCGTCAGACATCAGCCAACACTTAAAACTTAACACTTAAAACTTAACACTTTCAAAAATTATTCCGTTTTCAGAACCGATAAAAATGCAGACTGGGGTATTTCCACCGACCCCACCATTTTCATCCGTTTTTTCCCTTTTTTCTGCTTTTCCAGCAGCTTGCGTTTCCGGGAGATGTCACCGCCATAGCATTTGGCTGTGACATCCTTTCGAAACGCGGAAATGGTTTCCCGGGAGATGATTTTGCCGCCTATGGCCCCCTGGATGGGGATCTTGAACTGCTGTCTGGGAATTTCCTCTCTGAGTTTTTTACAGGCTGTCCTGGCCCGGGCCTCGGCCTTATCCCTGTGAATAAGAATGGACAGGGCATCCACCCGTTCTCCGTTGATAAGAAAATCCAGTTTCACCAGGTCGGTTTCCTGGTACCCGGATATCTCATAATCAAAAGACCCGTACCCCTGGGTCACGGATTTGAGACGGTCGTAAAACTCATACACCACCTCTGCCAGGGGCAGTTCAAATTTCATTTCCATGCGGTTGGATGTCAGGTATTGATAGGTTTTGCTCACCCCCCGAAACTCATGACATACCTGCATCACATTGCCCATGTACCGGTCCGGCACAATAATGGTAGCATTGATAAAGGGTTCTTTGACCTTGACAATCTCGGCCGGATCAGGATAATTCACCGGGTTGTCAATGATAACAACCTCTCCATCCGTGGTGGTAATCTCATACTGCACCGAAGGAGAGGTAAGGATAAGGGAAATATCATACTCCCGCTCCAGGCGTTCCTGGACCACTTCCAGGTGAAGAAGTCCCAGAAACCCGCACCGGTATCCGAATCCCAGGGCGGCTGAGCTGTCTTTTTCATAGATAAGGGAGGCATCATTGAGCTTGAGCCGTTCCAGGGC
>JAABSB010000127.1 GCA_011390615.1 Desulfotignum sp. | reverse complement strand
TCCGGCGCCATGATCGTCATGGATAACAGAGACTGTGTGGTGGATGTGGGACGGTATTTTCTGCGGTTTCTGGAAGAGGAATCCTGCGGAAAATGCATGCCCTGCAGACTGGGATTATCACGGATGCGGGAAATTCTGGACAACTTTTCAGAAGGAAAAGGGTCTGAAAAAGATATCGAGGATCTGTTGAGCCTGTCCAAAGCCATCCAGGACAGCGCCTTGTGCGCCCTTGGCTCCAGCGCCCCCAACCCGGTGCTGACAACCCTCAATTACTTCAAAGATGAGTACCTGGCCCATGTCACTGAGCAAAAGTGCCCGGCCGGTGTCTGTAAAAACCTGATCACCTATACGATTGACCCTGAACTATGCACGGGATGCACCAGTTGTGCCAAACAATGTCCTGTCGGCTGTATTGAAGGAGAAAAGAAAAAACCCCATGCCATTGATACCGGCTTATGCATCAGATGCGGTATCTGCATGGATACCTGCAAGTTTAACGCTGTTAATGTCATATGATGGAGGCCTGTCCAGTGATAACATTTACTATAAATGACCAGAAAGTAACGGCCGGAAAAGGGTGGACTGTTCTTGAAACAGCCCGGGAATACGGTATCGAGATTCCCACGCTGTGTCATCATCCCGCTGTAAAACCCAGCGGCGCCTGCCGCCTGTGCATGGTGGAACTCAAAGAAAAAGGCTGGTCCAAGCTTGTGGCATCCTGTATCTATCCGGTTGCAAAAGGCATCAGCATCTATACCGAAACCCCGCGGGTCCACAATGTGCGCCGGTGGATCTTGGAAATGCTGCTGGCCTCATGCCCGGCCAGCCCGGAAATCAGTGCTCTGGCCGAGGCCCACGGGGTGGTATCCACACGGTTCAAGATCCATGACCCGTCCCAGACCTGCATGATCTGCGGCCTGTGCCAGCGGATCTGTGAAGAGGTGGTGGGCCTGTCAGCCATTGCAGTGGTTGACAGGGGGGTTCACAAGAAAGTGGGCTCACCCTTTATGCGGCCAACCGATGTGTGTGTCGCCTGCGGCTGCTGCCTCACCGTATGCCCCACAGGGGCCATGCAGAATATCTTTGATACCGTAAGAGGTGAACCCAAAATGCCGCTGACACAGCTGGCCATGTAAAAAGGAGGGCCTTATGATGACCGATACAAAAATTGGCGTGTTTCTGTGTAAATGCGGAAACGAGATTGCGCCCCTGATCGATTTGCCCCGTCTTTACAGCACCATTCAACCGGAGGCGGATTATTGTGAGATCCTCTCTTTTCCGTGCCTTCAGCCGGGCCTGGAAAAAATTATGTCTGCAGCTGCCGCCAACCGGTTGAACCGTATCATCATTGCCGGCTGCGAAGGCCGCACCATGCTCAAAAAATTTGAAACCGCTCTTGAACCTGTTGATATTTTAAAGGGCCAGATTGATATGGTCAATCTCCACAGCCATGTGGCTGCCGTATCAGACAAATCCCCTCTGGAAAAAGCTGAAAAAGCCGCAAAACTGATAACCGCAGCCATTGCAGAAATGCGGGTACTCAAGGCAACCGAACAAGAACGGGCCAGGATTGACGGCCCGGTGGTGGTGGTGGGCAACGGCATCTCCTCTTTTCCTGCTGTACAGAAAATCACCGAAGCCGGCATAAAATGTATGTTGTCGGTTCCCGAGGCAGATCCTGACAAAATCATCCGAAACCTGCACCTTTCCTACCCGGGTGAACGCACCCATTACGACCGTTTAAAAACACTGATCAAAGACACCATGGGCAGCAAAAATCTCACAGTTTTTGAACACAGCCGGCTCACTGAACTTGTCGGTGTTACAGGAAACTATACATTAACCTTCAACCACCGGAACGGACAGGAAGAAACGGTAAAAGCGGGTGCGATCATCGCAGCACTGGACGCAGAATTGTCACCGCCGGGTCCGGAGTTCGGTTATGACGGCTGCTCCGTCCTCATCCAGTCTGAAATGGAGGAACATATTACCCGGAAAGGCACCCCGAAAGGACAGGTGGTCTTCTGGATCAGTGACTATGAATACGGCACACCTGAACATGCAACGCTTTCGGCAAAAAGTGCGTGGTCAATGGCCATGCATATGAAGGCATGCTCTCCTGAAACCAATATCATGATTTTTCACAATGAAAAAATGGCCATCCCCCTGACCGGGGCGGAAAGGGCGGTAAACCGGAAGGCGCAAATCGCCTGGATACCCTATGACAATGCGGTCCGCCCCAGTGTTCAGGATGGTTATATTACTTTCTGCAACCTCAGGGATCATGTGGAACACGAGCTTGCCTGGGATTATCTGGTGCTCTCCCCCAAAAGAGGGATCAGCGGTGAAGCAAAGACCACGGCCAGAATACTGGGACTGATTCACAGGGAAACGCCTTTTTTGACCGGACATCACGCCAAGGTCAGGCCGGAAATGATCGGCAGGGAGGAAACCTATCTGGCCGGCAGCGCCCGATACCCGTGCGACCTGCAGGAAGCATTGAACCAGGGCAGAAAAGCGGGCATCAGGAATGTGGAGATGATTGAAAAATCACAAACCGACCAATTGCTGGTGCCCCGCATTGTCTGTGTGGTGGATCCTGACAAATGCGTGGCCTGCGGCCAGTGTCAGGAATTGTGCGACTGCGGCGGCATCGGCATCGAGATGTCAACCGGGGGACTGCCCCGGGTGGTAGACCCCATGCTGTGCACCGGCGGCGGCACCTGCGCCGCAGCCTGTCCCTACGGTGCGCTGGTGCTCCAGAATAACAGTACCGACCAGAAAGAAGCCAGAATAGGCGCACTTTCCAGACAGATGGACCCTGATGAAGTGGTGGCCATGGCCTGTGTCTGGGGCGGACTGCCTGCTGCAGACAATGCCCACCGCAGAAAAATGACCTATGACCCTCGCACCCATATACTGGGAATCCCCTGTGTGGGCCAGATCGACCCTGCTGTCATGGCCAAAGCATTTCTGGAAGGTGCCCCCGGTTTGCTGCTCATCGGCTGCCTGCCTGAAGAGTGTCACCATTCCTATGGCATCGACCATGCCTGGAACCGGGTGAATCTGATAAAAAAACTGTTTGAATTGTGCGGGTTTGACCGCCGGAGGATCGCCATTGCCCATGCAGATATGAACAAACCCGAGGAGTTTGTCAAAACCGTGGATTCCTTCAATGCTCTGATTGCGGCCTTGGGACCGATCCCGAAAACACAGGCCAATCTGGACAACCTTGCCTCCATCTATCAGCTGTGCAAGTACAACACCCGGATACGCACCCTGCTGTCAGTGGCGTTAAGACGGCCCTGGGAAAAAACCTACCGCGGAGACCAGAGGCATGCCCTGGAATTTGACCGGGACTTCACCGCTGCCATTGAAGAAGAGTTTGATTTTGCTGAAAGCGCCCTGAATGAACCGGCTTATTACCGGTATGCCTGATCACCGGACGTCCGTAAAATGACCGGCTCCGGCCGGCCTTGAAAAACAAACCCTGGTGCTGCCGCATCCTTTTTCAAGGGCAGCACCGGAGTTTTTCATTTTTGCCCGACAAGTACCCCGCCCCTGCCGGTAACCCCTGCCCGGCCCGAGATTGTGTAATCTGACGGGCCGGGCAGGGGTTACCTATTCCTACAGCAGGCCGGCATAAAAATCATTGCCCTTGTCATCCACAATGATAAAGGCGGGAAAATTTTCCACCGTGATCATGTACACCGCTTCCATGCCCAGTTCCTCGTATTCCACCAGTTCCACTTTTTTGATGAAATCCTTGCCCAGCCGGGCCGCAGGACCACCCGGGGAACCCAGGTAGAACCCGCCGTATTTTTTGCAGGCATCAGTGACCTGCTGGCTTCTGTTACCCTTGGCCAGCATGATCATGGAAGCACCTTCGGCCTGAAACACCGGCACATACGGGTCCATCCGTCCGGCGGTGGTGGGGCCGAAAGCACCGGATGCCTCACCTTCCGGGGTTTTGGCAGGACCTGCATAATAGATGATGTGGTGTTTGATATAATCGGGCAGGCCTTCTTTCTTTTCATACCGCTCCATAAATTTGGCATGGGCAATATCCCGGGCCACAATGATCTTTCCTGTGAGCGACAGGCGGGTGGACACCGGATACCGGGACAGCTGGGCCAGAATTTCCGGCATGGGCCGGTTCAGGTCCACAGCCACAGCCGGTGCCATTTTCGGTTCCGCCGCCGGCAAAAACTTTTCCGGATTTTCCTCCAGCTGTTCCAGAAAAATGCCGTCCCGGGTGATCTTGCCTTTGATCTGCCGGTCAGCCGAGCAGGAAACCCCGATGCCGATGGGGCAGGAGGCCCCGTGCCTGGGCATGCGGATCACCCGGACATCCAGGGCAAAATGCCGTCCACCGAACTGGGCACCCAGTCCCAGTTTCCGGGCTGCAGCCAGCACTTTTTCTTCCAGACCGGTATCCCGGAAGGCATGTCCTGTGTCACTGCCTTTTGTGGGCAGAGAATCCAGGTACCGGGCCGATGCCAGTTTCACGGCCTTCAAATTGGTCTCCGCAGAGGTGCCGCCGATGACAAAGGCGATGTGATAGGGCGGACAGGCCGCTGTGCCCAGAGCCTTCATTTTTTCAGTCATGAAATCCAGCAGCGATTCTTCTGAATTGAGTACCGCCTTGGTCATCTGGAACAGGGCAGTCTTATTGGCAGACCCCCCGCCCTTGGCCATGAACAAAAAATTGTATTCCTCCCCCTGGACCGCGGCGATATCAACCTGGGCAGGCATGTTGGTTTTGGTGTTGGCCTCTTTGTACATGGTCAGGGGCGCATTCTGGGAATAGCGCAGATAATTTTTGGTATAGGCCAGAAATGCCCCCCTGGACAACTCCTGCCCATCATCAGACCAGGTCCACACCTGCTGGCCCTTTTTCCCCATGATAATGGCGGTGCCGGTATCCTGGCACATGGGATATACTTTTTGGGCGGCAATCACTGCATTTTTCAACAGTTCCAGGGCCACATACCGGTCATTGTCCGAGCTTTCTGGATCATGAATGACATCCCGCAGTTTTTCCAGATGCTGTGTCCTGTAAAGATGGGCCACATCCTTGAATGCGGCTTCCGCCAGCTGGGTCAATGCCCGGGGTTCCACCAGGAGTACCTCGCTGCCCTCGAATTCTCTGATCCGGACATGCTCTTTGGTCAAAAGGCGGTATTCCGTGGTATCCTCACCCAGGGGGAACAGGGTGTCGTATTTGAATTCAGTCATGATTCACCTTATTGAAAATCACTATTATGTATGGGAAACACAATGGTGAATTGATGTATTTTATCTGATCAGCGCCATTTTACGTCTCAGATACGCGATCTGGGTCTGGTGGGGCAGGTCCTTGGGGCAGTAATCTTCACACCCCAGCAGGGTCATGCACCCGAATACCCCGTCATCATTGCCCATGATTTCGTAAAACTCATCATCGGTGCGCTTATCCCGGGGATCCAGGGCAAAGCGGGCCAGGCGCATGAATCCCACGGCAGACAGAAAATCGGGCCGCATCCGCTTGGTGGCACAGGCAGACACACAGGCCCCGCACTCCACACACCGCTCCAGTTCATATATCTCATCTGCCACATCCGGGTCCATGCGCTCTTCCAGCGCATCATAGTTGACCGCGTCTGCATGCAGGTCATGAATCCAGGATTCCACCCGCTCGCTCATGGCCCGCATGAATTTCCCGGTGTTCACGGACAAATCCCCGATGAGTTCAAATCCGGGCAGGGGCAAAAGCGTGATCTCGCCGTCGGCAAAATTGGCGGTCAGGGTTCTGCAGGCCAAATCCGGCTGCCCGTTGATCACCATGGCACAGGAGCCGCAGATACCGGCCCTGCACACAAAATCAAACTGCAAAGAGGGGTCCTGGGTTTCCCGGATTTCGTTCAATGCAATAAAAATGGTCATGCCCGGGGCTTCGGTCACCTCATAGGTCACCATCCGGGGCTTGTCCCCTTTTTTCAAGGGGTTATACCGAAATATCTGAAATTTCAACACGCGTGCCTGATCACTCATTATTTATACCCCCTGCCGATACGCTCGTTTTTGCCTTTGAATTTTTCCGGAATAGGTGTGGGATTCAGCAACTGCTGCAGCTCAAACCGGTCTGCCGCTTTATTGGTTTTTGTAATCTCCTCAATTTCTGCCATGCGCTTTTCCGAATCCGGGTGAAGAATGATGTTGTCCACCCCGTATCCCCTGGAACCGGGGGGCATTTCCATTTTCATGACATCAAGGTCCTCATAGGAGATATCCGGCAGGTCAGTGCTGTCATCCGGCCAGGCAGCAAGGGTCCTTCTCAGCCAGTCTCTGTCATTTCTTTCCGGAAAATCTTCTCTGGCATGGGCGCCCCGGCTTTCGGTTCTGAGCATGGCTCCGTAGGCCACACACTGGGCCAGTTTGATCATCTTGGGCACACGGATCGCTTCCACCAGTTCCGGGTTGGAAGAGGAGATCCGGTTGCGCAGGGCAATATGCCGGGCACGCTGGTGCAACACGGTCAGCTCCTCCACAGCCTTTTCCAGGTCCGGCCCGTTTCTGAATATACCCACCTTGTCCATCATGATCTGCTGCATTTCAGCCTTGAGCGCAAAAGGGTTTTCCCCGAAATCCCGCACCAGAAGATCGGTGATCTTTTTTTCCTCTTTTTTAATAAAATGTGCAATGGTGGCGGTGGATACGTTCAATGGGTTGGCACCGCAGTAATCTGCCACAAATTCCCCCACGATCATACCGGCCACAACGGTCTCAGCCACGGAATTGCCCCCCAGACGGTTGAAGCCGTGCATATCCCAGCAGGCTGCCTCCCCTGCGGAGAAAAGCCCTCTGAGGGTGGGGCTCTCGCCGGTGGCATTGGTTCTCACCCCGCCCATGGAGTAATGCTGGGTGGGCCGCACCGGAATATATTCTTTTACCGGATCGATGCCAAGAAAGTATTCACAGATCTCCTTGACCTCCCGCAGGTTCTTTTCAATATGTTTTCTGCCCAAAAGCGTGATATCCAGCCACAGGTGGTCCCCATAGGGAGAAGGCACGCCTTTGCCTTTTCTCATGTGTTCGGTCATGCGCCTGGACACCACATCCCTGGAGGCCAGCTCTTTTTTCTCAGGCTCGTAATCCGGCATGAACCGGTACCCGTCCTTGTCCAGCAGCAGGCCCCCGTCTCCTCTGCACCCTTCTGTGGTCAAAATGCCCACCGGCACGATGGCGGTGGGGTGAAACTGCACCGCTTCCATGTTTCCCAGGGTGGCCACACCGGTTTCCAGGGCAATGGCCGTGCCGATGCCTTCTGAAATCACGGCATTGGTGGTAACCGAATAGATCCGCCCGTAGCCGCCGGTGGCAATGGTGGTGGCCTTGGCCACATAGGCGGCAAGCTCACCTGTGATCAGGTCCCTGACAATGGCGCCGTAGCAGACCCCGTCCTCATGGATCAATGCCAGGGCCTCTTTTCGTTCATGCACCGGGATCCCCAGCTGGATCGCCTTGTTGTCCATGGCATAGAGCATGGTATGGCCGGTGCCGTCGGAAGTAAAACAGGTGCGCCATTTTTTGGTGCCCCCGAAATCTCTGGCCGTGATCAGGCCATGGGCCTCATGTTTTTCCGTGATGGTGACTTTTTCACCATTGATGATCACCTCCCGGTCCCCGCCCCTGACCCGGGACCAGGGAACCCCCCAGGCTGCCAGCTGGCGGATCGCCTTGGGTGCGGTGTTCACAAACATGCGTGCCACATCCTGGTCGCATCCCCAGTCACTGCCTTTTACCGTATCACCAAAATGCACATCTTCATCATCGCCGTCCCCTTTGATGCAGGCACCCAGGCTGGCCTGCATACCGCCCTGGGCTGCTGCGGAATGTGATCTCTTGGCAGGGATCAGCGAGAGAACGATGGTGTC
>JAABSB010000126.1 GCA_011390615.1 Desulfotignum sp. | reverse complement strand
CATGGTGGCCTATATCAATGAAATCCCTGCGATTGGGGTGCCGGCCTGCGGGCTGCACCACCGGACCACTGTGCTGGATCTCATCCTTCCGCGGCTTCTGGCCGGTGAACATATCGGTAAAAAAGAGCTGGCATTTCTGGGCCACGGCGGGTTGTGCATGGACTGCCTGGAATGCGTCTATCCCCATTGCCCGTTCGGCAAAGGGATGTAGCCGCTTTCGGCCCAAAGTACCGGATGGTGATTCAGGGGATGTATTTCAGGTGGAAACAGCCTATCTGCGGTTATCCTCTGATGACCAGGAATCTATCGGATTCCAGAACGGTAAAGCCAGCATCCATGGCAGCTGGGCCACCCGGAGTGTTGTCTGATATTCTGACAGGCCGATGGTCATGCCCAGATGGCCTTTGGCGGGCTGGGCCCGGTAGGTGCCGCACAGATAATCCCACCACGGCATGTTGAATCCGTAGTTGCTGTTGGTTTCCCGGGGAATCACCGAGTGGTGGACCCGGTGCATGTCAGGGGTGACCACAACCATTCGCATCATGCGGTCCAGAAACAAAGGCAGGCTTACGTTGCCATGATTAAACATGGCCGTGGCATTGAGCAGTATCTCGAACAGCAGAACCGCCACAGGCGGGGCACCGATCAGGGCAATCGCCGATATCTTGATGCCCATGGACAAAAAGATTTCAATGGGATGAAACCGCAGTCCCGTGGTGGTATCAAAATCGCGGTCTGCGTGGTGAACCCGGTGGAGCCGCCAGAGGACCGGCAGGGCGTGGAACATCACATGCTGCAGGTAAATGATCAGGTCCAGCAGCATCACCGACAGCAAGATAACCAGCCACCCGGAGAGATCCAGGATATTGAACACCCCCCAACCCTGGCTGGCGGCAATGCCTGCAAATCCCACCGCAGCCAGGGGAAACACGGCTCGGAGCAGCAGGGTGCTGAGCACCACCATCCCCAGGTTGCTGGCCCAGCGCAGCGGTTTTGACACCACCGGCCGGCGGGTGGGAAAAAGCCTTTCCCATAGCCCCATAACCCCCAGCATACCAAAGAAAAATCCCGTCCGGATCAGCGGTTCCTGCTTGAAAATAATTTCTTCAATCATGGTATCCTAACCAAGCGGTGTTTTCCCAGTTTTTTGTCAAAACTGTAGGTCAGTTCACATCCGGATGACCGGTTGCAGAACACAATAACGTAATCGGCAAAATCAGCAGAGCCTTTTCTGGTACAACAAGTTTCAATCAGGCGATTGGCACGCAGGGATTGTTCCGGGTCGTCGTGGGTCAGGTAGCGGACCAGAACATTTGTATCCAGGCCTATCATGATCTTCCCGCCTTTTTTATGATGACGTTTTCCATTTTTTCCAAAGAAACCGGTTTGGATGGTTTGGGAAACATTCCCTTGAGCTGACTGACCGGAATATGTTTTAGCACCAGCCTCACGCTCTGATCATCTTCAAAAATAAATTCAACCCTTTCTCCTGCGGAAAGACTGAGTTTTTTCCGTAAGTCCTTGGGCAATGTGATCTGACCTTTGCTTGTCAAAGTGGCATGCATGTCACCCTTCTGCTTTTTGATTTTTATGATCAAAAATAAGGTTTTTCTGCCATATTGTCAATCAGACTGTCAGGTGCTGTAGTCTTTGGCTTGCGGTCATGCTGAAAACCTGCAACAGCAGCCGGGGTAAACTGGGTTGGTAAAAAAAATATGATCCTTGTTTCGAAAAATTAGCAGAAAACCGCTTGACAGCCTGACCGGATTTTAATAAATTATATGCGCATGCACTTAATCAAATGGAGGAGAAGATGACCCCTATTGAAGATGCGGCACGGGTGTTCAAAATACTTTCAGTGGAAACCAGGGTCAGGATGATCGATCTGCTCAGGCGACGGTCCCTGTGTGTCAACGCCCTGGCCCGGGCATTGAACATCTCGCCGGCGGCGGTGTCACAGCACCTGCGGATCCTGCGGGATGCCGATGTCGTGGTTGCCGAAAAAAGAGGATACTTTGTCCATTACCGGATCAATGAACAGACCCTGGAACGGTGGCGCGAGACAGCCGATCAGATTCTGTCACCCGGACCTGGCGGGTTTCTTTCCTCCTGATGAATGAAAAGCAACATGCATGTGAAACGATTACAAAAAAACAAACGGAGGTATGACCATGTGTGAACAAACCTGCGGGTGTCAGAACCCGGTGGAACTCAAGGGACGTCCGGAAGACTGCACCCCGGAACAGATCAGAAAATGCCATGGGGATGAAGCACAGCATCCGTGCACCTGTCCCACTGACAACACAGCCCGGACAGAGGGCAGGGATGACTCCTGACCCACCTCCGGCCATCCAGGCCCAGGGCCTTGCCAAACGGTTTGACAAGGTCCAGGCGGTATCGGCCGTTGATTTCGAGGTCCGGTCCGGTGAGCTGTTTGGGTTTTTAGGTCCCAACGGGGCCGGTAAGACCACCACCATCAACATGCTCACCGGGCTGGCCCGGCCGGATGCCGGCACCATCCATATCAGCGGCGTCGACTGCACGAAAAATCCCAGGGCCGCCCAGCATCTCATCGGGGTGGTGCCCGATGAAAGCAACCTGTATCCGGAACTGACCGGCTTTGGAAACCTGTGTTTCTGTGCGGCTCTGTACGGCATCGGTAAAACCGAGCGAAGGTCCAGGGCCCGGGAACTGCTGGACACCTTTGATCTTGCCGGGGCCGCAAACAGGAAATTCGGCGGATATTCCAAGGGCATGAAGCGCAAACTCGCCATTGCCGCCGGTATCATCCACCGGCCTGACATTCTGTTTCTGGATGAACCCACCACCGGCATCGATGTGGCCAGCGCCAGGCAGCTGCGCCGGCTCGTCCACGCGCTGCACAAAAACGGCACCACCATTTTTCTGACCACCCATTATATTGAAGAGGCTGAGCGGTTGTGCGACCGGATCGCCTTCATCGTATCCGGCAGAACGATCCGGACAGACACGGTGGACAACCTGATTCAGCCCGTGCGGGACACCCATGTACTGCAGATCACCTGCATCGGTCGGACCGGAGATCTGGCAGATACCCTGGACCGCACATTCCCGGACCTAACATTCGCGTTTCCGGAACAGGGGGTGATCCGCGTGACATCCGGCAGCCCGGTGCGGGTCGGCCCCCTTGTGCGGTTTTTGGAGGACCGGGCAGTGGAGGTGACCGAGGCCAGAAAGATCCGGCCCAGCCTTGAGGAGGTGTTCATCGACATCACCGGCGTCAAAGCGGAGATCATGGGCCGAGAAAAGGAAAAGACCGGCGGAGGTTCCCTATGAATCAATGGATCGCGTTTTGGAGCATTTTTGTCAAGGATTTGAAAACCTATTACCTGAAACCCCCCAATATCAGCTGGGGACTGATTTTTCCGCTGGCATGGACCGGCATGTTTTTTGTCAAGACCGGCAGCGGTCTTTCCAGCATTCCAGAGGTGCTTCCCGGCGTGATGGCGGTGTCCATTCTTTTCGGCACCACCTCCATGCTGGCGGTGACCATCACTTTTGAAAAAAAGAACCGCTCTTTTGAACGCCTCCTGCTGGCACCCCTTTCCTTTGAAATCCTGATGCTGGCCAAGACCAGCGGGGCAATCCTGTTTGGAATACTCAACGCCCTGGTGCCCCTTTTTCTGGCCGTATGGTTGACCGATCTGTCACAGGTGGCATGGGGCGTACTGGTACCGGCCGTGTTCCTGATTTCCGTGGCATCCACATTCATGGGGCTGTTCATTGCCGTGGCTGTCAGTGAGGTGTTCGAGGCCCAGACCTTTTCCAATTTCTTTCGATTTCCCATGATCTTTTTGTGCGGGCTGTTTTTTCCCGTCAGTGCGCTGCCGTTTTTCCTGGAACCACTTGCCTATTTCCTGCCCTTGACCTATGGGGCGGACCTGCTGCACGGGGCCGTGCGCGGAGAACATACCCTGCCGTATCTATTGGATATGGCGGTTCTGGCCGTTTTCTGCATCGGTCTGTTTGCTGTCAGCCTGTTCAACATCCGGAGGCGGTGGATTGCCTGATTTTGAAAATGCGGATGAACAATGGATGAAATCAGAGTATAGAAGGTCATGATGCATCTTTCTTTTTTGCTGGTCGGCACAATTTTCTTTATTTCCTTTGTCCTGACCATGGTCGGTTTAGGGGGCGGGCTGATATTCTCGCCCTTGTTTGTGATCCTGGGATTTGCCAAATCCCAGGCAGCTTCCATTTCCCTGTTTTTGAATCTGATCGCTGGTGCATCGGCGGCATTTACCTATGCGCGCAAAAAGATGGTGGATTTTTCCTTGTCCATTCCCCTGATCATTTCATCCAGTCTGGCCGCTCCGCTGGGATCTTTTTTGAATGTCCACATCGATCAGAAACCCTTTTTGATTATCATGTCTGTTGTGCTGGCCATGGCAGGTGTCCGCATGTTCATTTCACCGGCCCCAGACACTGAACCCAGTGGATTGTCTTCTGCCAAAAAAATAACCGGCGGTATCGCCATTGGTGCCTGCATCGGTCTTCTGGGCGGACTGCTAGGTATCGGCGGCGGGGTGTTCGTTGTCCCTTTGCTCATTTATGTTCTCAAGACACCGACCAAGATCGCGGCTGCCTCATCGACTTTTATTGTCTGCTTTTCCTCCCTTACCGGGTTTCTGGGGTATGCCTCCGTGTCCGAAATCAACTGGACTTTTATGCTGCCTGCAGCCATTGCTTCCTTTGCAGGGGGCCAGGTGGGTGCAAGGGTGATGAGCAGCCGTCTTAAAGGTAAAAGTATCCGTGTGATTTTCAGCGTCATCCTGTTTGTCCTCTGCGCCAAACTGCTGCATCAGGCACTTTGGGGCCCATAAGGTCAACACCGTAGCAATGCTTGAAAAAGGTATCATATGATTGCTAAATCTGTTTTTTATTTTCTTCTGGCTGGATTGTGTGAAATCGGCGGCCGGGTCACCGTCGGGCCAAAGGAAATCATCGCCCGGACCATGGGCGAGTATTCAAATCTTGAAGATATTCGCACGGTCGTTTTGGCCGGAGAGGGGCACCGGAAAGTTTACCTGCGGGATATCGCAGAGGTAATCGACGGTCATGAGGAAGCGCGGCTGATCATCCGTTTCAACGGGCGCGAGAGTGTCAAGATTTCGGTGCTCAAGGAAGCCGAGGCCAACACCGTTCAGACAGCCGAGGCAGTGGCCGGACTCCTGGGCGAGTTGAAAGCGGAACTGCCCCAGGGGCTCCGGGTGGATTATTTGGAAGATCAAGCGGTTTATGTGAAACAGGCCCTCACGGGCGTGCGCAACGCGGCAGCAGCGGCCGCAGTGCTGTTGATCATCGTGGTCTACCTGTTTCTGGGCAGCGTCAGGCAGGTTGTGGTTATGGAAATCGCCCTGCCACTGACCCTGGTGCTCAATTTCGGACTCATGAAGCTTGCCGGTTTCTCGCTGAATATTTTATCCCTGGGTGGGCTCGTTGTCGCAATCGGCGTGGTACTCGATAATTCCATCGTCGTTGTTGAGAATATTTCCCGCCTGCGACGGGAGAATCCCGACCAGGACGCGGCCGGACACGCCGTTGATGCCACCACCGAAGTCGGACCGGCGCTGCTGGCCGCCACGCTTTTGTTTCTCGCCCTGTTCGTGCCGTCCTTATCGTTCCCGGGTTGACCAGCTTGCTCTTTCGTGAACTGATTCTGGTCATTGCGGGCATCGTTGTCATCAGTCTGTCCGTGGCCGCCATCGGTGGATTGGGGATGGAGATGCTGGTGGCCCTTTTCTTGATGCCCTGTATGTATGTTTTAACTGCCAGGAACCAGTCCAAAATATAACTATCAACTACAAGGAACGCAACAGCAAAAAGTGTGCTACTTTTTCTGGTATTTAATCGAATAGATATGGTTTTTGAGTTCAGTCTGAAAATTTTGACGACAACGGCAGCCCGACTCTTGGTCATCCTGGCCCTGTAGATTGTCCGGGCATTTGTTACATGCATTAATCTCTTCAAGGAGGCGCCGAATTTGATCGGGATCTTGGCCTTCTTCAATTTGCTTGAGAATATCATCAATGTTTTTCTTGGTACACATATTATCGCCGCCTGAAGAGGCTCCGGTCTCGTCGGATAGTTATTGTTAATAGCCAAAAAAATCGAAGATATATTTGGTTGCAGTGAAAACCATCACACTTGCCAGCATCCACTTGATGGCCTTAGCTGGCACAAACTTTTGGCATCGAGCGCCAAGATACATCCCTGCTATTCCTCCTATTCCGAATAGAATTCCCAACAGCCAGTCCGGTGCTACTGAAAGATGGGGATAAAACGGAGCAATGGCCTGATAAAAAGCAACTCCGGCGATGGATGTGACAAAGGTGCCCATCAGGGCGGCCCCGGCCACGATATACACCGGCAGCCTGAAAAAGGTGACAAAAAACGGCGCAATGATGGAACCTCCGCCGATGCCGTAAATCCCACCGACAATGCCCACAATGAAGCTGAGAAAAAAAATGCCTGGAAAAGACACATCAAATGATTCATCATAAAACGTGAATCCCAGCCGCCGGATATTGAAATGGGTCACGGCTGAGGGACGTGCCGTTGATCCATCGGAACGTCGGGCTTTCATACGCGTCTGAAACCTATTTTCACTGCTGTTTTTTCCGCTGCCGTTGGTTAAAACATCCCGTATCATTTTAACCCCGATATACAGCAGGACCCCGGCGGCAAACAGCTTGAACTGCTTAGGGTCCGGCAGCCAGGTTACCCGGACAACGGCCCCGATGAAAACCCCGGGCAGCGTGCCGAAAACAACGATCCAGGTCAGGGGCCATACCATCCGGCCCTCGCGCCAGTACCGGTATACCCCGCTGGGAATGGCCACAATGTTGAACAACTGATTGGTGGCACTGACCGATGGATGGGTGTATCCCAGAAACGACATCTGAAACGGCAGCAGCAGAAAAGCTCCGGACACCCCGCCCATGGAGGTGAAAAAAGACACGGTAAATGCCACCAGCGGCGGTACCCAGACGGCTACTTCTATCCCCGCGGTTGAGAAAAACATATCAGGTCCTCCATAAAAACAAAATTATGATTACGTAAAATTTTTTATTCGTGATAGTAACACCCGTTGATAAGATCCGTCAAGTGTTTTATGGAGATATGGTTCCAAAAACAACCATAACCCATTGCGAACCTGTAAAAACAATATGACGGAGCAGAAAAAATCCCTGAAGATCCCGGCTGTTCCGCTGAGTGATACAAAAGACCACAGCTGGATCACCCGGGGAAAAATCAATACGGAATGTATCGTCAAAGTCTCGGATACCACCCATATCTGCCCAGTGATGTCATCCAGCGGCACCTGGCTGTCCAGTATCAGGCAGGGTTACGCGGTGTGGGCGTTTTTTTCCTGTTTTTCCGTGGTGATTCATCTGGATTGACCGGCTGCCTCCACCAGAATCACTGATTCTTCAGAATATCCGGGTGGAGAATGCCAAAAGGATTGAAACTGTTTGCGACCATCAGCCGGATTGCCAGAAACACGGTGATGGCTGTTCCTGAAGCCCCGGCCACGGCGGTATCGCCTGATTTGAACCGGGTAAAAGCCTGGCTGATGGTTTTGATATGGCCGCGGCCGGTGTCAAGGCATTGGTCTGTCTGCATTCCTTCAATGCACTGAAATTCCTGGTTCTCTCCTTCAAGAATTCACGGGGTGGTGTTCTGGATGACCTGTCCCTCCGGTTTGTCCGGCCGATGGCGCAACATGGAATATATCGGCATGGGGGTATCGATCCCTTTTAAGATGACGCTTCCCCTGTCGTAGACCGTCCAGATGTCTTGAATCAGTTTTCGGGTCTCTTCCCCGATAAGGATATCGCCACCGCAGGCATAATCAGACAGCCGGGCGGCAATATTGGTGACAGTGCCGGTTGCCGTATAGGTCATTCGGGTCCCCAGATCGCCTTTCAGCCGGGTCATTCCCAAAAGTGCATTGCCTGAATTGATACCGATATTC
>JAABSB010000125.1 GCA_011390615.1 Desulfotignum sp. | reverse complement strand
GACTGGTAAAATTTACGAAAGATCTTTTTTGCCTCCTGCCGGTCGACACCGATGCCGTTGTCGATAAAATCCATTGTCACCTTCTGGATATGGGATCTAAATACGATTTTCAATACCGGACGGTCTGATTCATTGTACTTGATGGCATTGGACACGATATTCATGAGCAGCATCTCAAATAAAAACAGGTTCACCGGAAATTCAAACTTGGCCTTGGACGGATTTAATATCTGAATATCACATTCCCGGAACAGGGAATCATTTTTTTTGATAAATTGCTGTACAAGATCAACCAGACTGTCTCTGGTCACCTCAGAGCCGAAATTCTGGCTTTCAATACGGGCCAGGTTCAAGATCCGGTTGATATTGTCGGTGAGCCGGTTGATATCTTCCAGCATGTTTTCACTATAATGTTTTATGTCATGGGGTTCCAGGGGATGGCGGATAAATGTTTCCAGATAGAGCCGCAAAGAGGTCACCGGCGTTTTGAGTTCATGGGTGAAATTGTAGATAAAATTGTGCTGAAGTCGGAACAGGTTCACTGTCTTCTGGTAATAAATGAATGCCAGCAGAATGCCGGCCAGGACCACGGTTATAAGCAGACTGAGCACCAGGATGGTCATGCCGGTCTTGGAGGGAAAAATCATCTGGGGGTCGATGTGAAATTTTAAAATAACCACTTCGAGGGCAGACCTGATTTCCATATACAGACTCACCGTGAGCACCAGAAAGGTGGCCAGGGCGAAAATGGAACAGGCAAATATAAATACCGGATGAAGATACCACCGGGATGGGTTCAGGATCTGCATGGATCAGGGGATCTCATCCTGTTTGTTCAGGGCTGAAACCAATGTTGTCAGATCAAGGGCCGGCTTGATGAGCACGCTCGCGGAAGTAACCCCCAAAGCCCTGACAGCTGCAGGAGGAATGTAGTCGGCAGATCCGGTGTGGACAACGAACGTCATGCCGGGATTGATTTTTGCCGCTTCCACCATAAATGTGTTGCCGTCAACCCCGGGCAGACGGATATCCACAAGTGCCTGATCAATGTGGTTGTTTTTTACAATTTCAAGGGCGTCTTCACTGGTTTCAGCCTGAAAAACATTGTATCCTTCATCCTCCATAAACGCGGCAATACTCTGCCGGATACTTTCTTCATCATCCAGAATCAAAAATTGCTTGGAGCCCTGAGCCATATTGGTTTCCTCATGTGGATTGCGACCATTTTCTGATCATGTTTGTGACATTAATTTTTGTATTTCTTTTGACAGGGTGTCAACTGTCACCGGTTTCATGACAAATTTTTTGATTCCGGCATCTGCCACCATCTGCCTGTTCGCAGGACCGGCATATCCTGAGCAAAGGATGACCGGCAGATCTTTTTTTATGGCAATCATCTGCTTTGCCATCTCGACCCCTGTTTTCTCCGGCATGGTCTGGTCTGTTATCACCAGATCCACCTGATCATGGCATTGTTTGAAATACGCCAGGGCTTTTTGGCTGGATGTGAATGCCTTTGGTGCATACCCCAGCAGTTCCAGCCCCTCCATCCACATGCCCACCACATCCGGTTCATCATCCACCAACAGCAGGTGTTCGCCACATCCCAGCAGACACTCTGTCCGGCAGGCATCAATTTGTTGTGAACATATCTGGTCTGTTACTGCCGGCAGGATTACGGAAAAACAGCTGCCGCTTCCCGGCCGGGTTTCAACCAGTATATCCCCTTTAAGGGACTGGACAATGCTGTATGCCATGGCAAGACCGAGACCGGTGCCTTTGCCATCCTCCTTGGTGGTAAAATAGGGATCAAAAATGCGCTCCAGAATATCTTTGGTCATGCCACTGCCTGTATCACGAACAGAAATGACAAGGTAATCCCCGGGTCCCTGGGTCAGGTTTGGATATTCCATCAAATCAACCGGGCTCAGCGTTTTTTCCCACAAACCCACAGTCAGTATGCCGCCTGTCTCCTCCATGGCATGATAGGCATTGGTACACAAGTTCATGAGAACCTGGTGGATCTGGGTAGGGTCTGCTTTGACCGAACCGCAGTTTTTTTCCACCTGATCAATGATCTGAATGGTGGAGGGAATGGATGCCTGCAAAAGCTTGATCACTTCCGCAATCAGAGGATGCAGCTGAAACACCTGTTTTTCCTGGTGTTCACCACGGTTGAAGAACAGTACCTGGGCCACAAGGTCAGCTGCCCGCAGCGCTGCTCTGCGTATCTTTTCACTGCGCTGATAGGTGCTGGTAAAAGGATTTGCGGCGCGCATGATCATGTCGGCATACCCCAGGATCGGACTCAAAATATTATTCAGATCATGGGCAATCCCTCCGGCCAGGGTGGCAATGGCTTCCATCTTCTGGGATTTTATCAATTGCTTTTCAAGGCCCTGCCACCGTTTTTCCGCCTTTTTTTTCTCGGTCACATCCAGCAGGGACATAACCAGGCGGCCGGTGCCGGGAATTTTTCCCAGACTGACATATACATATTTTTTTTGGTCTGTTTCATCCAGAAAACCGGCTTCATAATGGATCGGCGAGTCGGAGAAACCATCAATTTTTTCTCCTGCCTGGATATAATTCTTCAGGGCTGTCACATCCTGGGGTGCAATAAATTCCATCCATTTTTTTTTGCCCTGAATATCATCCAGATCCATTCCTGCAAGCTGGACAAACCGGGAATTGGCCATGGAAATGGTACCGTCAGGTTCCAGGATAACAGCAGCAGTTCCGGTATATTCAAAAACAGCTTTGTAAAGCTGTTGGCTTTGTTCCAGGGCCAGGGTTCTTTCTTTGACAAGCTCCTCTAAGCGTTCCTGATATGCCCTGTTTTCTTTTTTTATACGGCTTTCTTTGAGACATTTTTGAATGGAGTGGTACAGTACCTCCATATCCAGTATGGGCTTGAGAATATAGTCCCTGGCCCCCAGATGCAGTGCCTGCACCAGAGATTCGATATTGCCGGTGCCAGATGCCACCACCACAGGGACATCAGGGAATGTCCCGTTCAGTGCATCCAGAACCTCCAGCCCTCCCATTTCCGGCATGCGCAGATCCAGCACAACAAGGTCCGGCCGCTCTTTGTAAAACAGATCAATCCCAGTTTTACCGTTTTCCGCCTCCAGGACCAAAAATCCGTAATCCTCCAGAAATGTCCGGATACTCTGACGGATACAGGATTCATCATCAATGGTTAAAATTTTGACCTTGCTGTTGTCCTCCAAAGTTGCTGCCTGCCGCCTTAAATGTGATGTTTTTCCCTGCAGCCAGTATGCAGGGTTCATGACCAGACATTATTCTCATAAGAGATTCAAATGTCAAGGCATATTCATGCCAGGCCCAGGGTAATCACATGTAGATGCAGCATCACCTGTATTGATATAGCCCCCTGCCCAGGTTGCTGCAAACATCATTGATATAGATCAACCTTTTGCGGTTCCTGTTCAAAAAAACATCTTACCTGAAATCAGTGTTGCCCAAACCTGGTTGACATTTTGCCCCAGAACGTTACATTATATGTATTGTAACACTATATCAGGACAACAATTTTTTTTTGACAGCAAAGGAGGAATATAATGGCAAAAGAGGATAAAAGAAAAGATAAAGATTATTGCGACGCAGAAGACCAGAAAAAAGTTGTGGAAAAGATGAGCGATTGTGATAAATCATCCGACAATGACAAAGACCGCGATGAATGTTACACCAAAGTGATCAAAGAGGATGACGGCTGCATGTCATCCTGATATCTTCAGCAAACAGCACCTGCCATGAAACACAGACCCGGTGACAGCAACTTGTGGTACCGGGTCTGTCATATTCAGGACACAAGATCTTCAAACACTACCGGCAGGCACATGTTAAGTTCCGACAGTACCGGGATCATCAGGGCCCGGATCTGGGGATGGGCTTTTTTGGAACACCGCAGGGCAAACATGTGGCGCCATTCTCTGATATTGCCCTTGACCACAATTTCGGTTTTCAAAGAGTTCGGCAGTACCTCCCTGGCCTGTTCCGGCCGCCACCCGCTTTTGAGCAGCTCTATATAGTATTTTTCCGCATCTTTCATGGCTGTCTCCCAGGTTTCCTGCTGGGCCGGGGTGCTGTCTTCCCACCAGCAGGGCCGTATGAACTCCATTTTTCCGTCGTACCGTACATACCGGGTGGATTCCTGTGCAAAGGAAAACAGCCGGTGCCGCACCAGTTCATGGGTCACCCCCCGGTTGGTGACAAACCGGATGATGATGTCACCGAATTCGATCATGGCATGGTGGCCCCGGTCCCGCATCCGGGCCACAAATCCGGCGGCGGAATCCGGTGTAATTTTGTCTTCCGACTTGTAACATGTGCGGCCCGCCGCTTCAATGGTCAAAAGCAGATCATCCGGCAGGCTGATGATCTCATGGCCCTGGTCGATTATTTTCATGCAAAGCCTCCTTATCTGTGGTCCGTTAACCGCAGAATACCATACCAGCCGGGAAAAACCCATGCGATTTTTTTTACTTTTTTTTGACCGGAAAAGACAATTCCTCTATAGTCAAAGAGGCAGGCCTGTTGACCGATGTTTTTTTTTACCATAAAACAAAACATAATCAGAGATACACGCATGAAGGATTCTGCCCGTTAACCTGAGAGCGAAAGGAAGGCAGTTTGATGAACCCCCTGGAACAAATCCCTGAAGATATCCGCCGCACGGCAGCCCGGTGCCGCCATTATGCCATGTGTAAAATCGACTACCTGGATACCGGGCTCTGCCCGCCGGCAAAAAAGACACCTTACGTCTCCTATTTTCCCCAGGGCCGGATGGATCTGTGTGATGCACTTGCCAAGGAACTGATTCCTGTCACCGGGGCGGCAGTTGATATCATTTCTTCATGCACCCTGTGCGGGTCCTGCGACAGGCAGTGCCATTTTGTAACCGGCATGCGGCCCATGAAGATCATGCAGGCACTGAAAGCATTCCTTGACGCGTTCCAGGAAAAAGGAGAAAAAGCCGCTGTAATCCCCGAAGATGAACTGCTGAAGGCATTGAAAAACATTGTGGGCCACAAATGGGCCACAAATGACCCCGCACACCTGCTTGCCTATGCCAACGACCCTTTTCCACTGGCAGACCGTCAGATACCCGGGTATGTGGTGCTGCCCGGCAGTGCACAAGAACTGGTGGAAATTGTCAGATTTGCGGACAAGGCCCATATCCCGGCAGTGGTCCGGGGAAACGGGGGCAGTGTTTTTGGATTTGTCTTTACCCCCGGCATCGTCATCGATGTAAACCGGATGAAAAAAATCCATCTTGATCCGGACAACTGGAGTGCCGTCATCGAACCCGGGGTAACCTCTTTTGAACTGCAGAAAGCGGCAGCCGAAAAGGGGTACCGGGTCAATACGGCGGAACCGGCAGCAACGGTATGCGGCAACATCGTATGTACGGGATTGTTTTCCACCTGGGCCAACGTCTACGGCGTGGGTGCTGACCACATTGTGGATATGACATTTGTGGACAGGCACGGCACAGTTTTCACAGCAAATGACAAAAATGCGCCCAATGTGTTCGGTTTTGAAGAAGCCGTGCTCGAATCTCCCGGAATCTGTACAGAAGCCCGCATACGGATGCACCCGGTCACCGATGACGAAGAAGGTCTTTTGGTGCCGTTTACCACTCTTGCCGATGCGGTTTCTTTTGCCAGGGATATAAGCCGCCGCCGCATAGGGCTTTCCGTGGGCATACTGGGTGGTCATTACCTGTCCACTTTCATATCCCCCACCCAGTCCCTTGCAAATCAGACCCGTGATGTGTTCAGCAGCATTCTCGAAATAAACTGTGTGGTATCCGTCATAGGCGACAGATACGCCCGCAGCAGCATCCGGCAGATGGTTCCCTGTGTAATAGACAGCAGCACCTTCCGGATGTTCACGCTCGGGCTACCGCAGCTGGTCAGATCTGATCTTGCGGACATTGTAGAAGGGCTGGAAAGTGACCGCCCGGCCTATGAAACCGTCCTCAGCGCGGAAATGCTCCCTGTGCTGGAAGAGATGCTTGCCCCGTCTTCCGGAACCCTGGCCGCTGCTGTAGATGAAGATTTGCGGGATTTCTACGAAGCGCTTTACAACCGTCCCCACATGACCGATATGGTCTGGCTGACAATGTTCCGTATCGTCAGCGCTCGGATGTCTCGGCACAAGCACATGTTTGCTTTTCTCATTTATGTCCCCCTGGAACCGATGGATGTTATCCAGGAGCTTATCACCTCTTTTGCAGAAATTGCAGAAGACCATGGCATCGAACATGACCTGGGGTTTATCACCCCCCTGGATCTGGGCAAACGCGGTATTCTGGAATATGACTATTATATCGACCACACCGACAACGCTGAATCCGAAAAAATCCGGCAGGCCATGGCGGACATTGAACCCATGGTGGACAAACTAAGCAGATCCTGCAAAGGGGTAACATTTCTCAAATATATTTTTTCACAGGGATGCGCCAGAAAAGAAAATTTTTTGTATGCCTGAAAATAGCCCAAAAAGGATTTCCGCATTTTTGCATGTACCATTTTTGGTCTGAATGGAGGAGATATCAGAGCGACAGATGATGAAATAACCGGCAGGCGGCAGTCAAAGACCACCTGCTTCCTGCTGACAGGGGCCACAGGATTTCTGGGTATCCACCTGGCTGAAATGCTTTCGCAACAAGGGTATACAGTCCTTCTCCTGGCCCGGCCCCGGGATAATGCAGCCCCGGAAGAACGCATAAAAGCATTGTTTGACTGGCTGGGTACAGATGGGATTCCATCTTGTGTGCAAATAGTACCGGGAGATCTGAACTGTTCAGACCTCGGTCTGTCGTCCGCTGACTATCACCTGCTGGCCTCCAGGGTCGACGAAATTATTCACTGCGCCTCTGACACATCCTTTTCAGAACGGAAACGTTCACAGATTGAAAAAGCAAATTTTGAAAACCTCCACCATCTGCTGGGATTTGCAGCCAAGAGCCGGTGCTGTTTTTTTCACTTTATCAGTACCGCATACGCCGCCGGGAAAAGACGCGGTGTATGCCCTGAAGCCCTGGTTGACACCCGGTCGTTTTTCAATGTGTATGAAGAAACCAAACACCGTGCGGAAAAATCAGCTGCAGAATACTGCGGCCGCGAAGGCATACGCCTGAACATATACCGGCCGTCCATCGTGTACGGCAATTCCAGAACCGGAAAGACACTGAGATTCAATGCCATGTACTACCCAGTGAAAATTCTGGTATTTTTAAAAAATCTTTATCTCACAAAAAACGGTGAACAGAGCCGGGAAGGCGCTGAAAAAATGGGCATTTCTTTTGGCCCCGGCGGAACGATCCATATGCCCTTAAGAATTGAAGCTGCTGCATCCGGGGGAATCAATCTGATCCCGGTAAATTTCTTTACCGCAGCTTTTTCGGCCATCATGGAAACCGCATTGGACGGGGATGTCTTCCACATCACCAATGACAAGCCCAAACCTGTTTCTGACATCATACACTACACCCAAAAATTTTTTACTATCACCGGCATACAAGCTGTGCAGACAAAAGATTTCCAATCCAGTTCACAAAACAGACTGGAAATGCTTTTCAACCGCTACACCCAGGTCTACCGGCAGTACATGCAGGACGAACGCATTTTTGATAACACCAAAGCTGCGGCCATTCTGGATAGAAAAGGCATATCATGCCCGGATTTTGATTACAGCATATTTTCCACGTGTATGCAGTATGCCGAGGCTGTAAACTGGGGGAACCCTTCTTAAATGGGGAAGCCACGCCACATCTTCACACAAAGAACACCTTTCTCCGGCAAAAAAGAAATGGTGTTACAATACTTTGATGCCATCGGTCACAGGTATGACCTGGCCGACACCCTCATGAGTTTCGGTCTGCATTTCGTGTGGCGCAGGGCAGTCCTGAAGCATCTTGCCATCACAACAGGATACCGGATCCTGGATCTTTGCGGCGGGGCCGGGGAGTTTGCCCGCAGAATAGCCGGCAGCGGAACCAAGGGGATGCCGGTAGTCTGCGATCTGAGCCGGTCCATGCTGGCTGCCGGGAAAAGCAAAACCGC
>JAABSB010000124.1 GCA_011390615.1 Desulfotignum sp. | reverse complement strand
ATATTAACCAATCTGTCGGACGGGGAATTTTTGTTCATTGATGAGATTCACCGGATCCCCAAGGTGGTGGAAGAGTTTTTATACCCGGCCATGGAAGACTTTGCCGTGGATTTTGTGTTTGACAAGGGAATCCATGCCAGAAGCCACCGGTACCGGCTGCGCAGATTCGTGCTGGTGGGGGCCACCACCCGGGTGGGGCTGTTGTCTTCTCCGTTGCGGGACCGGTTCGGTCTTTTCAGGACCCTGGATTTTTACACTATTCCAGAATTGGTGGTAATTATCAAACGGTCTGCACAGCTGCTGGACACACGGATTTCAGAAGATGGTGCCCTGGCACTGGCCCGGCGGTCCAGGGGGACCCCCAGAATCGCCAACCGCCTGCTCAAGCGCGTAAGAGATTTTTCCCAGGTCAGATCCGACGGCCGGGTGACCAAAGACACTGTCCAGGCAGCCCTGGCCCTTGAAGGGATTGACCGGCTGGGACTCACCCGGCTGGACAGAAATTATCTTACCACCATTATTGATTTTTACAAAGGCGGTCCTGTGGGGATTGAAGCCATTGCTGCAACCCTGCAGGAAGAAACCGATACCCTGGTGGATGTGGTGGAGCCGTTTTTACTGAAAATAGGCCTTGTTTTGCGCACCTCCAGCGGCAGAAAAGCCTCTGATACAGCCTACAGACACCTTAACCTGATCCCTTCGGAATGACCGGTCATCCCGAAGGAATAAATGATGTGATGTGTTGCCCATGAAAGTGTATGCTAAAAGATGCAGAAGGATGGCGGTTGTGCCGGCAGCAGTGCTGACGGCAGTATGGTTTTTGTGTTTTTTTCCCTCTCCGGTATCGGCCGGGTCTGTGCCGTCTGCCATCATTGCCCTGCCGGAAAATGAAAATGCCATTCTGGTGGAAAAACAGACCCAGAAGTTTTATATTTACAGGGCAGACCCGGCGGCCGGGAATCTGCAACAAATATTTGAAACCGCCTGTTCCACAGGCGAGGTGATCGGCCCCAAACAACAGGCCGGGGATAAAAAAACACCGGAAGGCATCTATTTTCTCATTGATGAATATGAGGACAGATACCTGACACCCATCTACGGGAAACGGGCCTTTCCCACTGACTACCCCAATTTTATGGATGTCCGCCAGGGCAAAAACGGTTCCGCCATCTGGATACACGGCACGGACAAAGCCCTGAAATCCATGGATACCAACGGGTGTATTGCTGTTGAAAATGAAGATGTGCTGATGCTTTCCGATTATATCACGCTGCATGCCACCCCGCTGGTCATTGTAGAAAAAATAGCGTATGTAACACCCGAACAGCAGCAGCAGACAAAAGACCGGATGCTGTCTTTTGTGTACAACTGGATACAGGCCCACACCACCGGCAGTTATCACGATTATCTGTCATTTTACAGCCCGGGGTATCTGCCGGATATATCCTGGTGGGACGCATGGGTAAAGCTGAGAAAAACATCGGAAGATCCCGGGGAGAATATCCATATCCAGACATCTGACACAGGGATTTACCAGCACCAGGACATGGTGGTGGTGCTGATGGATTTCTGGCTTGTACTTAAAGATACCCGGCAGTTTTTAGGCAAACGCAAGCTGTTTATCCATCAGTCCGGCACTTCTGATCTGCAGATCACAGGAGACACCTTCCAGGTACTGGAAAAATCCCATGAAAAAAGCCCGGCGCCTCTGGTTGCAGGGGCTTCAGTGCTGCACGCATCTGCCCGCAAAACAGAACCCGCCCATGACCACGCATCTGCTTTGGAGATGGTCGACCAGTGGCTGGCTGCCTGGTCAGCCGAAGATATGGATGCCTATGCCGCATTTTATGCCCCCGGGTTTTACAGCGACGGCATGAACAAAACCCAGTGGGTGAACCGCAAAAAGCAGCTTTCCGGCAGGTACAGCTATATCAGGGTGACAGGAAAAGATTTTACGGTTATAAAAAATAAAAACGGGCTGGAGATACGGTTTTTTCAGACCTATGAATCCAGTGGATTTTCAACCACGGGCATGAAACAGTTGACACTTGTCAAAAAGGATGGGTCATGGAAGATATTTCGAGAGAACTGGAAAGAGAAATAGCCCGGTCAAAACCTGCTCCCCATAAAAAAAGCAAAAAAAAACGCGTGCTCATTGTGGATGACATGGGCGGGGTAAAGCCCGGCGGATACCTGAAATATCTTCTGGTTATGTTTTTGTGCACAACACTGGTCTGTCTGGCGGCGGCCGGGGTGTTTTTCACACTGTTTGACCAGCTGTCCAGAGAAAACACGGAACTTGCCTCCCGGGCAGCATCCCTGGAAAGCCGGGTGACAGCGTTGACCCGCGACAAAGAAACCCTGATGGCACGCCTGGTCATGTCAGGCCAGGACCCGAATATAGCATCAGAGGTATCAGATCCGGTTTCAGCGGACGCTGGGCCGGATACCGGGGAAAAAAAGAACAAAGAAGAACAGGATGCATCACATAGCCAGGCACAAAGCGTTCAGGATACAAAAGATATGCCCGACACAGATGCAGATGCCGAAAGCCTGCAGGCAGAAGAAAGATTCGCTGCACAGCAGCCCGAAGATTCTGCGCCCCCCATTGTTGCCAAAGAGGCGGGAAAGGTGGATATTGAAAAATTTTCCGTAACACGGGACAGGGGCCAAGGGGACCTGCTGGTCCGCTTTGACATAAGGAATGTGTCAGAAAATCCGGGGGAGGTGTCAGGCCGTATTTTTACCATTCTCAAACCGGAAAACAGGTCTTTGGAAAAAGATGCAGACCAGTGGCTGGTGGTTCCCAGCTCTCCTCTGGAAAACGGCCTACCCGCCAAAACCAAAAACGGGCAGTACTTTTCCATCGCCCATTTTAAACCGGTAAAGTTCCGGATAAAAAATATACCGGGCCAGGCATTTTTTACCACAGCATCAATTATTATTTTCAATAACCAGGGAGAATTGATGTTTCAAAGCGATATTGATATCGGAGAGGAAGACCTGGGGTGATACGGTTTGTATCAAAAACAGTTTTCATCCTGGCAGTGGCGGCGGCTTTCATCTGCCAGCCGGTCCAGGCAGGCAGACGCAGCCATACCGTGTATTTCGAGGGGCAGGAAAATGAGCTGCACGTATACCGGATATCTGGATCACAGCCCGGAAAAACGCTGCTCATCATTGGCGGAATCCAGGGGGATGAACCCAGCGGTTTTCTGGCTGCTGATTCCTATGTTGATTTTTCCCTCAGATCCGGGAACCTCATTGTCGTGCCCAGGGCCAATTTCCCTTCTATTCTCAAGAGGGAAAGGCAGATCAACCAGGATATGAACAGAAAGTTTTCAGATGACCATGTGGTGAATTATGAAACCCGGGTGGTGCATGTGCTCAAGAAACTGATCTGTGAAAGCGACTGCTTTTTAAATCTCCATGAAGGATCAGGCATATACTCTCCCACATGGGAAAGCCGCATGAAGAACCCTGAGCGGTACGGGCAGTCCATTATTGCCGACAATAACCTTCTGGATCCGGCCAAAAACGGCTCCCCGGTGGATCTGGCTGCCATGGCAGAAGCGGTGATCGAAAAAATCAACCAGAACATTGATGACCCGTTTTATTATTTTCATTTCAATAACCACAGAACCGGCCATGCAGATACCCGTCACAAGGAGCAGCGCCGTTCTGCCACTTTTTATGCCGCAGATATCTGCAGGATACCGGCCTTTGGTGTTGAATCGGCAAAATCCCTTCCCCTGGAGCAGAAGGTCCGCCAGATGACAGATGCCATCAACGGATTCATGGCGGTGCTGGATATCACGCCCGAAACACCGGGAATCGATCTGGAAAAACCTTTGATGCAGTATATGATCATATCGGTGAATGACGCCATTCCTGTTGTGGTGGGAAAAATGCAGCGTCTGAAAATCCAGAAAGGGGATACGGTCCAGGTGCTTGATGTGGTGGCCAATTATGAACGGGGGTTGAGCGTGAATATCCTTGGGGTGGGCAGCAGTTTCAACGACATGAAAAAAAAGATCCCGATCCATGCTTCCACCCGCATTGAAGCAAAAAAAGATTTTTATGCCTGCGGCAGTGTGTTTCTGGATATTGATGCACCAGGGGCGGATCAGCCCCCCCGTCTGGCAGTGACAGACAGTGCTGCGACAAAAAAAGAGATCCAGTATAAACTGCTGGTTAACGGAAAACAAACGGTTGTTGACAATTACAGCCGACTCACCCTGGATCACGGCGATATCCTGGTGATAGAAGATCTGCTGCACAGCCCGGTGGATCCTGCACAGTATGTGGTGAACTTTAAAGGATTTGTGGGCAACAAGAGTTTCAATTCAGGAGAGGACAGGGGATACCCCATAGATACCGGGGCTGACGGGGTGCTGATGCCCAGGTTTTCCCGGGACAAAAAAGGCAGACACTACCATGTGCTGACCACATTGGATGACAGGGAAGTGGGCAAACTCTATATTGATATCCGGTTTTAGGCAATTATAAGCAGGCAAGGAGACAAGGCAGTGGCAAAGAAAAATACAAAAAATTTATCCATCATCGACCAGGAACTGAAAATTGACGGGTCCATCTCCAGCAGCGGCAAGCTGATTATCCGGGGCCAGGTCACAGGAACCATTGACGGAGATGTGGTGATCATTGCCAAGGAGGGCCAGGTCAACTCCAGTGCCACCACGGTATCTTCCATTACCATAGGCGGAAATTTCCAGGGGGAGTTGTCCGCCTCAAAGGAACTGATCATCCTGAGCACCGGCAATTGTGCCGGAAAAGTTGAATGCCAGGACCTGATTGTGGAAAACGGCGGTATTCTGAATGCGGAAGTTTCCTGTAAAAATGCGGCACGGCTCACAAAAAATACCCGGAGCATGTCCTCTCTGTCTGACCTGAAAACGGAAAAACAGATTGAATTATAGATTTTGCTTGACATGCACCGCAATTGTGTATAAAAGTTTTGGATTGTATTTATGAATCAGGAGCATAGGGAACCATGAAAAAATATACGTACAGCGCCAAACGGACGGACAACAAAGAGAACTGGTGCGTGATTGACGCAACAGATCAGATTTTGGGAAGACTTGCGTCACAGGTGGCATACCGGATTCGCGGAAAGCACAACCCCCTGTTTACCCCCCATGTGGATACAGGTGACTGGGTGGTGGTGATCAATGCGGACAAAATCCGCCTGACTGGCAACAAACTGGCAGACAAAACCTATTACCGCCATTCCGGCTATGTGGGGAGCCTTAAATCCCGGACAGCCGGTGAACTGCTTGAGAAAAATCCGGAGCAGGTGCTCAAAAAGGCGGTTCAGGGGATGCTGCCCAAGAACAGACTCGGCAGAAAATTGAACAAAAAACTGTTTGTGTATGCAGGCGACCAGCACCCGCATGCTGCCCAGAAGCCTGAACCAGTGCAAATTTAAGGAAAAAGGACACGATTATACCAATGGAAAGTGGAAACGTATTTTACGCAACAGGGAAACGGAAAAATGCTGTGGCCAAAGTGTGGCTTGTCCCTGGTACCGGCAAAATTCTGGTCAACAACCGGGAAGTGGATGACTATTTTGACATCGGTGTAAACCGTGATGCGCTGACATCTCCCCTGGTGCTGACCCAGCTGGACGATGCCTTTGATATCAATGTCAAGGTGATGGGCGGCGGCCAGACAGGCCAGGCCGGTGCCATCCGCCAGGGATTGTCCAAAGCCCTGGAAATAGTTGACCCGGATCTGCGGGCGGTATTGAAAAGCGCCGGCTTTCTCACCCGGGACTCCCGGCAGAAAGAGCGTAAAAAATACGGCAAAAAAGGCGCAAGGGCTAGCTTCCAGTTTTCAAAAAGATAAGCAGCTTTGTTTTTTTACGGCAAAAGGGAACAGATATTGGTTTGTTCCCTTTTTTTATTGGCTAACAGCTAATCCCCATGAAAACCTACCTGTTTTACGACCTTGAAACATCAGGTCTTCACCCCGCCTTTGACCAGGTTCTGACCTTTGCCGGCATCCGTACTGACACCCAGCTGCGTGAAATTGACAGAACCAGTCTTACCATACAGCTGCGCAAAGATATTGTGCCGTCCCCCCATGCCTTTGTCACCCATTGTCTGACCCCGGAAGTCCTGGCAGAGGGCATGTGTGAATATGAGGCAGCCGGAGAGCTGCATGCGCTTTTCAATACCCCGAATACCTGCAGCATTGGGTACAACTCCCTGGGATTTGATGACGAATTTTTACGGTTTTTGTTTTACCGGAACCTGCTGGACCCCTATTCCCATCAGTACGCCAACGGCTGTTCCAGGGCGGATATCCTGCCTGTGGCAGCATTGTTCAAAATTTTCTGTGACCAGGTGCTCATCTGGCCCTGCAAAAAAAACGGCCGGCCCAGCCTGAAGCTGGATTTAATCGCCCGAAAAAACCGGCTTGACACCTCCGGTCCTGCCCATGAAGCCATGGCAGATGTGGAAGCCCTGGTGGCCCTTTCCCGGATTTTTTCAAGCCGGCCTGATATCTGGGAATATGCCCTGGGTTTTTTTGACAAACACACCGACATTTCCAGAACTGCAGCCATTTCCGACACATGCAGGATAGGCGACAGGATCTTTCCCATGGGCCTCATGGTCTCCTCTGTATTCGGACCGGATGCCAATTACATGGCACCGGTGCTCCATATTGGCGGTTCCATTCCCTATGGGAACCAGCACCTGTGGATCCGCCTGGATCAGCCCGAGTGGGCCCGCATAGACCCGGACACCGGGGTCTATGCCTGGACCCCCATCCGCAAAAAGGCGGCAGACCAGTGGATAGTGCTGCCCTGTCTGGACCGTTTCAAAAAACGCCTTTCCCCTGAATCCCGGAAGATTGCCAATGCAGTTATCCCCATCTTCCAATCTGATCCAGCCCTGTTTTTCGCCACTGTGGAAACCCATTTGTCCTATGCATACCCGGTGGTACCGGACATCGATCCGGATGCAGCCTTGTACCAGGAAGGTTTTTTTTCGCCGGCGGAAAAAAAAGATATCGCCAGGTTCCATGCAGCCCGGCCGTTTTTTGAAAAAAGACTGGAGGATGCCCTGGCTGTCCTGGATACGCTGCAGTCTCCCCGGATAAAAACCCTTGGTGCCAGGATCCTGGCCCGCAATTTCAATACACCCCCCCCGCCGGAACTGGAAGACCATATGCAGCGCCTGAAGACAGAGGACAGCCCGGTCAAAGGATATCGCAGCGATGAAAAATATCCCTTGTCTGTGGCCTTGAACGATGTCAGAAAGCTGCAGACAGATGCCGGCAGTCTGGATGCCCGGCAGCAGGATGCGCTGGCACAGGTGGAAACCTATCTTCACACCCTGGGGGGAACCCGGTGACCAGGGAAGTTTTCAGCGCAAAGCACTGAGGCGTTTGAGTTCATCAATCTGGGCATCGTGAATGAATCTGTTGAGCAGGCTTTCACTGTCCCTGGTGATCTGGATGACTTTCAGCCCTGCCAGGATATGGGTTTGGGTGTAATCTGTGTTGACCCGTTTCACTTTAGTTTTCACCTGAAGCGTGCCTAAAGGATCCTTTTTGCGGGTATCCACAAGCACCAGGCCCATGGGCAGGATATCATTGTATTCCAGGCGGCAGAGAGGGTTGGGCTTTGCTTTGACTTTTTTCGGGATCATGATGCCCATACCGGCAAAGGATATGTCCCGGATTTTAAAATCAGCGGCCGTGTAAAATTCGGTTTCCCTGAAGATCAGTTTGCCCCTGACAATGTGGCGGCTGCCCAGGGGCAGGCGGAACGCGGATCTGATATTGGTCTCAACTACCGGTGGTGTACAGCGCAGGACCAGGGCTTTGGACACAGCATTGCCCGCAAGGGGGTAGTGGTCGATGAACCGTTCCACCTGACATGCCATTCCTACGCGGATCCGTTTCTGTCTCCCGGTCACGGTGGTGGTCACATGCAGGGTGTCAAATTGTGTTTTGGGCGATACCGGCACAAAGGGTTGTGCAATGGTGATGGTGTTGTCATTGAAATGTGCATCAAAAATGATACTGGACCGGGATGTGGGTGCAGGTGAGTGCATATTGAACACCAGGTCCACACCCTTGGA
>JAABSB010000123.1 GCA_011390615.1 Desulfotignum sp. | reverse complement strand
GGATTGGTTAATGCTTCTTCAAAGCCTTCCTGTGTATCAAAAAGGTCCACCATGACTGCCAGCTCTTCATTGTATAGTTCGGCCTTGCCGTCTTCCTGGCCAATAAGAATCAACGCTTTGGCATAACGCCTGGAAACTGCAAGATTTTTCATTATGCCACCACCTTTTTCAAATAGTCGTCAACAAGTTTATCCTGATCATCTGATGAAATGGATTCTCGAATGACTGCTTCAGCCTTGGCAACTGCCAGCGCAGCAATGTCCTGCTGAAGCTTTGTCCTGGCAGTTTTGAATTCCTGTTCAATATTGCGTTTGGCCATATCTTCCAGTTTAACCGCCTGGGCTTCAGCCTGGGCGATAATGCGCTCTTTGGCTTTTTCACCCTGCTTGATATAATCTTCCATAATCACTTTAGATTCCTGATCCAGGTTTTGAAATTTGGCCTGGTATTCAGCCAGCTGCTTTTCAGCTTCTGCTTTTTTTTGCTCCAGATCCCTTATTTCATCAGCGATCTCTTTTTTGCGGGATGAAAAAAATGCCTTGACCGGTTTTCTTCCAAGAAGAAACAAAGCAATGGCAAGAACGGCAAAATTCAAGGCTTTCCAGGTATCAATTGCCAGCCAGTTATTGTGTACTTCTCCGCCGGCTGCGGCTGCCCAGGCGGTTGCAGTGGTAACCGCCATAATCATGACAGCCATACATGAAACTGTAAAAAATTTTTTCACCAAAATCTGTTTTTTCATTAGAAAGCCCTCCCCAGAATTTTTTCACCAATGGCTTTGGCAAACACCTCCACCTCGCCTTCCAGGGCTTTGCGGGCCTGTTTTGTCTCATCTGCCACCTGCTGTTTGATCTGCGCCAGGTTGGCCTGAGCCTTTTTGTTGATCTGCTCAATAATTTCCCGTTCCTGCTTGGATGCCTCCTCCACAAAGGCTTCTTTCTTTTTCAAGCCTTCGGATCTGGCCTGCCGCAAACCATTCCTGTAAGATTCTTCCTGGGAAGCCAGGTCTGCAGACGCTTTTTCAACGCCGCCTTCAAGACCTTGAACCTTGGCTTTTCTTTCCAGAAGCACTTTTCGGATGGGTTTGTACAGCACCAGATTGAGTACAAAAAGCAGAATCAGGAAATTGATCATCTGATACACCAATGATATATCAGGAATCACAGTTATCATAAAATTCCCTCCGCCAGTTAATAATTATAAAAAAATCAACCACTTATATATTACTGACTGTTTTTGCGCAAAAACAGTCCTAATTCCAGTCAAATCGAGACTTGAGTACCATCCAGGTAACCATTTGTCAACATGGAATAAGAAATTATTTCCTGTCTTGAAAGGGCCGGGCCATGCCTGTATTTTCTGTGAAAATCTCAGATCGCACAGACAGGTTACGCTGTGGAAAATTTACGCATGCTGATATTGAGCAAAATCCCGAATCCCACCATGTTGGTTATAACAGAAGACCCACCGTAGGAAACAAGAGGCAGGGGAACCCCCACCACCGGCATCAATCCCATGACCATGCCGATATTGATAAAAATCTGCCAAAAAACCATGCTGGTTATACCGAATGCCAGTATTGATCCGAACATGTTCCGGCAATTGTAGGCAATATTCAACCCCCAGAGCAGCAGCAGAAAATACAACACAAGCAGCACGGTACATCCCGCCAGCCCCCACTCCTCCGCCAGTACGGATAAAATAAAATCCGTATGCTGCTCAGGCAGAAATGACAGGGCATTCTGGGTGCCCTGCAAAAAGCCTTTCCCCGTTATCATACCTGATCCGATGGCTATTTTGGACTGGATGATATGATATCCTGTACCCAACGGGTCACGACCCGGATCCAGAAAGGTCAGAATCCGCTCTTTCTGGTATTCCTTAAGCCCTGTAAACCATACCAGGGGCACAATACAAACCAGTATAGCCCCCAGGGTAAGCACCACTTTTTTTTCAACCTTCACAAACAGGGTGATGGAACCGGCAATAAGCAAAAGCAGCAGCCCCGTACCCAGATCCGGCTGGTTGACAATCAATGCAACAGGAATCGCACATAAAACAGCAGGTTTGAGCAGATTTTTGAAATTCAGCCCTTCCGGAGACACTGTTGTGGCATAAAGGGAAGCCAAACTGATTATCAACGAGATTTTCATCAGTTCGGACGGCTGAATATTTGCAAATCCCAAGGACAGCCATCGCCTGGAGCCGCCCCCTGATTGACCGAAAAAATAAATGCTTACCAGAAGACCGACACACACCGCATAAATCACCAGATTCAGCTTATCCAGTTCCCGAAAATCGATGACCAGAATTCCCAGTATCACAACCATACCGGCTCCCATCCAGATCATCTGTTTTTCAAACAGATAGTGCAGCCCGGATCCCTGCCATCCAGCACTGACCGCAGAGTACAGAATCACCAGCCCGCAGGATCCGATAAGCAGTATCACCGCCAGGAATCCCCAGTCAAAATGTTCTATCAGACGTCTGTCAAACATGGGGGTTTTATCCTTCTTTGGGTGCTTTTTTTTTGGTTTTCGGTTTAGGCAGGCCCAGATATTTTTTTACCATGGCACCTGCCACCGGTGCAGCAGCCGAAGAACCGTGTTCGCCATGTTCAATAATCACTGAAATAGCGATCACAGGATTCTGTGCCGGGGCATAACACACAAACCATGCATGGTCCTGAAATTTTTTTTCCAGGTTCTCGTTGTCGAATTTTTCGCCGGTCTTTCTGGAAAATACCTGGGCCGTTCCAGTTTTGCCCGCTATTTCAATGCCTTTGATGCGGATTCCCCGTGCAGTGCCCCGATCCCCCTGAACCACATCAAAAAGTCCTTTTTTGACAATATCCAGTGTTTCTTTTCCAGCCGGGATACCGCCGGTTATTTCCGGCTCAATTTTTTTCACCACATTGCCGTTGCTGTCTGCAATATTTTTTACTATCCTGGGCCGGTACAAGGTGCCGCCATTGGCAATGGCTGCCGTAAACACCGCCATCTGAAGGGGGGTTGTCAGATTGAAGCCCTGGCCGATACTTATGGAAAGGGTTTCTCCTGCCTGCCATGCCTCCTGGAACCGCCTGCGTTTCCAGGAGGCGGTGGGAATCAGTCCGGCGCGTTCATGGGCCAGGGCTATGCCTGTAGGTCTTCCAAGACCGCACCCTCTGGCATATTGGGCCAACGCATCCACGCCCACCTTTTCTCCGGCCTGATAAAAAAACACATCGCAGGACTGGGCAATGGCTGCTTCCACACTGAGCTTCCCATGGCCATATCTGCTCCAGCAATGGTAGCGCCGTTTGCCAAAGACATAATAACCGGGACAAAATGTGGTGGTGTGCCTGTCTATGGCCTTTTCCTCCAGGGCAGCGATGGCGGTAAGGGTTTTATAGGTTGAGGCGGGGGGATATTCTCCCTGAATCGCTTTGTTGGTCATGGGATGACCCGGGTTGTCCATGAGGCGGCGCCATTTTTCAGTGGAAATCCCCCCGATAAAATCGTTCTGGTCAAAAGCGGGACTGCTGGCCATGACCAGCACATCACCGTTTGACGGATCGATTGCCACCACAGCCCCTTCCTTGTCTGTAAGCATATCTTCCGCCACCTGCTGCAAAGAAAGATCCAGTGTCAGGTAAAGATCATTTCCCGATACAGGCGCCACGGTTTTCAGCACCTTGACCACACGGCCGTTAACATCCACTTCCACCTGACGTCCGCCACGCCTGCCCTGCAGGAATGGTTCAAAACTTTTTTCCACCCCGTACCGGCCAATATTGTCACCAGATTTCACATGGGGATATTGCCCGCTTTCCAGTTCCTTTTTGTTCACCTGCCCCAGGTATCCCAGAAGATGGGAAGCTATTTTGGGATAAATATAATAGCGGGTGGGTTCAATTTCGATATGGATGCCGGGCAGATCAAATTTATGGGCCTCCACAACGGCCAGCTGGTCCCGGGATATATCTTTTTTCAGTGTAACGGGTTTGTAAGAAGCTGTATTACCGGCCTTCTGGATATTGTCCATGAGGTCTGCGTATGGCTCATGGATCAAAGAAGACAAAAGAGAAACCGTATCCGGTACAGGTCCTGCATCTTCCAGCACAATTACCAGATCAAATGCCGGCCTGTTGTCCACCAGCAGTTTTTTGTTTCTGTCATAAATCAATCCCCTGGACTGCTTGATGCTTTTCAGCCTTACACAATTGGTTTCAGACAGGCGCCGGAACTCTTCTCCCTTGATGAGCTGAAGATATACCAGACGTAGAAACAAAAGAATGAATACAACCAAAAAACAGAGGGTGGCCGTCATTATCCGCTGTTTAATCCAGTCCCTGTCAGCATTTTTATTCAGTTCATACATGCTATGCATTCTTTTGTTGTTCGCGGTTTTTTTTCAGCATACGGACCATATGGCGCCAGTTGTCATAACATACGGAAAGTATCCATACCCCGGGGGGAATCAGTACCGTCCCCCATATCACCTGTCTGATCATCAGGGTAAAATCCATCTGCCACACTGCGCTCTCACCCTGCTGGATGAATACGGAGAACACGCACAGTCCCTGCTGGATAACAACCGACACCATGCTGATGACCAGAATAAACAGGCCGCTTGTCTGGAAAACAAATTGTTTGACAAGCTGGACAATCACAAAAATCCAGAGATAGGAAAACATATAAAGGAAAAACGGTCCTCCTGAAAGGCTGTCCATGATTCCGCCGATGCATACAATGGCCATCACTGCTGTATAGTGGGAAAAATTCAGGCTTAAAAACAATACCAGCATAATGGTCAGGTCAAAACTCTGGGAAAACCAGGAGAAACAGGGCAGAAAAACAGTTTGAAAAACTATGAAAACAAGGGTGATGATAAAAAAATAAAACCCGTTCATTTTTTGTACACCAGCACCTCTTCCAATTTATCAAAATCCACACTTGTCTGAATGGAGATATCCTGAAACAGCTGAGAATGATCTTTTTTGACTTCCAGTATCCGGCCGATTCTCAATCCCTTGGGAAACACCTGATCCAGACCGGATGTCACGATCATTTCTCCAGGCGCAATCTCATCTTTCCGCAGGGCATACACAAAAACACAGGTATCTTCATTGCTGCCCTTAACCATGCCTCTGGCACGGCTTTCCTGCACCAGGGCATCCACGGCTGAATTGCGGTCCGTTATGAGCAGCACCCGGGAAAAACCGGAGGAAACCGCAATAACCTGTCCCACAATTCCCTCTGACACAATGACAGGTGCTGTTTTTTCCAGGCCGTGGGCTTTTCCCTTGTCGATCATAATTGTTTTGAACCAGGGGGAGGGGTCACGTGCAATAACCCGGGCCGCCACATAGGTGTCAGGCACGGAAGCAGTAAAAGCTACAAACTTTTTCAGCCTGGCATTCTCTTTTGCCAGCTCCTGGTTCCGGTTTTTGATCTGCTGTGCCACAGACAATTGCTTTTTCAAAACAGTATTTTCCTTTACCGCCTGCACATTAGCGAAATAGGTTTCCCAGATGGCTGTGGTAAAGGAAATGGTTTTTTGAACAAGCAGCTGGAAAGGTGCTGTCAATGTAATAAAAATTCTTTCCGGACCGCTCACCGGCAGGGTCTGGCGGCTGGTCATGGTGATGACGATCAGATTGATTGCAACAAACAATGCCACACCAATGGCGATAAGCATTCTGCGTGAAAACATGTAATCAGTCGATGGCCACTTCTGTGAGAATATCTATGCTGTCCAGGGCTCTGCCGCATCCCAAGGCCACCGTGGACAAGGGGTCATCCGCCACCACAATGGGAAGTCCGCTTTTTTCTTTGAGCAGCTTGTCAAGGTTCTTCAACAGCGCGCCCCCCCCTGTCAGGACAATGCCCGAATCCACGATATCTGCTGCCAGTTCCGGCGGGGTCTGTTCCAAGGCAATGCGCACAGTTTCCACGATGGCTTCGATCTGTTCAGATATGGCCAGACGGACCTCTTCAGAATCAATGGCCAGAATCTTGGGGATACCAGATACCAGGTCCCGTCCCTTGACCTCTATGGTTTCCAGGTTTTCGGGATCAGGGTATGCATTCCCGATGGTGGTCTTGATTATCTCAGCGGTCCGTTCACCGATAAGCAGGTTGTATTTGCGCTTGATATGCTGGCTGATGGAGGCATCCATTTTATCGCCCGCCACCCGCAGGGAACGGGTATATACTATGCCGGCAAGGGAGATAACAGCCACTTCTGTGGTGCCGCCGCCGATATCCACCACCATGTTGCAGGTGGGTTCGGTAATGGGAAGCCCTGCACCAATGGCTGCGGCCATGGGTTCCTCAATCAGAAAAACCTCCCGGGCACCGGCTGACTCTGCAGATTCTCTGACCGCCCGTTTTTCCACCTGGGTGATGCCCGAAGGAACGGCGATGATAATTCTGGGGCGCACCAGGGTTTTTCTGTTATTATGAACTTTTCGGATAAAATGCTTGAGCATGGCTTCTGTCACTTCAAAGTCGGCGATCACCCCGTCTCTCATGGGCCGGATAGCCACAATATTGCCGGGGGTTCTGCCCAGCATCCGCTTTGCCTCCATTCCTACAGCCAGAACCTTGTTCTTGGACCGGGGATCGGTCCTGACAGCCACCACTGAAGGTTCACTCAACACAATCCCTTTTCCTTTGACATATACCAGTGTATTGGCTGTTCCCAGATCAATGGCCAGGTCATTTGAAAAGGCACCAAGCAAAGAGTCCGTTATAAAATTCATTTTACCTCTTTTAAATTAAAAAAATAATTATAGCCATCTATTTCAATAAATTGACACGTATGCCTGAAATGATAGTTGCTAACAAAATTGGCGGTTTTTTACAAGAACAAACTCTGATATCCTTATATAAATCTATTATTGTCTATCTGATGCAGCCGGCAATGCAATCATGGATCGCGGGTCTGAATTTTCTGATTTTTTCATTGGACCGGCAGGGATGCACCCGGTTGGTGAGCAGGATGACCATAAGCCCTGTATCAGGTTCTATCCAGAACGAGGTACCGGTGAAGCCCAAGTGCCCCACAGCGTTTTGGGAAAAATACCGGCCGGATGAAGAACCGGTGAAAGAAGGGGTATCAAACCCTGCAGCCATGGTCTGGCCCGGATATTTTTTTACAAAACCAGACAGGATCCGGGGTTCCAGAACGCAGGTGGGTTGCTGCCCAAGCCCGTGCAGAATTTCCAGGCAAAGAAGATGAATTGACCGGGCATCCCCGAAAAGCCCCGCATGCCCCTGGACACCACCGGCTGCCCAGGCATTTTCATCTTCCACCTCACCGGTAAGCACCCGGCCCCGCCAGGGACAGTCCCAGGTGGATACCAGGCGGTTTCTGTGCTTTGGCACATCTTTTTTGCCTAGGTGAATGAAAAACAGATCCCTTATTCCCAGAGGGGAGTAGACACGGTCCCGGACAAACTGGTCCAGGCGCTGCTGTGTCACCGTTTCAATCACATGGCACAGCAGCATGAATCCCAGGTCACTGTAGACCTGACGGGATCCCGGATTACTTTCCAAAGGTTCTGCCAGAACTGCATCTATCAGGGCCTGGGCTGGATCTGCCCGGTCTGCAATAATTGTATGAAATGCACGGTGTGCCGGCAGTCCGGATGTATGGCGTAGCAGCATGTCCATGGTAATTTTCGCCTTGTCAGGAGCAACCGCCCCGGGCAGCACCTCTCGCAGACAGGTATGCAGTCCCAGGCGGCCATCCTGCACCAGCACCGCCATGGCAACAGCCGTGGCCAGGGGTTTGGTCAGGGATGCCAGATCAAACACCGCATCCTTTTGTATTGGCCGCTTTTGTATAAGATCCGCCAGGCCGAATGCCTCACAAAAAAAGATGTCAGAGCCCCTGGCACACAAGAGTACCCCACCGGGAAATACACCCTCTGTGACCCCTTGTGCCATCATGTTGTATACAGGGTTACAATTCATTTTTGTTTCTGCCATTGCAGAAGTCCGGCATCTGCATCCAGAAAAACCTGCCGCCCCATGGCCAGAGACAGGTTTGTTCTGCCATGGCCGGATGCCAGACCCATGAGGACCGGTATGTTGTATTCTGCAAAAATGTCATCAAAAATCTCAGGCAGGTATTCTTTTTGATCACATTGGGTAAATGCCCCGGTCACCACACCTGAAACATGTGTGAACAAGCCAGCCATCTTCATCTGGGACAGCATCCGGTCAATTTTATATGCCGGTTCTCCCACATCTTCCAGAAACAATACTGTGCCTGAAAAATCCGGCGCAAATCTGGTACCCACAAGATGGACCAGAGTGGCCAGGTTG
>JAABSB010000122.1 GCA_011390615.1 Desulfotignum sp. | reverse complement strand
CGGGTTTCTTCTGTATATCCCCTTTCTTGTCATTGACATGGTCACAGCCTCTGTACTTCTGGCCATGGGCATGATGATGCTGCCGCCCATCATGATATCTTTGCCTTTCAAACTGATGCTGTTTGTGCTTGTGGACGGCTGGCATCTGATTTCAGGGTCTTTGTTGAAAAGTTTTGGAGTATAAGCCATGACACCGGAATTTGTGATTGAATTTGCCAAGCAGGCCATTATTCTGACCATTTATCTTTCCATGCCCATGCTGGGGCTGGGGCTTATAGCCGGTCTTGTGGTCAGCGTTTTCCAGGCCGTCACCCAGGTGCAGGAAATGACACTGACCTTTGTGCCCAAGATCATCGCCGTCTTTTTAGGACTGCTGTTTGCCGCCCCGTGGATGCTGGATGAAATGACCTCTTTTACCCGGCGGATCATTGAGAACATACCGTTGTATATCCGGTAGGGTCCTGTGGAAATACTCAACATCATTGATCCGGTTCAGTTCAAGACCTATATGATGGTGTTGATGCGCATCAGCATCCTTTTGTTCATGTTTCCCATTTTTTCTTCCAATGCCTTTCCTGCCTTGCTCAAAGCAGGATTTGCCATGGTCCTGTCTCTTTTGCTGTATACGGTTGTGCCCGTGGACCTGACACGGTTTCCCGAGGATGCGGCTTCCACAGGTCTTATGATCGGCGGTGAGGCCCTGATCGGCATGACCCTGGGCCTGTGCCTGCGGATTTTTCTGGCCTCCATTCAGCTGGCAGGCCAGATCATCGGGTTTCAGATGGGATTTGCCATGATCAATGTCATCGATCCCCAGACCGGGGCCAATGTGTCTATCATGGACCAGCTGGGCTACTGGGTGGGGCTGGTGGTGTTTTTGCTGTTAAACGGCCACCATGTGATGATTTCCGCCCTGGTGGACAGTTTTGTCCTGGTTCCCCTGGGGGTTTTCATGATGCCCCAGCCGGTATTGGCCAAAATGATGGAATTGATGGCACACCTGTTTCTGCTGGCTGTGAAAATCGGTGCACCGGTAATCGCGGCCCTGATGTTTGTCAGTGTGGGGTTTGGTCTGGTGGCCAAGTTTTCTCCCCAGATGAATGTCATGATTGTGGCCTTTCCCTTGAAAATAGTTGTGGGCTTGTTTTTGTTCGGGTTGTCCCTGGAAATTATCGCCATTGTCACCAGGGATTATATCCCGGAATTCAAAAAACTGCTCATGTACCTGCTGTTGTTTATAGGCGGGGGGTAAAATATGGCTGAAGATCCTGAAAGCGGTGGAGAGAAAACCGAAGATGCATCGTCGCGCAAGCTTGGCAAAGCCCGTGAAGAAGGGCAGGTTGCCAAGAGTATGGAGATCACCTCGGTGGTGGTGTTGATGGGCGGGGCCCTGGCCCTGTTTGCCTCGGCATACCATATGTATAACAATTTCTTGGCGGTAATGCATTATAACTTCAGATTTGAAAAAATCCCAGATTTTACACCGTTGGACATGATCCATTTGCTGGTTTATCATCTGGAACGGATCGTCATCACCTGTCTGCCGCTGTTTGCAGGGGTATATCTGGCGGCCCTGGTAGCCAATTTTGCCCAGGTGGGATTTTCGGTGTCCTGGAAAACCCTGACACCCAAACCCAGCCGGCTGAATCCCATCAGCGGGTTTAAGCAGAAATTCACCTCCCGGGCGGTGGTGGAGTTTGTAAAAACACTGGTCAAGGTGTTTGTGATTTCTCTGGTGGTCTATTATGCCATCAAGGGGGAACTTGTTGATATTGCAAGGCTCTATGACAACAGCACCGGTGTTATTCTGCTGTTTGTCTTAAAGGAATCCTTCTGGATATTTATAAAAGTCTGTTTGATCATGCTGGTGGTGGCCATACTGGACTATGCCTACCAGCGGTGGAAATTTTTAGAAGAACAGAAAATGACCAAAAAAGAGGTCAAGGATGAAACCAAACAGACAGAAGGTGATCCCATGGTCAAATCCCGGATCCGTCAGCTCCAGCAGGAAGCCGCCAGAAAACGGATGATGGCGGCCGTGCCTGAAGCGGATGTGGTGGTTACCAACCCCACCCGGCTGGCCGTGGCCCTGAAGTATGACAATGCACAGATGGATGCGCCCATGGTGGTGGCCAAGGGCGCCGGACCGGTGGCGGAAAATATCCGGCGGATCGCCCGGGAAAATGATGTTCCCCTGGTGGAAGATAAGCTGCTGGCCCGAAATTTGTATAGGAATGTCGATATCGACAATATGGTGCCCATGGAATATTACCAGGCAGTGGCGGAACTGCTGGCATATGTCTACCGCCTGAAAAACAGGCAGGGGTAAAAAAAGCCAAATATTTGGCACCGGGTGTCAAAGAACAGATTAAAAAGGGATGGTAATGGCAGCACAGGAAACCGGCATACTGGCAGGGCTGAGAAGAGAATCCTCGGACATTTTAATGATCGTTGCCTTTATCGGCATTCTCATGGCAATGATCCTGCCCCTGCATCCCATGATTCTGGATTTTTTTCTGGCCATGAATATTTCCTTTGCCATTGTGGTGCTCATCACCACCATGTATACCAAAGCACCGCTGGAGTTTGCCATTTTCCCCTCCCTGCTGCTGGTATTGACATTGTTCCGTTTGTCATTGAATGTGGCGTCCACCCGGCTGATCCTTCTGCACGGCAGTGAGGGCCCTATGGCAGCCGGGGCCATCATCATGTCATTCGGCAGTTTTGTGGTGGGCGGCAACTATGTGGTGGGGCTGATTATATTTATTATCCTGGTATTGATCAATTTTCTGGTCATCACCAAAGGCGCCGGCAGGATTGCAGAGGTGGCGGCCCGGTTTACCCTGGACGCCATGCCCGGTAAACAGATGGCCATCGATGCAGACCTCAATGCCGGTATGATCGATGAGATCGAGGCCGGAGAAAGGCGCCAGGCCATTGCCAGGGAATCTGAATTCCACGGTGCCATGGATGGTGCTTCCAAGTTTGTCCGGGGAGATGCCATTGCCGGTATTATTATCACCATGATCAATATCGGGGGCGGGTTCATCATCGGGGTGCTGCAGCAGGGCATGGAAATGGGGGAAGCCCTCACCAACTATACCCTGCTGACCGTGGGGGACGGTCTGGTATCCCAGATCCCTGCGCTGCTTATATCTGCCGCAGCCGGCCTCCTGGTTTCCCGGGCAGGCTCTGATTCCCGGATGGGCAAGCAGTTTGCCCAACAGCTGCTGTCAAGTTCCACGCCGGTATTCATCGGTGCGGTGATCATTTTTTCCATGGGACTGATCCCGGGGCTGCCGTCTGTGCCGTTCATGACCCTGGGCCTGGTCATGGGAACCCTGGCCTGGTATTTTCTGCGGGCAGATGAAAAAGAAGAGCAGGATGCCCTGGTGGAGGCAGAAGCTGCAGCAGCAGAAGAAGCAGGCACCGGGCAGCCGGAAGATGTGGACCACCTGCTGACCCTGGATACCATTGAACTGGAGGTGGGGTACGGCCTGATTCCCCTGGTGGACAAACAGCAGGACGGCACCCTTCTGGGGAGAATCCGAGCCATCAGGCGCCAGTTTGCCACGGAGATGGGTATCATTATTCCGCCCATCCATATCCGGGACAACCTGAATCTGAGCCCGGCCCAGTACCGGCTGATGATCAAGGGTTTTGAAGCAGCCGGGTCCGAGCTTATGGTCAATCACCTCCTGGCCATGGATCCCGGGGGCGCGGCACAGAAAATCGACGGCATTGAAACCATTGAACCCGCATTCGGGCTGCCCGCCTTCTGGGTCCCTGTGGACAAGGAAGAGGAGGCCAAGTTTGCCGGGTATACCGTGGTGGACAACGCAACGGTTATTGCCACCCATCTGACGGAAATTGTCCGGAACAATGCCCATGAACTGCTGGGCCGCCAGGATGTGCAGCACCTGCTGGACAACCTGGCCAAGACAAACCCCAAGGCAGTAGAGGAGCTTGTTCCCAACCTCCTTTCCGTGGGCGCGGTCCAGAAGGTGCTCCAGAATCTTTTGCGGGAAAGAATATCCATCCGGGATCTTCTCACCATTGTTGAGACCCTGGCGGATTTCGCACCCATGGGCAAAGACCCGGATCTGCTTACAGAGTATGTGCGCCAGCGCATTTCCAGATCCATGATCGCCCCGTATCTGTCCGAGGGAAAGACACTCCAGGTGCTCACCCTGGACCGGCAGCTGGAAGAGATTCTTACAAAAAATATCAAACGCACGGAGCACGGATCTTATCTGGCCCTGGAACCGGTTATGGCCCAGGAAATTGTACAGGCAGTGACAAAAGCGGTGGAAAAACTGCTGGCAGTGAACACACAGCCGGTTGTCATGACCACCCCGACCCTGCGCCGCCATTTCAGGAAACTGATAGAACCTTCTCTTCCGACAGTTTTTGTGATATCCCATGCTGAGATAGCGGACGAGATTAATCTCAAGGCCAGTGGAAAAGTGAGTCTGAAAAATGAATAAGCGCATTTTTAAAGCCGCCAATATTCAGGAGGCAATCGCCAGCATCAAACAGGAACTGGGACCCGAAGCCATGATCCTGTCCACCAGAAAAATTCCCAAAAAACCAAGGGACCCCTACGGCAGGGAAATGGTGGAAGTGGAAGCCGGCATTGGTACGCCCCTGGAAAATCATTCCGGCAACAAGGACCTGCTGGCATCCTTGAGAGCGGATATGGCGGAAATAAAGGACATGATCGCCATTGCCGGCATGGGCTCCGGCGTACATCAGGTGCTGTGCCGCCGGTTTGAATCCGCAGGCGTGCTCGCATCATTTCTGCGGTCCGGGGTCAGCGAGGGACTGGCCTGCGCATTGATTGAAAAGGCATCAGCCGGCATGGAGGACAATCTGGCGCCGGAAGAACGCATCAGACGCCTGAAGCAGAATGTGATGCACCAGTGCCTGAACCATGTGTCGGTAAAGGATTTTTTCAGGCGCACCAATATTTCAGGCCTTCCCCATGTGGCAGCCTTTGTGGGGCCCACCGGTGTGGGAAAGACCACCACCATTGCCAAACTGGCTGCCATGCTCCATTTTAAGCGCAAAATGCGGGTGGGACTGGTTTCTGTAGACAATTACCGGGTGGGGGCCTTTGAACAGCTCAAGGCATATGCGGCCATCATGGGATTGTTCTGCGTGCCGGCATTCAGCGCCGGGGACCTGGCCTGTGCCCTGGAGCGGATGAAATCCATGGACATGATACTCATTGATACAGCCGGCCACAGCCATTATGACAAAGAAAAGATCAATGAAATCCTGGCCTTGATGAAAGCTGATTTTGGCATTTCCGTTCATTTAACCTTGAGTGTTACGGCAGAATCCATTAATATGAAAGAAGCAGCACAGGCTTTTTCAGTATTCAATCCTGATACCTATGTGTTCACCAAGATTGATGAAGCCAGAAGATGCGGCAAGGTCCTGGACCAGATCAATGACATGAACCTGCCGGTTTCCCTGATCACCAACGGCCAGAAAGTGCCCGAGGATTTAATTGTGCCGGACAGACAGGCCCTGATAAAAATCATTCTGGGCAGAAACACCAAAGGAGAGATATAAGGGTGGATCAGGCAAAAGAACTGAGAAATATTGCAAAAAACGATATACTGGCAAGGAGAAAAAAGGGTATGCCATCCCATGGAAAACAGTTTCCCAGGGTCATTGCCGTGACCTCGGGAAAAGGCGGTGTGGGCAAGACAAATATCGTGGGAAATCTGGCGGTTGCCATGAGCCAAAAAGGCATGCGGGTGGTTATCATTGATGCGGATGTGGGCCTGGCCAATATTGATATTGTTTTCAACCTGCGGCCGGAATACACCCTGCGCCATGTGATATCCGGGGAGAAATCTTTGGAAGAGGTGATGATTGAAACCCGACACGGGGTCCGTATCATTCCCGGCGGATCAGGATTTGCCAGCCTGACCCGGTTGAATGAGGGCCAGAAGCTGACCCTTTTGGGTGAATTCGAGGCTTTGGCGGACCAGGCAGACATCATCCTGGTGGATACAGGGGCGGGCATCTCTTCCAATGTGCTCTATTTCAATGCCGCATCTGATGAATGTATCATAGTTGCCACCACAGAACCCACCTCAATTACAGATGCATATGCCATGATGAAAGTGATGTCCAGGGAGTATAAGAGCCGGTATTTTAAACTGGTCGTCAATATGACGGAATCTGAAAAAGATGCCAAGCGGGTGTTCGGCTCTTTGAGCAATGCCCTGGATAAATTTTTAAAAGATGTGGTCCTCACCTATCTGGGGCATATCCCTTTTGACAGAGACCTGCAGCACGCAGTGCAAAAACGCAGCCTTCTTCTGGATAAAACCCCGGATGCTGCTGCTGCAAAGGCCTTGGAAATCATTGCTGACAGCATTTTGAAGCAGGAAGCATCCGGTCATGCCCGGGGAAACCTGACTTTTTTTATGAACAAGGTGTTTCAGACAGCCACATGACCGGATGGTTTATGGGTTTATGAAAAAAAAAATTTCAGCATCAGAGAAAAAACACCATGCCTGGCGGCAGAAAAGTATTGTTGAATATGCTTTTCTGGTAAAGCACATTGCCGCAAGGTTTGCTATGCGCCTGCCGGCCAGCGTGTTGTTTGATGAATTGATTTCAGCCGGTTCCCTGGGGCTGATCGATGCAGTGGACAAGTTTGACCCATCCAGACATGTCAGCCTGAAGACCTATGCCCAGTACCGGATAAAAGGGGCAATCCTGGATGAACTCAGGAGCATGGACACCTATTCCCGGTCCATGCGCAAAAAGATCCAGGATATCAGCCGTGTGGTCAAGCAGATAGAAGATGCCAAAAAAGCCCCTGCAACCGACCAGGAAGTGGCCGATGCCTTAGGGTTGGATCTTAAGACCTACCAGGACATGCTCACTGATATTCACGGGGCTGCGGTGCTGAACCTGGATGACTTTATTAAAACAAAAAAGAACGAGGCCAATTCCCAGACCCGGTTCCAGTCCGGACTCAAGGAAGCGGATACCCCGGCCGATTATTTTGACAGAGCAGAGCTGAAGCAGGTGCTGGCCCGGACCATTGAAACCCTGAGCAGAAAAGAACAACTGGTGGTGTCATTATATTATTATGATGAACTGACACTCAAAGAGATCGGAGAGGTGCTCTCGCTCACCGAATCGCGCATCTGTCAGATTCATACAGGGGTTCTGGTGAAACTGCGGGCCAGGCTCCAGGATTATTGACCGGATAACGTAACCAAAAACACAGTGTAAAGAGGTGGCCCATGGCAGATCCCAATCAGGACCAGGATGATCTCGTATCCCAGGATGATATTGACAAACTCCTGGCGTCCTCTTCCATTGAAGAGGCGGAAGAGAGCCTTGAAGCCGTGGACATATCATCTGACACAGATGATATGGGTGAACTGTCCCAGGATGACATCGACAATCTCATGGGCAGCCGGACATCCGGGGATGAATCAGATGATTTTGAAGAACCGGGCGAACTGTCCCAGGATGATATCAACAGCCTGCTCAACAGCGATGCCGGCGATACAAAGACCGGCGGCACAGAAGATACAGAAGCTGCAGAAAATTCAGCAGCAGATACAGAAGACGACATGGGCGAACTGTCCCAGGACGATATTGACAGCCTTCTGGGCGGGGGACCGGCGGGCCTGGAGGATGATGACCAGGAAAATGACAACAGGCAGGATAGTGATCAGGAAGATAAAGATCTGGAAGATGGCGATCAGGAGATAGAGCTGATTGACCAGGCAGACATTGACCGGTTGCTGAATCCGGACCAGGACCAGGAACCACCCCCAAAATCCCCTGAAACAACGGATGCTGAAACACCGGCACAGACACAGGAAACAAAAGCAGCACAGGCGGACGGGGATGGTTTTGTCATTGGTGCGGACCAGGCAGAAGATGCTGCTGACTGCCTCATTACCCAGGAAACACTTGATACCCTGATGCAGAATGCCCCGGAAATTATTCCGGCATCAGATCCGGTGATCCTTGATGAAGCAGACACGGTTGAAGAAACTGAAAATGGTGACCCGGATCAGGTGGATCTGGATGCCGTGGATATGGATACAGCAGACTGGGAAGACCCTGTGCCTGAACCGGATGCAGATGATGTTACCCAGGAAGATATCGATGCCCTGCTCCAGGACCCGGAGGAGGAAGACAGTGACCCAGTTGAACAAAGTGTTGAAAAAGACGGGTCTGAAGATGCAGAGGATATCCTGATTTCCCAGGATGATATCGACACCCTGCTCATGGCTGCCGACCAGGAAGATGAAGATATCCTGGGGAATGTTCTGGGTGATGATTTTGATGATATGCTGGAAGATGATTTTGCAGATGCAGATGAAGATTTGGATGACAAAGAGGCGGAACAGGAAGCCCGGGACAGTG
>JAABSB010000121.1 GCA_011390615.1 Desulfotignum sp. | reverse complement strand
ACCGCCCTGTATGCCGGTACCAAAGGATATATTGACAAATACCCCAAAGAAGCGGTTGCCAAATATGAAGAAGGACTTTATCCATTTATTGAAAACCGGTTTCCTGAAATCTACCAAGGCCTGATAGAGAAAAAAGAAATTACCCAGGATATCGAATCCAAGCTCAAACAGGCTTTGGAAGCCTATGATGAAGAATTTAAGGATACCCTCTAAACATAACGGGGGTATGTATGCTCACATTTGAAAAATTTTTCACCAACACCAGGCTTGAAAGGTAGATATAATGGCAACATTAAAAGAAGTTAAATCAAAGATCGGCAGTGTCAAAAAGACAAAGCAGATTACCTCTGCCATGAAAATGGTTGCCACTTCACGGTTGCGCGGTTGTCAGAACAACATGGAGCAATTTAAACCCTATGCCTTCAAATTTACTGAAGTTCTGGGCAGTATTGCCGGCAAATCCAGCTCGGATGCAAGTCCTCTGCTGGTTCCCCGCGAAGAAGTCAAAAAAGTGGTACTTGTCCTGTGTACATCTGACAGAGGACTGTGTGGCGGATTTAACATCAATCTGATTGACAAAACCAGAAAATTAATTCAGTCCGAACTGCAGGGCAAGGAGATATCTTTCTGCTGCTACGGAAAAAAAGGCAGAGACTGGGTCAAAAAATCTCCCCATACCCTTGATCTGGAATTTCTGGATGTGGTGGGGGGCAAGATCGGGTTTTCCCATGCTTCTACCCCGGGGCAGCAGCTGATAGACAGTTTCCTGGAAGAAACTGTTGATGAAGTATATCTGATTTATTCCGAGTTTCAGAGCATGGCAAGACAGGAGCCCAGAATCAAAAAGATTCTGCCCATTCAGTCCCTTGCGGATGTGGTGGAGGAAAAGCCTGCTGAAGCAGATGAAGGCTTCCTCCCTGAACATATCTGTGAACCATCATCTGACACACTTTTAGGAGAAATGCTCCCCAAAAATGTGTTTATTCAGATATATGATGCATTGCTCCAGACCTCCACCAGCGAACATGCCGCCCGTATGCGGGCCATGGAAAATGCCACCAAAGCCTGTGAAGACATGGTGGCAGAACTCCAGGGGATTTATAACAAGACCCGGCAGGCCGGCATTACAGCAGACCTCATGGATATTGTCGGTGGTGCTGAAGCACTTAAGGGATAATACGTCACACAATAGCAAAGTATGCAAAAATATGTAAACAGCTTTATTAGGAGAAAAAAATGGCTGAAAATATAGGAAAAATAGCACAGGTTATTGGTGCGGTTGTTGATGTTGAATTTTCACCCGGCAACCTTCCGTCGATTCTCACCGCACTGACCGTAACCAATCCCACCATCGGGGATGAAGAAGACAACCTGGTCATTGAAGTTGCCCAGCATCTGGGTGACAATATGGTCAGGTGCATCGGTATGGATGTGACCGACGGGCTTCAGCGGGGTATGCCTGTAAAAGATACCGGTTCTCCCATCCTTATGCCGGTGGGTGAAGCCTCCCTGGGACGTGTACTCAATGTTGTGGGAAAACCTGTGGATGGCCTGGGAGATATTTCCAGGGAAAACACACTGCCCATTCACAGGCATGCACCTACATTCATTGAACAGGATACCACGGTGCGGGTTCTGGAAACAGGTGTCAAGGTTATCGATCTGCTGGTTCCCTTTCCCAGGGGCGGCAAGATGGGCATGTTCGGCGGCGCCGGTGTCGGGAAAACCGTTATCATGATGGAAATGGTTAACAACATTGCCATGCAGCATGGCGGTATTTCCGTTTTCGGCGGCGTAGGGGAACGTACCCGTGAAGGCAATGACCTGTACCATGAAATGAAGGATTCTGGTGTTCTTCCCAAGTGTGCCCTGGTTTACGGGCAGATGACAGAACCTCCAGGAGCCCGTGCCAGGGTTGCCCTGTCCGCATTGACCTGTGCAGAACATTTCCGTGATGTGGAAGGCCAGGACGTGCTGTTGTTCATTGACAACATCTTCCGGTTCACCCAGGCAGGAGCAGAAGTGTCCGCAACCCTGGGACGTATGCCCTCTGCGGTTGGATACCAGCCCACACTGGCGGTGGACATGGGGGAACTCCAGGAACGTATTACCTCCACGGACAAAGGTTCCATCACCGCGGTACAATGTGTGTATGTGCCGGCTGATGACCTTACTGACCCGGCACCGGCCACCACATTTGCCCATCTGGACGGCACCGTTGTTCTCTCCCGCCAGATTGCCGAGCTGGGAATTTACCCGGCGGTTGACCCGCTGGACTCCACCTCCCGGATTCTGGATGCCAACTATATCGGTGAAGAGCATTATTATGTGGCCCGGGTAGTTCAGCAGACCCTGCAAAAATACAAAGAACTCCAGGACATCATTGCCATTCTCGGGATGGATGAACTGTCTGATGAAGATAAAATCACGGTACAGCGGGCCAGAAAGCTGCAAAAATTTCTGTCCCAGCCTTTCCATGTTGCGGAAACATTTACCGGTATGCCGGGTGTTTTTGTAAAAGTTGAAGATACCGTAAGATCATTTAAAGAAATCATTGAAGGCAAGCATGATGATCTTCCGGAAAATGCCTTTTATATGGTTGGTTCCATTGAAGATGCCATTAAAAAGTCACAATCCGCTTAATTCGGAGGAAAATCATGGCCGAGAAACTATTTCTTGAAGTGGTGACACCACAGAAGGCCGTTGTCAGCGAACCGGTTGACAGTGTCGTGGCGCCAGGCTCTGAGGGTGAATTCGGTGCCCTCAGGGGACACACGCCTTTTTTAACATCCCTGAAACTGGGAACACTCCGGTATACCGATGCCCAGGGAAAAGAACAGCATCTTTTTGTAAACGGCGGATTTGCAGAGGTTTTGCCTGACAAGGTAACGGTTCTGGCAGAGTCAGCCGAACGTGGCAGCGATATTGATATTGCCAGGGCCCAGGCTGCAAAGGAGCGGGCGGAACAGCGCCTGGCAAACCGGGCTGCTGGAATTGACCTTCTGCGAGCTGAAATGGCATTGCGACGGGCCATACACAGGCTCAATATTGCATCTGCGCGCAAATAATACGGTAAACATTTATAAACAGGTTTGCTTATACAGTTTGTTTTAAAAGGGGTGTCCCCATATGGGAAACACCCCTTTTTTTAGCATACAGCAATCTCTGATGATAAAGGAAAGAACAATGGATGCGTTGAGTGTGATTATTCTGGCAGCCGGCAAGGGAACCCGGATGAAATCGGATTTGCCCAAAGTGCTTCACAAGGTTGCAGGCAAGAGCATGCTTGCCTATGTCATTGCCTGTGCTATGCATGTGACACGCGATAATATCCATGTGGTGGTGGGCCATCAGGCAGAAAAAGTCCGCCTGGAGGTGGCAGCCCGTTTTAAGGTAGACTTTTGTTTGCAGGAGCAGCTTCTGGGAACCGGTGACGCTGTTAAATCCGCCCTGCCGCATCTGGCTGCCCATATCCAGGATGTGCTGGTGCTGTGCGGAGATGTGCCTTTGATACAGCCAAAAACCCTTTCCGATCTGGTTTTGGCCCACCGCAGTCATGGCGCTGTGGTCACGGTTCTGGCGGCAGATCTGGAAAATCCATTTGGATACGGACGGATCATCCAGGATGAAGAGGGTAATATGTTGGCCATCCGGGAGGAGACTGATGCCAGTGATACTGAAAAAAAAATCAGGCGTATCAATACCGGTATCTATTGCTTTGACCGCAGTTTTTTATCCAGGGCAGTGGAACAGTTGCGGCCGGACAACCGGCAGGGTGAATATTATCTGACGGATGTGGTGGATATCGGTGTCAAAAACAAAGAAAAAATTGCAGTAACGGTGCTGGCAGATCACCGCCAGGTTGTGGGCATCAACACATTGGATGAGCTTGAAAAAGCTCAGGATCTCATCGGGCGCATGGAAAATGAATTACCTTGACTTTGGCAAAACTTTTGATCTATACTGAACCCCAACTTAATACTTTGTGAGATTATGAAATTGGGTAATGATTCAGTTAAGAACAAGTTTGATGATATCAACAATAAAATCGATGCGTTAATAGCAATTTGCCAGACACTTCGGTCAGAGAATCAGGATTTGATTTTACAGATAAAACGGCTGGAATCAGACCTGGAAAAAAAGAACCAGACAGAGGAGAAATTTTCTGAAAAAGAAGCGTTTATTCAATCAAAAATTGATGCACTTCTGACAAAACTGGACAGTTTCACCGTGTCAGAAGAAACCCGATCAAAAGTGTGACCGGAGCTGTGTTTTCGGTAAAGGGATTTCATTGGATGAAATTATCAAAATTGATCTTTTTGGGGAAGAGTTTAGATTTATGCCTGATGGCCAGGTTAAAAATCCGGAAAAAGTTGCGCAATATGTAACCGATTATATTCAGGAGGCAGAAGGGATGTTCGAAAGCAAAAGCTCAGGACGAAACAAAACTGCTATCCTGCTTCTGGCAGCCATGAACCTGTCAAAGGACTTTCATGAGCTGAAACAGCAACATTCTGAATTTGAAAGAGATGTGGAAAGAAAAATGGCATCTCTGATACATAAAATTGATAAAGGACTTGAATGAGAAATAGTTAGGTTGTGACGGAACAACACCCCTGCAATGTGCGTGATTGTAAAATAGACTTTGTCCTAACGCATACTTAGAAGGGAGTCCACCCTGATACTGGTGAGCAGGTTCCTCAAGTGCAAGGAAAAGCCTGAAGGTATTATCTGGATGCCCACTTTTGAACCAATGGTTCAAAGCCCTAAACGCAACACGGCAATTTGTGGGGGTAACTGTCTTTTTTAATCAAGTCCTTTTCAAGCTCCATCTCCCCTTTTTATATCATTATCCCATTCCATAATTTGTGTCAAAGTTGTGCAACGCGCCTTTTGGCGTGTTGAAAATATTCTATGTTTGAAGGAGAATTGTTGAATGGAAACCGTACTCTCATTGATTATTGTTGTATTGCTGGGATTGGGAGTCATTGCATTTTTTGTGCTCAAAAAGAGAACCTTCCAGGAAAATCTGAATATTGAAGCAGAACAAAAAAGGCTTGTTGAGGAAGCTGAAAGAAAAGCGGAGACACTTTTAAAAGAAGCCAGACTGGAGGCCAAATCGCGGCTTCTGGAAATGAAAAGCAGTTTTGATGCAGAAACACAGGAAACCCGGGAAGAATTGAAAAAGGAGGCACGCAGGCTTTCCAAGAAAAGTGAAAAACTGGACCAGACAGAGGATCTATTGGGGAAAAGGGAAGCAGCGCTTCAGAAAAATGAAATCGAGATGCACAGGAAACTTGATGCTGTTGCCCAGACAGAAGAGCACTATAATGCATTGCTCGAAGAGACAAAAAAAGAACTGGAAAAAGTATCAGGTCTGACCCTGGAGCAGGCCAGAGATTTGTTGCTCAAAGCAATGGAAGAAGAGGCCAGGCACGAAGGTGCAGCGCTTGTAAAAAAGATCAATAGTGAAGCCAGAGAACAGGCTGACAAGGAAGCCAAGAAAATCATATCCACTGCTGTCCAGCGGTATTCGGGCGAGTATGTGGCGGAAAAAACCGTATCTGTGGTGCATTTGCCCGGGGATGAAATGAAAGGCAGAATTATCGGCAGGGAAGGGCGTAACATCAGGGCTTTGGAAGCTGCCACTGGCATTGATCTTATCATTGACGATACCCCTGAAGCGGTTATTCTTTCAGGATTCAATCCGATCAGGCGGGAAGTGGCCCGGCTTTCTCTGGAGAAACTGATTTCCGACGGCAGGATCCATCCGGCCAGGATAGAGGACGTTGTGGAACGGGCATCTCAGGAGGTGGAACAGACCATTAAGGAGGCTGGTGAACAGGCTGCCTTTGATCTGGGGGTTCATGGTATCAATCCGGAATTGATCAAGGTGCTGGGAAAACTCAAATTCAGAACATCCTATGCCCAGAATGTACTGCAGCATTCCTTTGAAGTGGCATTTCTGGCAGGTACCATTGCAGCGGAACTGAAACTTGACGTCAAGCTGGCAAAACGCATGGGGTTGCTTCATGACATCGGCAAGGCTGTGGACCATGAAGTGGACGGCGCCCATGCCATTATCGGGGCCAAACTGGCAAAAAAATACGGGGAGATTGATGCAGTGGTCAATGCCATTGCCGCCCACCATGAAGACCAGGTGCCCACAACGGTGTATGACTATATCGTCCAGGCGGCTGATGCCCTGTCAGGTGCCCGTCCCGGCGCAAGAAAAGAAAGTCTGGAAAATTACATCAAGCGCCTGGAAGATCTTGAGAATATTGCTAATGCCTTTGACGGGGTGGTGAACACCTATGCTATTCAGGCAGGCCGGGAAATCCGGGTGATCACGGAAAGTGAAAAAATCAGTGATGATGATGCCATGCTTTTGTCCAGGGAGATTGCCCGTCAGATAGAAGAAAATCTGACCTTTCCCGGTCAGGTCAAAGTGGTGGTGATAAGAGAGACCAGAGCGGTTGAATATACCAAAAAATAACAGGAAGTTTTGTTAATGAATGTTTTATCGGTTTTAAAGGAACGGGGGTTCATTGATGCGGTGACCCATACACAGGAATTGGAAGAATACCTGGAAAATAACCGGGCCACCTGTTATATCGGATTTGACCCCACCGCATCCAGCCTTCATGTGGGAAGCCTTGTGTGTATCATGGCCCTGGCCCATATGCAGCGGTGCGGGCACCGCCCCATAGGTCTTGTTGGGGGCGGCACCGGCCTCATAGGAGATCCGTCCGGGAAAACCGAAATGCGCCAGATCATTACCCAGGAACAGATCGAAGAAAACAAGGCCGGCATCAGGGCCCAGCTGTCCAGGTTTATTAATTTTGACAACGGCCGGGCCCTGCTGCTGGATAATGCCCAATGGTTGACCAAATTGGAGTATATCCCGTTTCTAAGGGATATCGGCCGGCATTTTTCCATCAACCGCATGATAAAGGCTGAAAGTTACAAGGCCCGTATGGAATCAGAAGAGGGGCTGACCTTTATCGAATTCAATTATATGCTGCTCCAGGCCTATGATTTTATGAAACTGGCACAAAGCCATGACTGCCTGCTCCAGATGGGGGGCAGTGATCAGTGGGGAAATATTGTGGCCGGTATTGATCTGATTCGCAGAACCCTTGGAAAACAGGCATTCGGCATCACATTTCCGTTGATAACAACCGCCTCTGGCATCAAAATGGGAAAAACCCATAAAGGAGCTGTCTGGCTGGATCCGGACCGATTTTCCCCCTATGATTATTACCAGTTCTGGGTCAATTGTGATGATGCCGATGTGGCACGGTTTCTGGCCTTGTTTACTTTTTTACCCATGCAGGAAATTGCACAGGTGGAAATTCTTTCAGGGGCTGATTTGAACATGGCCAAAACTATTCTGGCCTATGAAGCCACAAAGATCGCCCATGGTGAGGCAGCCGCTTTCAATGCATTGCAAGCGGCTGCCTCAGTATTCGGAAGCATTGATGTGCCTGAAGGGCTTCTGCCTGGGGCCACCATTCCCAGGGGGCAGCATTCTGCTGCATCAGATGCCTCCATTCCTGCAACACAAATTGATAAAAATGATATGCAGGAGATATCCCTTGTGGTGGATCTGTTCACCAGAACCGGTTTGTGTAAATCCAAATCCGATGCCAGACGTCTTGTGACCCAGGGTGGTGCTTATATCAATGGAAACCGTGTGTCCGGGTTTGATCAGGCGGTTTCAGCAGCTGATATGGACCAGGGTGAAATTTTGTTGCGGGCCGGTAAAAAAAAGTACCATAAAATAATTGTGCAGTGATGTGAAAAAAGGTTTGACAAAGCCTGATCCTCTGTGTATATTAGTCAGGTTTTTCGGTCACAGAAAAAATTGTGGTCAACCAAATGTTTGATCTTTGAAAATTGGTCAGTGATAAAGTTTGAAGCGGGTCTTAAACAAGACCTTAAAGAGTTTTAGAAGGCTTATTGAATTAAGCCAAGTAAGGATTTAACTGGAGAGTTTGATCCTGGCTCAGAATGAACGCTGGCGGCGTGCTTAACACATGCAAGTCGAACGAGAAAGGGATTGCTTGCAATCCTGAGTAGAGTGGCGCACGGGTGAGTAACACGTAGATAATCTACCTTCAAGCCCGGGATAACCATTCGAAAGGATGGCTAATACCGGATGCAGTGCATATGCACAAGTATATGTATGAAAGACTGCCTCTTCTTGAAAGCAGTTGTTTGGAGATGAGTTTGCGTACCATTAGCTTGTTGGTGGGGTAACGGCCCACCAAGGCTGTGATGGTTAGCTGGTCTGAGAGGATGATCAGTCACACTGGAACTGGAACACGGTCCAGACTCCTACGGGAGGCAGCAGTGAGGAATTTTGCGCAATGGGGGAAACCCTGACGCAGCAACGCCGCGTGAGTGAAGAAGGCCCTTGGGTCGTAAAGCTCTGTCAACTGGGAAGAAGTTACATAGCATTAACAGTGGTATGTATTGACGGTACCAGTGGA
>JAABSB010000120.1 GCA_011390615.1 Desulfotignum sp. | reverse complement strand
TGCTGCCGAACAGACCGACCAGCAGTACCACCATGCCGATCACCACCATGTTCTTTCCCAGCCAGTTCATTCTCATAATTTTCTCCTGATATGCTGCTGATTTTTGTGTATAGACATTACTGAAAGCAGGATATGTGCCAGAAGAAATCTAAACGACCGGAAATGCCTTCTGGCAAAGCTTTTCAAAAAAAACAGACCCGGATAAGTGAAAACAGGACTGGTCTGGTGTTGAAATCACACCGGTCTGACGACATCTCACAGGGTGTATTGGCCCGGGGCAAAGCCGGAAAACAACGGCACCCATTTACAATGGACCGATGGATACTTATTTTGTTGGAAAAAAGGAGGATTTGCAATGAAAGATGTTTGCCATATGAATTATTTTGTTTTTCTGCGCCTCTGGATGTTCCTGGTTTTATCCGTATTAACTGTAACTGGACAAAAGGTGTTTGCCATGGAGGATAATGTGACATACGAAAAAGCAACATTTGCCGGCGGGTGTTTCTGGTGCATGGAACATCCTTTTGAAAAAATAGACGGGGTTTTATCCGTGGTATCGGGTTATGCCGGCGGCCACCTGGAGAATCCCACATATGAGGCGGTTTCTTCCGGGAGAAGCGGCCACCTTGAGGTGGTGCAGATCACCTATGACCCGGATACGGTTTCCTATGACACACTGGTCAAAGTTTTCTGGCAGCAGATTGACCCCACCGACAAAGGGGGATCATTTGTGGACCGCGGCGAACAATACGGTTCTGCCATATTTTATCACAATGACCGGCAGAAAAAAGCAGCCCTTGCTGCCAAAGCTGCCCTGGAGGCATCCGGACTGTTCAATGATCCGGTTGTCACACAGATTCGCCCCATGGAAACATTTTATCCGGCGGAAGACTACCACCAGGACTATTACAAGAAAAATCCTTTGCGCTACAAATATTACCGGGCCGGTTCCGGCAGGGACCGTTTTTTGGAAAAAAACTGGAACGATGCTGCAAAGGCCAGGCTTGCGGATCAATTGGACAAAACCAACGGCGCTTTTGTCAAGCCTTCGGATGCGCAGCTTAAAAAAACATTGACGGAAATCCAGTACCATGTCACCCGGGAAGACGGCACTGAACAGGCATTTTCCAATGCTTACTGGGACAATAAGGAACCGGGCATCTATGTGGATATTGTATCAGGAGAACCGCTTTTCAGTTCCACGGACAAATTTGATTCCGGTACGGGGTGGCCCAGTTTTACCCGGCCCATAAGCGGGGTTTCTCTGACCGAGAAAACTGACAAAAAATTAATTTTTGCCACCAGAACCGAGGTGCGCAGTCCTCTGGCAGACTCCCACCTGGGCCATGTTTTCAGTGACGGACCGCCCCCCACAGGATTGCGGTACTGTATCAATTCAGCTGCCCTGCGGTTTGTCCCGGCTGCAGAACTTGAAAAACAGGGGTATGCCCAATTTCTGGATCTGTTTAAAACTGCCCCTTAACATTTTTACATTGACAAATTTCACTGAAATTTATAGTATGAAGAGTTTTTTATACGCTTGTGAAAAGTATTGATTTAACAAGGAGAGTTAACATGTACGCAGTGATCAGAACCGGCGGCAAACAATACAAGGTTCATGAAGACCAGACCCTGAAAGTTGAAAAACTTTCCGGCACCGAAGGTTCACAAATTGAATTCAATGATGTTCTCATGTTTTCAGACGGGGAAAATATTACCCTGGGAAATCCCCTGGTGGAAAACGCGGTGGTAAAAGCCCATGTTGTGGAACAGGGCAGGGACAGAAAACAGCTGGTTTTCAAGTATAAACGCCGCAAGGGATACAGAAAGATGCAGGGACACAGACAACCCTATACTGAAATAAAAATCGAATCCATTTCAGCGTAAAGGAGATTTACAGATGTCACATAAAAAAGCAGCAGGCAGTTCAAAGAACGGCCGGGATTCAAACGCCCAGCGCCGGGGGGTCAAACGATTCGGCGGAGAAGCAGTGGTGGCCGGCAATATCATCGTCAGACAGGTGGGCACCAGAATCCATCCGGGAAACAATGTGGGCATGGGCAGAGATTACACCCTTTTTGCAAAGATTGACGGTGTGGTGACCTTTGAAAGACAGGGCCGGGACCGTAAAAAAGTCAGTGTTTATGCCGCGTGAAATTTGTAGATGAAGCAGTTATTACCATCAGGTCCGGTGATGGGGGTGCGGGATGCACCTCTTTCCGAAGAGAGCGCTTTATTGAGCGGGGCGGGCCTGATGGCGGGGACGGCGGGGACGGCGGGGATGTCATTCTCCGGGCAGATCCGGGCAAACGCACCCTGTATGACTTTCGCCGCCAGAAAATGCGCCGGGCCGAAAACGGGTCTCCGGGAATGGGCAGGCAGAAACACGGCAAAAACGGCAGCCACTGTTATATCGACCTTCCCCCCGGGACCCTTGTAAGCCGCGCAGACACCAAAGAGGTGATTGCCGATCTTACTGATGCCCATGCAGAAGTCATTATTGCCCGGGGCGGAAAGGGCGGCCGGGGCAATAAACGGTTTGCCACTTCCACCAACCGGGCCCCAAGGTATTCCCAGCCGGGAATCCGCGGTATTGAAATCACACTGAATCTGGAATTGAAACTGCTTGCAGATGTTGGAATCGTGGGCCTGCCCAATGCAGGCAAATCCACCCTTATTTCCGCCATGTCTGCTGCACGCCCCAAAATTGCCGATTACCCGTTCACCACACTCACCCCCACCCTGGGTATGGTGGACCCCCCTTTTGGTGAACCCTTTGCCGTAGCAGATATTCCCGGTCTTATTGAAGGCGCCCACCAGGGAACCGGCCTGGGCATCAAATTTCTCAAGCATATCGAACGCACCGGCATATTGATCCACCTCATTGACGCTGGTGCAATCGATCCGGAAACCCCCCTTGCCGCCTTTGCCATGATCAACCGGGAACTGGCACTTTACAGCAGTTCTCTGGCCCAAAAATCCCAGATTGTGGTTCTCAACAAAATTGATCTCACCGGCACCGAACACCGGGTCAACTGCTTTCGAAACGCTTTGCCAGACATTGAAATCCATACCATTTCAGCGATCACCGGCAAAGGGATTGACACACTTGTAAAACTTTTGTCAACCAGGCTTTCACACGTGTAACCCCATGGATGCCGGGCTTTTTGGTGGAACATTCAACCCGATTCACAATGGCCATATCCGCATAGCCAGTCATGTGAAACAGCAGTGCAATCTTTCCAGAATCTTTTTTTTCCCTTCAGCAACCCCCCCGCACAAACCCGGCTCCAACCTGGCACCAGCACAGGACAGGTACGCCATGGTGGAACAAAGCCTGGCCGGCATGGACGGATTTTCTGCATCAGATATTGAACTGTCCAGATCAGGCCCCTCCTTTACCATAGACACCATCCTTGCCTTTGAGAAACAGCACGGACCGGACACCCGTTTTTTTCTGTTAATGGGATCAGACGCATTTTTCGATACCCCTTCCTGGAAAAAGCATAAAGCCATTTTTGCAGCTGTTCCCATTATTGTGATGCCCAGGGGGGAACCCGGACAACGCCGGGCCATTGCATCCTTTCTTGACGAAAACATATCAAAAGGATACACATGGAACAGGGAAAAAAAACAATTTATCCATGGCAGGCTGCAGCCTGTATATGTCTGCCATGTACCGAAAATTGATATTTCATCCACCATGATACGCAACCGGGTGAAACAGCATCTTTCCATAAAAGGACTTGTCCCCTCCCCGGTGGAAAAGATTATCAACAAAAGGAAATTATACCTATGACAGCGCTTTCAGAAGAATTCAGGCCCTATTTATCCGCTGTATTCAACAGAAAACCCAGATCTGTTGTTGCCATTGATGTGGAACAGTATACCTCCTACACTGATATGCTGGTGATCGTGGAAGCCGGCTCCCACCGCCAGGTCACCGCTATTGCCGAACATATCATCACCCGGCTGAAGGCCGATAAAATTACTGCCCTGGGAACAGAGGGCATCAAGGATGGAGAATGGGCGTTACTGGATTACGGCAGCCTCGTCATCCATATATTTGAGACCCGGGCCAAAACATTTTATGACCTGGAAGGCCTGTGGAGTGATGCCCCCCGCATCGACCTGACTGCGTTTGCATCATCAAACCGGATCCCCTGATGACCGTGTGGGTGAAAACCAGCATACTGAAACTGTGGCAGCCTTGCACCAGACCAATGAACATGTGACAAAGGATATTATCAAAAACTGATTATGGAACAGATAAAAGACTATATCACTGGAAAAGATATCGACAATGTCGGACCGGAAGTCAGCCGCCAGAGCTGTGAAAAATTCCTGGTGGAGACCAAGGGATACAAAAAAAACGAGATCCTGGTGGATGTGCCCCTGACTGTCCGGTTCAAGGGTGACGATTACTGGTCATCCATTGACCTTGTGGTGCGTGTGCATGAAAAAGCGGTCATGGCCATCACCTGTGTGGCCGGTTCCATCGGTTCTTATGAAAGAGAAATCCTGGCAGGGGCAAGGCTTTTGCAGGATGACTATCAGATTCCCTTTGCCGTGTCCACGGACGGAAAAAATGCCGTTATCATGGACACTTTTTCCGGCCGGACCATAGGCAAAAACATGTCTGATATTTTTTCCCGGGAAAAAATCAAAAAGATGCTGCCGGATCTTACATTTACGCCTTTTGACAAAACAAAAAAGGAACGGGAAATGATCATTTACCGTTCCTTTAATATGGAAAAAATCAACAGATAAAACAGCTCTATGCCCTGGGCACCTCCTTGTTGCAATACCTGCAGAGCGTGGCCCGTTTTTTGATGATTTCCGCACAATAGGGGCATTCCCTGGTAAAATGGCGTTCATGAAGCTGTTCAATCGCAGCCTCTACCCCTTCAACCAGTACAGGGGTGGGAAATTTATGGTTCACCAGATGTTCAATGGCTTCCACTTCCCCCAGTTCCCCCACCATTTCAGCGGCCTTGAGCCTGGCCCTGCCGGGTATGGCAGGATCCAGAAGGATTTTTAAAATCTCATCCCAGTCTTTGGCAATATAATAATCGGTGAGAATGGAAAAGGTTTTTTTGGTCAGCTCTTTTTTTGCTTCCTGCTCAATAAGGGCGGCATCATCCAGTTTCCCGCCGGTGGCCCCCACAGGGCTGAACACAGGCATGTATTCAAAATTTTTCTGCCCCGGTTCGTTGATGCACCGGTAGGAGGCAGGTGCTTCCATGGTTTCCTGGAGGTGATGCCATCCACCCTTGAAGGAAGGACAGTCATCGTTGAAACAGACAAACAGGTATGGGGTGCCCCATCCCAGCCCGTCTGAAAAGTTGATGGGCGGCACTTCCCACAGGGTCATCTTCTGTTCACAGTGGGGGCAGGCCGGCTTATCCATCTGAATGTATCGTTCAAGCAGTTCTTCTTTGGTTTCAAATGCCATTATTATCTCCTTTGGTAGTCTGACGGCTTCAGCCCAAGAAAATAAGCAGCCCCCCTCTTTTGTCAATCATGCAGGACTGATAACCGCCAGCACATCATCTTTTGCCACAGAATCGCCTGTATCAAAATGTATAGCTGCAACGACACCAGCCACAGGCGCAGGCAGGGCATTTTCCATTTTCATGGCCTCGATGACCACAATGGTTTCCCCTTCATCCACGGTGTCCCCCACCTTTTTTTCATATTTGATCACCATGCCGGGCATGGGGGCTTTAATGGGAGTGCCCTTTGTGTCAGCAGCTGCCGGGGCAGGCGCAGGTTTGACGTCAGGGCTGAGATCTGCCGGCTGTGCCGGTGCAGCAGGGGATGCTGATTTTAGTTCCCGGGCACCGGAAGCAGGCTGCGGCGGAACGCTGGGGGAGGCACCGGCCGGGCCTGCATGGGTGATCACAGGAGATCCGCCCTGCTCTTCCACCCCCACTTCAAAGGCTTCTCCTTCCACAAAAACCGTAAAAACCCGGGTGTTCTCCGTTTTTTCAAAGGCAGGCTTTTCCACCAGTTCCCCGGCTTTGGCTTTTTTGATCAGCGCATCCTGTTTTTTGACATCTTCCAGGGTGATGGGTTTAAGGCTGTCCGGGACCTGTTCTCTGCCGTATTTCTGCTTGAGATATTTTTTGCCTGTCACAGGAAACAACGCATACAGCAACAGATCTTCATCATCTGCAGCAAGATCCCCGATCTCTGCCCGGGCTTTTTCCAGTTCCGGTTCCAGCACCTGGGCCGGACGGCAGGAAATGGGTTCTTCTCCCCTGGGATAGCCTTTCAACGCTTTTTTCTGGACCTCCTTATCTATGGGTACGGAGGTTTTGCCGTACAGACCGTAACACAGATCTTTCACCTGGCCGGATACCATCTTGTACCGCTCTTCTTTTGTATCAAACAGCACATTGTTCACGGTCTGGGTGCCCACGATCTGGCTGGTGGGGGTAACCAGCGGCACCTGGCCCAGCTCCTTTCTCACCCGGGGCAGCTCTTTATATACCTGGTCTATCTTGTCCAGAGAATCCATCTCCCGCAGCTGGTTCACCAGGTTGGAAAGCATGCCGCCCGGGGTCTGGTGGAGCAGCACATTGATGTCGATGAGAGACACCTTGGTGTCATCCAGAAGATGCTTGTACTTGGGCATGACCTCTTTTTCCAGAATCTCGTTGATATCTGCCAGGGCCTTGATATCAAATCCCGTATCCCTGCTGGTGCCCAGAAGGGTCATGACCAGGGGCTCCAAAGCTGCATGGGAGGTTCTGTATGCATAGGGAGTCAGACAGGTGTCAATGATGTCCACCCCGGCTTCCACTGCCTTGAGATGGGTCATGGCAGACATGCCGGACGTAAAATGGCTGTGCAGGTGAATCAATGGTTTCACATGCTCTTTCAGGGCACTGACCAGTGCAAAGGCATCATAAGGGGCCATCAGCCCGGCCATGTCCTTGACACAGATACTGTCAGCACCCATATCCTCCAGCTCTTTTGCCTTTTTGATGTAGTAATCCAGGTTGTAGACCTCTCCCCCCAGACGTGGTTCGGTAAGGGTGTAACAGATACAGCCCTGGAAGTGGGCGCCGCATTCTTTGATCACCGGTACCACGGTTTCAAAATTTCTGTAGTCATTAAGGGCGTCAAACGTACGGAATATTTCCAGGCCGTTGTCCACGGTTTTTTTCACAAACAGCTTTGCCACATCATCTGCATAATTCCGGTATCCCACAAGGTTCTGGCCCCGGAGCAGCATGGAAAACGGGGTATTTTTAAAATACCGCTTCAATGTCCGCAGCCGCTGCCAGGGATCTTCCCCTAAAAACCTGTGCATGGTATCAAACGTGGCCCCGCCCCATACCTCCACGGCCCAGAAACCGATCTCATCCATGCGCTCGGCCACGGGAATCATATCTTCTGTTCTGCCCCTTGTGGCAAAAAGAGACTGGTGCCCGTCCCGCAGGGAGATATCCTCCACTTTCAGGGGATTTTCAGCTGCCGGTCTGGCTGTGTCATAATTCATCTGTGTCATTTTCACCCGGGTGTGTTCTTTCATCATCATTTTCTCCCAAAAATATTTATCTTATCCATAAATCTTTTACAGACAATGTTACCGCAAAGACAGGACCTATTTAAACATCCGCAGCTGCATCATGGTATTGGCCTGCATCAGAGACTGACGTCCGGTCATGCCCCAGATGTTGGGACCCGGTCCGGAAAATCCTGGACCCACAAATGATCCGGCCCCAGCCGCATCACCTTGTTCAGCAAGCAACTGGGCCTGGCACTCTTCACTGGTTTTTATATGGGCATACACCGCAGCCATGGCGGCTGCCCGTTTTTTATTATCCATGCAATCTCCCTTTTTTATACTGGAATGTTTCCATGTTTTTTGGCCGGCCGCATTTCCCGTTTGGTGGCCATGGCTTCCAGGGCATCAATGAGCCGGGGCCGTGTTTCACAAGGCTGAATAACCGCATCCACATACCCCCTGGCAGCCGCGCAATAGGGATTGGAAAACTGGTCATTGTACTGGGCAATTTTTTCCTTGCGCTTGGCTGCCGGATCATCTGCCGCCTTGATTTCTCTTGCATGAATGATATTGGCCGCCCCTTCCGCTCCCATGACCGCAATCTCAGCACTGGGCCAGGCAAAGGCCATGTCCGCACCCAGGTGTTTGGAACACATGGCCAGGTAGGATCCGCCGTAATCCTTGCGGGTGATCAAAAGCAGCTTGGGTACTGTGGCCTCGGAATAGCACCACAGCAGTTTGGCCCCATGGCGGATGATGCCGCCCCATTCCTGGTTGGAGCCGGGCAGATATCCGGGCACATCCGCAATGGTAAGCATGGGGATATTGAAGGCATCACAGAACCGGATGAACCGGGTGGCTTTGTCCGAGGCATTGATATCCAGGCATCCGGCCAGGTGGTTTGGCTGGTTGGCGATAATGCCGATGGACCGGCCGTTGAGCCGGGCAAAACAGACCACCAGATTTTTGGCAAAATACTGGTGGGGTTCAAAAAAATGCCCGTCATCCA
>JAABSB010000012.1 GCA_011390615.1 Desulfotignum sp. | reverse complement strand
CCATGCCCGCTGCGCCCCAGAGTGCGTCCTCGTATGCCTTAATTTCCTTGAATGCCAGAGAATTTCCCTTGTTGAACAGACGGCAGGGAACCTGCACATCCAGGCCGACCAGGTCGGTGGCATCCGGACGCAGCCGGGAGAGCCGCTCCCGTTGGGAATCATCAACTGCAATCCTGTCTGTCAGCCAATGGGCACTCTCAAAAACGATCCCGGCTGCCCCGGTGGACAGGAAGGCCGCGGCTGCTTCAGGGATAAAGACGCTTCCCCAGATAAGAATATCAAAAGGCGCTGCAGAGGATCTCTGCATTTCCCTAACCATGGAATAGAGCGTCATGGTTGTCTCACGGCCCACGAATCCTGCGGCCTCACATCCTTTTAAGACGATACGTTCGATGTTTGGGCCGGCCTTCAGCATCTTTGTTATGAGCGCGGTGTCCCCGGTGATGGGAAAGCAGCCATAATTTTTCGAAACTTCCCCCAGCTTTCTTAAAAAAAGAACAGTATCTTCACAAGAAAACCCGGGGGGACACTCTACCCAGAGATTTTGAATCCCTGTTTCCTTTAATACCTGTTCTAAAGACGTCTTTATAAAGGCTGCGGCACAAATTTTGATATCCCTGACAAGACCGGCAGGGTCTGTTTTTCGTAATAAGGAAGACAGACCGTCTGCTCTCTTTTCCCTGGAAAAATCGAAGATCGCACAGCTCCCTGTTTGTTGAGCCATCTGAATCACCGCCGGGGTTATCTCCTCAGGCCGCCAGACAAAAGCGATGGTGAAATTTTGATGCTCAGTCGACATATTTACATCCTTTGCTGCAAAGCCATTGGTTTAATTATGATAAAGATTTGCTGAATATGCGGTATTTTTTGACCATTTTTGCCCCGGCTTCCTCTATCAATGAGTTGACCGCCTCATTGTCCTCCAGGGTCCAGCCCATTTCCATATAACGGTATTTCTCTTTTTTTCTCACAACCTCATAGATATGGTGGAAAGCCAGCATGGGGAGTCCCAGTTGCCGGTATTTTTCTTTGATCCCAAACATAAACAACCGCAATCCAACGATCTCTTTTTTATACAGGAAATACTTCAGCGCCCCCAAAAGACCGACCCGCCCGTTGAGACGCTTAAGCAAAGGGTTGATATCGGGGAAGACCAGGCAGAAGGCTGCGGGTTCATCCTCATAGTAGATGAAAAAAGCCATATCAGGATCTACAAATTCCATGACGTTCTTTCCAATATCCTGCATCTCCTTTTCGCCCAAGGGAACGAATCCCCAGTTATCAGACCATGCATCATTATAGATCTGCCGAATCAGAGCAATCTCAGCGTCTGCATCCTTTGGAAGAAAATGGGTGATGCGGATCCCCTTTTTTTTGGCGATCTTGCCGGCCAGACGATCCATCCAGCCGGGAAGCTTGTAATCGCTGTCTATAAGGAAAGCCAGCAGGTCTTTTTCTTTGAAGTAGCCGCACGATTCGACCAGCCTTGAATAGTACGGCGGGTTATAGGTCATCATCAGGGAAGGCGGTATGTCGAACCCTTGAATGAGCAATCCTGCTTCGTGATTGGTGGATGGGTTGAGCGGACCTCTTATGAAGGTCATCCCCTTTTTTTGCGCCCAGTTTTCCACGGAAGAGAACAGGGCTTCCGCAGCTTGTGGATCATCAGCACATTCAAAGAACCCCCAGATGCCCATTTTCTCGCTATGGAACCGGTTATAACGGCCATCTATAATACCCGCAATTCTGCCCACCGTCTCTTTGCCCCGTCGTGCCAGAAAAAGAATGCGCTGGGAAAATTCCCAGAAAGGGTGTCTGAGGGGATCCAGCATCCGACGGACCTCTTTTCTGAGAGGAGGAACCCATTTGGGGTATGCCACATAGATCTTCCAGGGCAGTTCAATGAAGTCTTTTAATTCAGAGTCCCCTTCCACGGTAATGATCTCAATGCCGGCCATGATTATACTCCCCAACAAAAAAAGGAAAGCCATCCGATGCCCATTGCAACACATGACGATACCTTTTATAAATTCACTGTGACCAACTTTATATTCATTTTGTGTGCCAGGATTTTTATACCCTGAACAAAGAGATCTATCATCCCAAGATCTATAAATAATCAGCAAAGGGGGGGGCTGCTGGATACTATTAAAAATCTTATAAAAAATGGGCAGGATATGACCTCCTGGGTAAATATGACCTTGCCATATGAGGTGCCAAGGCCGTTAATCCTTGATCTATCGACATCTTTTTAGAACCCTACAGAACCTTAGTCAAAATTTGGTCATATATGACCAAGGGCTGAATATGACCTAATTTCCTGTTTCTTCAATGCGGTTGATATCGCATTCTTTACGGCCTGACACCCCAGCCGGTCAACAGGATGCCGATTATAAATTAGATACAAAGGTCCCGGCACGTTAATTGAATTATATCAGTCTGTGAACGCATCCATCACACGGATATACATCATATCATCCGTGAACCCATAAAACCCAATATATAAAGGAGACTTTTCATGAAATCTTTCAGTATCAAACTCTTAACGGCCCTTGCCATCGCTTTTCTGCTGTCAGGGTGTTATGCCCAAAAGGAGGTTAAAACCATCCCTGCATTTACCCTGGCCCCGTTCAGCGAAAACGACCATGTGTCATCCATTGATAATTTTGTCATTGTTCTTGATGCATCCAGTTCCATGGATGAGACATACATGGGAAATAAAAAATTTGATGTGGCCACCCAAATTGCCAGCCGCATCAATCGGACCCTGCCGGAACTGGGTCAGAACGCTGCTCTCCGGTCCTTTGGGCACAGCCCTGCAATTTCCGACGAAAACACGGTTCTTTTTTACGGCATGGAGCAATATTCCGAAAATACCCTGGGTGAAAAATTAAAAGAGATATCTGAAGCAGGTGGTACAAGCGCCATGCATACGGCTCTTACCGCTTCCGGGCAGGAAGAACTGCATTCTGTTTCCGGTAAAACCGCTGTGATTATCATCAGTGACGGTCAGCCGGACTTCAGTTTAGAATCCCCCATTACCCTCAAAGCAGCCCAGGCCTTGGAGAATCAATTGGGCCCAGACCTTTGTTATTATCCCATCATTGTCGGTGATAATGAAAAAGGGGCTGTCCTCATGGATGAAATCGCCCGTATCAGTGGTTGCGGCTTTGTCTCCAATGCAGATAACCTGTTGACAGACGTTGGCATGGCCAAATTTGTAGAAAACGTTTTTCTGACCAAAAAACCCGAAGCTCCGGCACCGGCAGCCAAGGAAGTCACACCTCCGCCCGCCCCGGAGCCTGCTGTATTGGAAGGGACAAATACCGAGGGTATCTGGGTGGTGGATGAGGCCTATTTTGATTTCGATGAATCCGAGATCAAACCAGGAGCCTTTGATTATCTTAATGAGATTGCCGACGTTTTGAAAACACATCCCGAAATTACTGTTAAAGTGCAAGGTCATACAGACAGTACCGGTACAAAAGCTTACAATGACGCGCTGTCCATCAGGCGGGCCAAGGCCGTAAAAACCTATCTGACGGATAAGGGAATTCATGAAGATCGTCTGATCATTGAGGGATTCGGCCAATCCAAACCGGCTGCTCCCAACAGCACAGACAAGGGCCGTTCACTGAACCGGCGTGTTGAACTCCATCCAATGAATTTGTAATATAAAGGTGTCTTTATGAATAAGATAAATTTTTTCAGACAATTGGTTATCGTATTGTTTCTGACGGCCCTCCTGGCAGGATGCGCCGGAACAAAAACACGGGAAAGCACGGGCGAATATGTGGATAACTCCGTCATAACCGCCAAGGTTAAGGCGGCAATACTGGAGGACCCGATGCTGAAAATGTTCCAGATCAATGTGGAGACTTTCAAGGGAGAAGTACAGCTGAGCGGATTTGTGGATTCCGCCGAAGCCTCTGCCAGGGCTGTGGAAATCACCCGGAAGGTGAAAGGGGTTACATCGGTTAAGAACAGTATGGTTGTAAAATAAGCGGGCTGGGTAAAGTACCCGGGGAGCGGCAGTCATGACGGTTTAAGCCCGAAGGACTGCCACCCCACCGGGTGCCGGTCCCATAATTGAGATTAATAAATCCTTCATCTCAACCGGATGAATTATCTAAAAAAGGCAGGAAAAAAATTAAAACAGGAGTAAAACCATGAAATCAAGCACACAGGATAATGCAGAAGGCACCCTGCACAAAGTCAAAGGAAAGATAAAAGAGACGGTTGGGAAAATAGTCGGAAATCCTGGCCTGAAAAAAGAAGGTAAAATCGAAAAAATTGAAGGAAAGATTCAGGAAAAACGCGGCAGGATAAAAAAGGTATTGGGTGAATAGAATGAAACACCAAGAAGAATTGTTCAGTTCATGCGACATGTTAGAACAAGAGGCTGGATTACAGTCGATGATTAAAAATGCCATCCATAAGAATATCATCACCCGACCGGAGTATGAGAAAATAGTGATGCTGTCCGACCAAGATCTTATGATTGAAACCCCTGAAAAACGATTGCTCGATCATCTTCAGGCTTTGATGGGTAATCGCTCAGCAAAGGAGACACCATGAAAATTTCAACGTGGCTGGATAAAAAAACGGCACAGAAAATTGATGTGTCGCAAATAAAATTACCGGCAGATATTTCTTATGATAATGATCCGGATGAAATGCTTTTTTTTGAAGAGTATAAACCTTGCGGATACTTTTGTGCGGAGAATCATCCCTTTTCCACGGTCGAACGATTTGGACGCTGGTATTACAGCAGAGGCCAAGACAAGAAAGCCGGCATTCATTCATCAGAAATGAAATGGCATCTATTCACAAAGGATAAAGACCTGGCACTTAAAACTGCCAAAGAACACATGGAATAGAAAAATGGAATCCGCCTCTAAATCCATGTCCAGAAATGTGACTTTTATCGAACTGTTTTCCCGTCACATATTTAAAAATCATTGCCCTTTTTTTGGGAATCTGATAGGTTTTGGATATTATACAGATTTTCCCGAACACAACAAATATGGCCAATTGCATGGGAAAATATTCAAAGTTCATACAGCGCTTCCGGCTTAATGCAGACCCATTCGGCATAAAGGTTTTTTTTTAAGGAAAATCAATTAGCAAAGGGGGTTGAGATGTCAGTATGTGTAATTATAAAAAGAAAATTTGATGATAAAAATATCGCATCAAAGATTGCACCACTGATTGTCCGCTTGAGATCCCAAGCCAGCATTCAGCCTGGATACATCACTGATCAGGCCTTTGCTGCTTTGGATTCACAAGGTGAGTATCTGGTTGTCAGTATCTGGGATACGATTGATGACTGGAATACCTGGATGAACAGTGAGTTGCGGCAATCCATTCAGCGCCAGATAAATGAATTGACAGCCGATAATACTGAATACCGTTACTATGAACCTATTGTCGGTGGCATTATTCCAAAATTTGAAGCAGTGCTTTAGTTTTGGAGCAATGCTTTAGTGATGTAGCAGGCCAACATGCCTCTTTACGCCTATAAAACCTATATCCCCCGGATTCACCCCTCCGTATTTGTGGCTCCCTCAGCCCAGGTTATCGGCAATGTGAGTATCGGCAAAGATTCTTCGGTCTGGTTTCAGACAGTCATCCGGGGGGATCTGGACACGATCGCCATTGGAGAAAAAACAAATATCCAGGATTTGTGCATGTGCCACGCGGATGAAGGCATTCCTCTGACCATCGGCCATGGCATCACCATCGGCCACAGAACTGTGATTCACGGGTGTACCATTGCAGACGGCTGCCTCATCGGCATGGGTGCCGTCATTATGAACAATGCCGTGATTGGAGAAGGCTCTGTCATTGCAGCCGGTGCGGTTGTGCTGGAAAAAACCGTAATACCGCCCTGTTCACTTGTAACCGGTTCTCCGGGCACGGTAAAAAAGATCTATGACAACCCTGAACAGCTTGCCAAAAGCATCCATGCCATGTCTGAAAGCTATCTGGAAAGTGCCCGGTCATTTTTGTCCCCCAGCGCGTTTTATGAAATAAAGTGAATATGCCCGGATTGTGTTTTCACCGCTTTTTTGCGCCCTGCTGCTGATTATCCGCAAAGTCCGAAACCAGAGCTATCCAGTCAAAATTTACTTTTTTTCTTTTTTTCAGATTGCTTTTGTTTAAAATTGTATTAATATGTCTGTTAGCAATTGATATCAATATTCCCTGTTACCTCCTGTATATTCCTGTTTAACAGGGGAGTTTGCTTACCGGAGTCTTAAAATGGATTCCCAAAGCAGTTCTAAAACAACCCTTAAGAAAAGGAGCACCCATGGAAGTAAAAGACTATTGCAATGCAATGCTGGCCGAAGTTAATGCATGGAAAAACAAACTTGATGCAATGAAAAAAACGGCCGACTCTTACGGCACCCAGCAGAAAGAAAAAATCCTCCCTTTGATCGGACAGCTGGAGCAGGAAGTTACCACAGCCCAGATGCGGGTGGATCAGCTGGAAAAAGAGTGTCCCTCTGACTGGTCACCCATGAAAAATGAGCTTGATGATCTTTTTGGCACCGTTGGCAGCAGTGTAAACCGTGCCTGGAAGGATCTTGAAGGCGGAAACGTTGGGGGTTAATCCCACCCATTAACCTTGTGTATGATATTAAAAAGGCCTTACGCTTCTGTGTAAGGCCTTTTTATCTTTTTTAGCAAAAGGGGGGCAGCAGCCATCTGCAGGTTATTGTCCAAAATCCTGGGGGTGGAGGAGGAATTGAAATCATTCGGTGGCAGACAGCAGCACCAGGGTGTGTGCTGCTGCAGCCGATATCCGTTCCAGGGTGAAAAGATCCTGCCGGTATGCTCCTTTCATGTACATTTCTGCCTGGGAGCAGTAAAACGGGGAGGCTGGAATGCCGGAACTGCCGGTAGGAATGATGGTCCGGCTGTTATCCCAGTCTGACAGGTCATAGATATGGCGCTGGGAAGCCCCGTGCTTCACGTCAAACGGTGCATTGACCTTATAAGCATAAGGGGATACCGTATGAAAGGAGCCGGGGGCGGGAAACGGTCCCCGGTTCAGGGCAAACAGGGTATCCAGAATGGCCACGGACCCCAGCGGATGGGACAGTGTCAGGGTGTGAATGCTGCCCCATTGCCATGTTTCCGGATCGGTGCCCATTTTTTCAGCCAGGGCCGCCACAGCCTCGCCAAAACTCTGGTACACAATATCTGAAAGGGATTCTTTCACACCCGGAGTGTGGATGTTATCCGCCCAGGCAGAGTCTTTCTTCGGCCAGATATTGTGCATGGCATGCCGCACCGGATAGGACTTGGACAAAAATTCACTCACCAGTTCATGGCCCATTTCATCGGCCAGCAGGTTCCGGGCACAGGTGACATAGACCTTGTCAAATATGGCCGGGGCCGGGGCATCCTGCCGCATCTCCCCGTTCCAGGATGTCAGGATACCCAGGGCTGCCTGTTCCAGGTCGGAGAGTTCTTCAGAACGGGGTGCCAGGCGGGACAGCAGGCCCGGCAGCAGGTCTGTGACCAGCCGGGACTGGTAATCCGTCTGCATGGCCATGAAATCTTCCAGGGACAGATTGTTTTTGGCCGCCAGCATCTCCCGGATGCGGTCGATGCGGTAGTGCAGGGCAAACCAGTGGGAAATATGGTGGGGGTAAGCAGCGTCAACTGTCTTGTTGTTGGCCGATGACACCACACCATCCGCCGGGTTGAAGGTATAGGGCAGCGCTTCAAAGGGCACGGTACCCAGCCATTCATATTCATCTGTCCATCCGGGGTAGACATCCATGCCACTGCCGTTTTTGCGGACAGGAATACCGGCACAGGTCTGCAGCCCCACATTGCCCTGGACATCGGCATAGGCGATATTCTGGCTCACCGCCACAAACCCCCGGACCGCCCGGCGGAAATCTTCCCAGTTTTCAGCGCGGTTGAGCTGATACACCGCCCCGAGTTCATCACTCATGGCATTGCCGATCCACTTCATGGACACCACCTCACTGTCCAGGCCCTTGAACCGGCTGATCACCGGACCATGGCGGGTGAACTGCAGGTCCCGGGTGACGGGGTCTCCGTCCTTGATATGGATGGTCTGTGGTTCTGTTTCAAAATCGATCCATTCCCCCTGGTACTGGTATTGCCCCGGATGGGCGTCATCGGTTTTTTCAAAGAAAAAATCCATGTCATCCACCGTCACATTGGTCATGCCCCAGGCAATATGTGCATTGTGACCGACGATCACAAAGGGCTGACCAGGCAGCACCACGCCGGTGACATGGACGTAGCCTTCTGCATGGTGGAGCATGGGATACCACAGGCCCGGAGCGTTAATCCCCAGGTGCATGTCATTGGCAAACAACGGCATACCGGTTTGGGTACGGGCCGGGCCGGCCGCCCAGTTATTGGAGCCATGGAATATCGTTACACCCAAATTTTCCAGGATCTCTGCCGATTGCCGCAATTTTGCATCCCAGCCGCTGGAAACCATCTCATATCCGGGTAGATGCACCGGGGTTTTCATCATGGCCGGGTCTGGAAGCAGTTCCTGGTAAAGCGCATCTCCTACCTGCTGCCGGATTTTGTGAAAAAGGGGTTCAATCTCCCAGGGGCTGGTCAGGTCCCAGGCCATATACCCGATCAGGTTGACCGAATGCATGGGCTCCCAGGATTCGGGCGCGTATCCCAGTATCCGGAATTCCGGGGGCAGGCGGTCGCCGGCATCTGTGATATATGCATTGACCCCGGCACAGAAAGCATCCAGGGCTGAAAGCAGGCCCTGATCGCGGCAGTTTTCGAGAATGGCCCGGCTTTTTTGACTGATTTTCAGGGCCCGCATCAGCAGGTCCACTTCCACCAGGGATTCACCGAAAATTTCCGACAACCGGCCCAGGGTGACCCGGCGCAGCAGATCCATCTGCCAGAGGCGGTCCTGGGCCATCACATACCCCACGGCCCGGTAAAGGTCGCGTTCATTGTCCGCGGTAATGGACGGCACCCCATGGGCATCCCGGTACACTGTGACCGGCGCTGTCAGCCCTGCCAGGGGCAGGTTGCCGTCAATGACCGGCAGGGCCGCTGTTTTCAAATGATTGAGATAGATGCCGGCGCCTATTCCCAGCACCAGAACGATGGCAATGACCGAATAAATCCAGCGTTTCATGGGATGAAATTCCTTTTTTTAGTCAAACCTTGAATGACCCTTTCCACCTCCCTTGTTCCATCAGGAGGCTTGCCTGACCCCGTTTCCAGAATGAGAATAGGACAGGGCAGGTATGGTTGTCAACGCCGGTTACACTGTACTGTCAAATTTCTTTGAAAATTCTTTTTCTCCTCTTCTTGATTAATTTGTACTGCACTGATAATACATCTTAAATTGCAATCTTTTTATATCCAACAAAGGAGAAAAAATGAAACTGACGTTTACTATTCAACTCGATGAAGAATCTTCACAATTGGTTAAAACATCACTTATGCAACTTTCAAAACGCATCAATGATCTGACCGGTGGTTATGAAAAAAAGGATTCTTCTTTTGAAAAATCGACAAGTACCGCTCCCAAGCCTGCAACCGTCTCGGCCAAACCAGCAGCAAAAAAGAAACCCAAACCACGCAAATCAAATCTCAATGCTGTCCTTAAAACCATCAAAAAACACAAAGATGGAATTAATTTCAAAGAATTACAGAAAGAGACCGGCCTTACCGGCAAGCAAATCTCAGACAATGCATACCGGTTGAAAAAGGAAAACAAGATAAAAAAGACAGAAAACGGGATGTTTGTCGCTGTTTGATCCCTGCCAGTCTTCAAACACCTTATTTATGGATGAAAGCGCCGACGGTGGCGGACAGCAATACACAACAACTGGTGGTTTCCGTCATGCCGGATCAGACATTGTGTCTGGAATGGGAGGAAACCAGAAAACTTGTTTCACGGGAGCAGGCCGGGCAGGAGAAAAAAATCCATCGCCGGTTTGCTGCCCGGAGAAGTTCCTGGCTGTTCGAACTGGGATTTGAAAAAAACCGGGGACAGTTTTCCCCGTCCCTGGCATATTATATCCGTTTTGCCCGGCGGTTCGTTCAGGCCCTGTCACGTATACCGGAACTGGAAACCCTCCGGCATGAAGCAAAGGTGGACATCCCTTTCGGCACCATTGCAGATTTTTTGTCCACCCGCCCCATGATGGCCGGAGCTGAATATGTGACAGAAGGGATGCTAGCGGGCCTGTGGCAGGAATTCAACGACGCGTTTGTTAGGGAAATTAAGGCATTCGACGGATGGGTCAGCGATTATTTCCACGGCCGGAACCCCGACCTGCATCCTGCCGGCCGTGTGTTCTTCCATCTGGTGGAAAACAAAAACCAGGCCCTGCCCTTTGCCTTTATGGCCACCTATTCCGCGGGCATGGGCACCAATGGAAAACCCAAACACCTACCCCTGAAACATGCCATTGCATCCCATGATGATGAGGCCCTGCTCAATCTACTTTCAACGGTTTACAAGGCTGGTGAAAAAAGCCGGATCGTGGCCGGTCTCATCGAGACCGGAGAACTGTTCCATCCGCTGGCCTGGGAGGCAGAAGAAGCGTTTGCCTTTTTAAAGGAAATTCCTGATTACGAAGCCTGCGGGGTGATCTGCCGCATCCCGGACTGGTGGAAACAGCATACAGCCTCCCCCCGGGTGAATATCTCTCTGGGAGACAATAAACCGGCCATGGCCGGGCTGGATGCGCTCCTGGATTTCAAGGCCGGCATAATGATCGGGGATCTGGCTTTCACCCCGGAAGAAATTGAAAATATCCTTGAAGAAACCCGGGGACTGGCCTTTATCAAAAACCGGTGGGTGGCCGTGGACCCGGAAAAACTGCGGCAGGCTCTCAAGGCCTGCGAGCGGTTCGAAGACCTGGCCGGATCCGGACTGACCCTGGGCGAGGCCATGCGGGCCCGGCTCCATCCGGAAAAAATGATGGGACTGGACAGTGCAGATCTGGAAGTGACCGTTTCCAACGGGGACTGGCTGGCATCTGTGATCCATAAAATGCAGCAGCCGGAACAGGTCAAGGCCGTCCGTCCGGGACAGCGGTTCAAGGCTGGATTGCGGCCTTACCAGTCAAAGGGGCTCAACTGGCTGAACTTTTTGCACACCCACCGGTTCGGGGCCTGCCTGGCCGATGACATGGGACTGGGAAAAACCATCCAGATTCTGGCCCTGCTCAGCACCTTTTCAAAGAAAAAACAGGCAGCCAGTCTGCTGGTGGTGCCGGCGTCTTTGATCTCCAACTGGGAAGAAGAGATCAACCGTTTCCTGCCCACACTCAAAACCTTTGCCGCACATCCGGGTTTTGTCAATGCAAAGGACCGGCAGCACCTGACCGGACAGAACCGGAAAAAACCGCCCCAGAAGCAGCAGAACCCAAATACACAGAACCGGGCCGGGGACCTTTCCCTTTCTAAATCCCGACTGGATCAACTGGATCTGGTAATCACCAGTTACACCCTGGTCAAAAAATACCAGTGGCTGCAGGACTATACCTGGCACTGCCTGATCCTGGACGAGGCCCAGGCCATCAAAAATCCCGGCACCCGCCAGACCCGGGCCGTCAAAGCCCTGCCCGCCACCCACCGGATAGCCATGACCGGGACTCCGGTGGAAAACAGGCTTTCGGATCTCTGGTCGTTGTTTGATTTTCTCAATCCCGGGCTTCTAGGCAGCAAAACCGAATTTTCTACCTTTGCCAAAACATTGAAAGACAATCCAAAAGGGTATGGAAGGCTGCGGCAGTTAATTTCTCCCTATATCCTCCGCCGGCTGAAAACCGATAAAACCGTGATTTCCGATCTGCCGGACAAGGTGGAAATGACAGTTTATTCTGATCTGAGTCCCAAACAGCTGATCCTGTACAAACAAGCGGTGGAAAACCTGGCACACCAGATCGAAAACACATCCGGCATTCAGCGCAAAGGGCTGATTTTGTCTTCTATCATGCGTTTCAAGCAGCTGTGCAACCACCCGGACCAGCTGACCGGTTCCGGAGATTTTGCGGCAAACCACAGCGGCAAATTTCTCCGCCTGGCCGAGATCTGTGAAACCATCCATGACAAACGGGAACGGGTCCTGGTGTTTACCCAGTTCAAGGAGATGACCCGGCCCCTGCAATCTTTTCTGGAAACGATTTTTCACCATCCGGGACTGGTACTTCACGGCAGTGTGTCCGTGGCAAAAAGAAAGCAGCTGATTGCCCAATTTCAGGATGAAACCTACTGCCCTTTTATGGTATTGTCGTTAAAAGCCGGGGGCGTAGGGCTCAATCTCACCCAGGCCAGCCATGTGGTGCATTTTGACCGGTGGTGGAACCCGGCGGTGGAAAACCAGGCTACGGACAGGGCCTTCCGGATCGGCCAGGAAAAAAAGGTTTTGGTTCACAAATTCGTGACCAAAGGGACCATTGAGGAAAAAATTGACCGGATGATCCGGGAAAAACAGGAAATAGCAGACCAGGTGGTAGCCCCGTCCGGGGAAACCCTGGTCACTGAAATGGATGACAAAAAACTGATGGATCTGTTCCGGCTCTCTCTGCCGGGTTGATTTCGGAACAAGAATAATTGCGAAGGATTTACCCATGTACTATTACCCCGCATACGTCAGTGTGGCCCAGAAAAAGGCCCGGGCGGAAAGAAAACGCAACGCCCTGAAAAAGAAAAACCCGGGAATCCAACCCGTTATCATCGAAGGCAGAACCCTGGCCAGAACCTGGTGGGGCAAATCCTGGAACCGGAACCTGGAACAGTATGCCGATTATGCCAACCGGATCGGCCGGGGCAGAAGCTATGTCCGACACGGGGCGGTTCTGGACCTTCAAATCACACCGGGAACCATCACGGCACTGGTGGCCGGCAGCGCAGGACCGCCATACCGGGTCTTCATCACAATCCAGCCGATCCCAAAAAAACAGTGGCACCATATCCAGGCCCGGTGCAAAGGTCAGATGGACAGTCTGAAACAACTGCTGGCCGGCCAGTTTCCCAAAACACTGGAAGCGGTGTTCACCCGGAAAGGCGAAGGGCTTTTCCCGGCCCCGGAAGAAATCTCCCTGGACTGCTCCTGCCCGGACTGGGCCGTTATGTGCAAGCATGTGGCAGCAGTTTTGTACGGGGTCGGTGCCCGGCTGGACCAGGACCCGTCCCTGTTTTTTGTGCTCCGCAAAGCCGATGTCAAAGACCTGGTGTCTGAAACAGTCAAAGCCGGCAAAAAAGAGCTGCTGACCCGGTCCAGGCAGAAATCTTCGCGCATCATGGAGGACCAGGCTGACCTGTCCGGATTGTTCGGGGTCGAGCTGGATGACGGCATGACTCCTGAAGAACCACCCGCCCAAACGGTGCGGACAAAAAAGGAAAAAATTGCACCCACCCGGCTGAAACGGCTAAAAAAAATCAAACCTGCCAAAAAAACCTCTGCCCCTCAAGCTGCCTTCAAAAAAGGACCCAAAAAGGCTGCCCCGCCTGAAACCACGTCAGGAAATATCAAAAATGCAGCCGGCATTGAGGCACTGTTCAAACGGCGGACAAAACGGCTCACCCAAGTGGCTGAAGTGATCGAAAAATCGGACATGGATTCCCAGAAGGTCAGAAACATCGTGTTCCGCCTGGTACAACTGGGCAAACTCGAACGGGTATCCCGGGGGCTCTACCGGTGGGCCAGATGATCTGAAACCGGACAAAAAGCACCGCTGACCGCCAGGCAAAAACCCATCCTGACCGGATATCAGAGGAAAAGCGGCTACACCGCTCTACGTGACCAGACACTAATAAAAACAAAAACTTTGATTTTCCGTTCTTTCATTTGTTCTATCCATAGCGTTTTAGGTTCGACAGTATTAATCCCACAACCAATTTGAAAAAAAATGCAAAAACGGGGTTGACATACTTAATACGTATGAAGTATGACGTATGAACATAACCCCCCAATGAGGGAGATGTCATGAACCATGTATTAACTGTGCCGGATATGGGGGCATCCAATATCCCTGATAAAGTCCGGGATATCCTGAAGGATGCGATTTATGACCGGCGACTGAAACCCGGAGACAAACTGCCCTCGGAAGAAGAATTGCGCAAGCAGTTCAAGGTATCCAAAACCGTGATGCGCGAAGCCCTGGGCCAGCTTGTGGCAGAAGGCCTGATTGAAAAACGCAGGGGAGCCCTGGGCGGCAGCTTTGTTGCTGAAGGCAATTCTGAACGCATCCTTCATGTGGTGCTGGACTGTTACCACCTGGGGGGGCTGACCATTGAAGAGGTCATCGATTTCAGACGGAATATTGAACCCGTTGTTCTGGAGATGGCATGTGCCCGCAGGGAAGACTCTGATCTTGCCATGTTGAGAAAAAATCTGGACACCTGCCGCAAGGCCCTGGAAAAAGGAACCATCGACCGCCACAACCAGGTGGATTTCCACCGGCTGATTGCGGTGGCCTGCCACAACGGCCTGCTGGCATCCTCCATGGGCGCGGCCATTAAAATTTCCAGGGAGTTCACCTCGAAACTGCCGTTTTCGTTTCCTGAGGCAAAAGAGGATTTTGGATACAATGAAAAGTTTTTTGACTGTATTAAAAACAACAGAATCGGCCAGGCCCGGGAACTGATGGCGGGCCATTTTGAACGCTCAAAAATGCTTGTGGAGCGGTACCGTGAATTGGATCCCAAAAAATAGCACCCACCAGGAAACAACCCACATATGAAAGCGAAGAGATATTCGGAATGAAAACCCTTTATAAAAACGGCACCATCATCACCGGCACCGGTGATGTGCTCGACCCTGGCTGGCTTCTGGTTGAAAACGATACCATTGCAGGTGTCGGCCCCATGACAGCATTTTCTCAGGCAGCCGATGCAAAAGATAATACAAAAGAAACAGATATCTCCGGGCTGACAGTGATGCCGGGAATGATCGACTGCCATGTTCATTTGGTCATGGATGGATCTCCCGATCCCACCGCGCCCTTGATGACCATGGATGATGCAACTGCCGCCATACGCATGATGATCCACGCCCGGCAGACCCTGAATGCAGGATTTACAACGGTCCGGGATCTGGGGTGTCTCAACCATGTGGGGCTCAGGGTCAGGGATGCCATCAATCAGGGCCGGATTTCAGGTCCCCGGATTCTGTGTGCCGGACAGATGATCTGTATGACCGGCGGACACGGCTGGCAGATCGGCCGGGAAGCGGATGGTCCTGACGAGGTGTGCAAGGCGGTCCGTGCCCAGATCAAGGCCGGTGCGGATGTGATCAAGCTCATGGCCACCGGCGGCATCTGCACCCGGGGGGTGGAGCCGGGGCATACTCAGTACAGTTTTGAAGAGATGCGCGCCGGTATCATAGAAGCCCACAAAGCCGGGATTCCTGCGGCAGCCCATGCCCAGGGCCTGGAAGGGGTAAAGGTCGCCCTGGCGGCAGGCATCGATACCATCGAACATGGCATGAACCTGGATAACGAAGCCATTGACATGATGTACAAGAACCAGATACCCCTTATCCCTACCCTGGCGGCCGGGGCCTGCATTATTCGCCATGGACGGCAATCCGGCATCCCGTCCTTTATTGTGGAAAAATCCGAACGCCATCGCCAGGAGCGTATTCAGTCCTGCATCCATGCCTGGCGTGCCGGGGTTACCATTGCCCTGGGAACAGATGCGGGAACCCCGTTCAACCTGCATGGCAACAATGCTGCTGAATTATCGGAACTGGCTGTGACCGGCATGAATTCCCACGATATTCTGCTCTCTGCCACTGGAAAAGCGGCCAGAGCCATCGGGATCAGTCATATCACCGGCACCCTCGCACCCGGCATGCAGGCGGACTTTCTGGTTCTGAATCACAACCCTCTGGAAAACATCCAGGTGCTGCTGGAAAAGCAAACCTTCCTGGAAATCCATATGGGGGGAAAACGCATCAACATAGATGAGGGTTGTGACACATGAAGGCATCCGATAATTTTATGGCAACCCGGTTGGAAAGATGAAAGCCTATATTATCCGGCGGCTGGTCCAGGCAGTGGCGGTATGTCTGGCCATCTCCATGATCTCTTTTTTTCTGCTGTTCTTGAATTCCGACCCGGCACTTCTGCTGCTGCCCCCGGAAGCCGGACTGGAAGATATCGAGATCTTTAAAAAATCCATGGGCCTGGACCGGCCCGTGATCGTGCAGTACCTGGTTTTTTTAAAAAAAATCATCCTGCATGGTGATTTCGGCAACTCCTTTGTATCCAAAACCCCGGCCCTGGCCCTGATGCTGGAGCGGGTGCCTGCCACATTGAGCCTTTCTTTGATGGCCGTAGTGCTGGCCAATGCACTGGCCATTCCCATGGGCATTATTTCTGCTGTTAAACGCTATACCATATTTGACAATCTGGTCACTTTTCTGGCCATTGTCGGCCAGGCCATGCCCCTGTACTGGCTGGGTATCATGCTCATCATCATTTTCGGCGTGTTTCTGGGATGGCTGCCCATTTCCGGCAGTGACACCATCTGGCACATGATCCTGCCGGCCGTTACCCTCGGGGCCTGGCTTCTGCCGGTGAACATGCGGCTGGTGCGGTCCGGCATGCTGGACGTGTTGAACCAGGATTATATCCGGACGGCCCGGGCCAAAGGCCTGCTGGAAAGAAAGGTCATGGTCAAGCACGCATTTAAAAACGCGGTGATTCCCCTGGTAACCGTCACCGGCATGCAGTTGAGCCTGCTCCTGGGCGGGGCAGTGGTCACGGAAACCGTGTTTGCCTGGCCCGGCCTGGGCCGGCTGGCCGTAGAATCTATCCGCATGGGGGATTATCCCGTGGTCCAGGCTATTGTGGTATTTTTTGCCCTGTGCGTGGTGTTCGGCAACCTGCTGGCCGATATTCTCACCGCCCTTATCGACCCGAGAATCCGTCTGGAGTAAATGGATGAACCCGATGATATCTGACACCATGCCCATGCAGCCGGCAGAACAACACGGCAGACCATCCACCCTGTTCCGCATCTGCCGTAAAATGTGGCATCTGAAAATGGGAGTCATGGGCGGCATCATCCTGGCGGTGATGCTGGTGTTTGCAGTAGCGGCCCCCCTCATCGCCCCACATGATCCGTATGAGCAAAATATCATACAGCGGCTGCTGCCCCCGTCATTTATGGAAAATGGATCCGACCGCCACCTGCTGGGAACGGACGGCGTGGGCAGGGATACCCTGAGCCGCATTATTTACGGGACAAGGGTATCTTTGATTGTGGGTCTGTCCGCCGTGTGCATCCAGGTGGGCATAGGGGTAATTCTGGGGCTGATGGCCGGGTATTTCGGCGGCAGGACCGATTCTGTCATCTCTTTTATGGTGAATGTCATGATGGGGTTCCCCTTTATCCTGTTTGCCATCTCCCTGGTGGCGGTGATCGGTCCCTCTTTACAGAATATCATTTTTGCCCTGGGGGTGACCGGCTGGCCGGTGTTTACCCGGGTAACCCGGGTGGAAACCATCAAACTCAAGGAAAGTGAATTTGTCCTGTGCGCCATAACCCTGGCCTTCAGCACAAAGCGCATCCTGCTGGTCCATATCCTGCCCAACCTGCTGCCCGCCATCCTGGTACTGGGCACGGTTGAAGTGGCCCGGGCCATCATCCGGGAATCGCTGCTCAGTTTTCTGGGCCTGGGAATCCAGCCCCCCACCCCGTCCTGGGGGATGATGCTGGCAGAAGGCAGGGATTATATGCTGGGTGAATGGTGGCTGGCCGCCTTTCCCGGGTTTGCCATTTTCCTGAGCGCCCTGGGCATAAACCTGCTGGGGGATGCCCTTAGGGACCTGGTGGACCCCCACATGAGAAAGGATTGACCATGAGCCGGTCACTGCCTGATCATATCCTAGAGGTCCGAGATCTCAAAAAATATTTCCCCATCAAAGCCGGGGTGATGAAAAAAACCACCGGGCATGTAAAGGCTGTGGATGATATCAGCTTTTTTCTCCGAGCCGGCGAAACCTTAGGCCTTGTAGGAGAATCCGGATGCGGCAAATCCACGGTGGGCCGGTGCCTGATGAAACTGTATGATATAACCGGCGGAAGCATTCTTTTCAGAGGACGAGATATCACCGCATTCAACCGGCGGGAACTGATCGATTTCCGCAAAAAAATACAGATGATTTTTCAGGATCCCTATGCCTCTTTGAACCCGCGCATGCGGATCAGAAATATCATCGGGGAAGCCATACGTGTCCACGGCCTGGCCGAAAGAGGGGAATGGCAGGACCGTGTGGCGGCACTGCTTCATGATGTGGGATTGCGTACCTCCCACATGGCCCGGTATCCCCATGAATTTTCCGGGGGCCAGCGCCAGCGTATCGGCATTGCCCGGGCCCTGGCCATGAATCCCACCCTGATTGTGGCTGATGAACCGGTTTCTGCGCTGGATGTATCCATCCAGGCCCAGATCATCAACCTGCTGGACCGACTGAAGGAAAAATTCGATCTGTCATACCTGGTGATCGCCCATGACCTGGCTGTGGTGGAGCATATTTCCGACCGCGTGGTGGTCATGTATCTGGGACATATCATGGAGACGGCCACGGACAGGGATCTGTATACCCGGCCTGCCCATCCCTATACCCGGGCCCTGCTCAGTGCAATTCCCGGCACCGGCAAAAAAAACAGACAGAACCGCCGTATTATTTTAAAAGGGGATGTGCCAAGTCCCATCAACCCGCCATCCGGTTGTGTTTTTCACACCCGGTGCCCGGACATGTTTCCTGCCTGCCGGCAGGAAAAACCACCCATGGTAAAGATATCGGAAAACCACTGGGTCAGCTGCTTGAAATATACAGGATAACCGGCATGACAGATAACTATCTGCTGAAAGTCGACGATCTGCACACCGAGTTTGCCACCCCGGAAGGGCTGGTCAAGGCGGTGGACGGATTGTCCTTTACGGTCACCAAGGGGCAGACCCTGGGTATTCTGGGAGAATCCGGATGTGGCAAATCCGTGACAGCATTGAGCATCCTGAACCTGATCAGCCGGCCCCCGGGAAACATCTCCCGGGGCACCATGGTGTTTGACAACCTGGATCTGGGTCGGCTGTCCGACAAACAGATGCGCCAGGTTCGGGGAAACCGGATCTCCATGATCTTCCAGGAGCCCATGACCTCCCTGAACCCCTTGTACACGGTGGGTGACCAGATCGCCGAAGTGTTCACGGCCCACCACCGGATCTCCCGGAAAACAGCCATGGCACGGGCCGTGGTCATGCTTGAAAAAGTCGGGATCCCCTCCCCTGAAAAGCGGGCAAATGAATATCCCCACCAGCTGTCCGGGGGGATGCGCCAGCGGGTGATGATCGCCATGGCCCTGGCATGCCGGCCCGAGCTGCTCATTGCCGATGAACCCACCACGGCCCTGGATGTCACCATCCAGGCCCAGATCCTGGACCTGATGATGGCGTTGAAACAGGAATACGGCATGGCCATGATGATGATCACCCACGACTTAGGGGTTATTGCCGAAGTCAGTGACCATGTCCTGGTGATGTATGCAGGCCAGGCCATGGAATATGCCCCTGCAGATACGCTGTTTGATCATCCCCGGCATCCCTATACACAAGGAATCATGCAGTCGGTGCCCCGTCTGGGAGAAAAATTTGTACGTGGCAGAAAATCCCTGGATGAAATACCGGGCATGGTGCCCAGTCTGCACCATCTTCCGCCGGGATGCCTTTTTGAACCGCGATGCAGGATGGCAGAAGATATCTGCAAACACAAAAAACCGCCATTGACAGAACTGGAGAAAACCGTGAAATGTCGCTGCTGGCTGGTGACCTGACCACCGGCTGTGACAAGTCGATAAATCAACGCAACAGAAGAGGAGAAAACACCATGAAAGCCTGTAAAATTTTCGGGATCATCCTGACAGCCGCCATTTTCTGGGGACTGGTTGCCGGTCCGGCCGGTGCAGCCAAAAATGATACACTGATCTGGGCGGTCAGCACCAAGATTCCCACCATGGACATTTATGCCACCACCTCTTTGAACCTCACCAATATCTATCACATGGTGTCCGATTCCCTGGTGGAAAGAGACCTGGATGATCTGTCCATCAAACCCGGCCTGGCCCGTTCCTGGAAACGGCTGGATGACACAACCTGGGAATTTGCCCTTCAGCCGGGTGTGACCTTTCACAACGGAAAACCCCTCACATCGGAAGCCGTCCGGTTTACCATCATGGACTGGATACTGAACCCGGACATGAAATCCAAGCTCCGGGGTGCCTATACATTTATCAAGGACGTGGAGATCATCGATGATCTGCATTTCAGGGTTCACACCACCGGGCCCTATCCGCTGATTCTGGAGCGCTTCTGCACATTTTTCCCCTATGAACCGGAATTCGGTAAAAAAAACCAGGGCCAGGAAGTGGCACACGTTGCCATGGGCACCGGCCCTTATAAAATGGTCAAGTGGGACAAGGGATCACAGCTTGTGCTGACCGCCAATGACACCTACTGGGTGGACGGACTTCCCAAGATCAAAAATATTACCATCCGGGTCATTCCAGAGCAGTCCACCCGGATTGCCGAACTGATATCCGGCAACGTGCACCTGATCTCGAAACTGGATCCGGACAAAGTGGCCCTGGTGGAGAAAAACCCCAGGACCAAGGTGCTGGAAACCCCTTCCCACCGCATCAATTTCTGGCAGTTCGACACCCTGGGCCGGGCAGGCAAAAGCCCGGTTCAGGACAAGCGGGTCCGCCAGGCCATCTGGCATGCCATTGACCGCCAGGCAATCATCGACACCATGTTCCAGGGGCATGCAGAGCTCATCAACTCCCCCCTGAGCCCATTTGATTTCGGCTACACCCCGGACCTTGAAGGCCTTGCATACAACCCGGAAAAAGCCAGACAGCTGCTGAAAGAAGCCGGGTATGAAAACGGATTTGAAATGGAGGTGATGTATTATTACCCCATCCAGCACCAGTTCAATTCCGCGGCCATGGGTTTTCTCAAAAAAGTGGGGATCACATTGCTTCTCAAGGATTTCAGGGGCAATATCGGCCAGGCCATAGAGGTGCGGGACGGCGGCAGGGCCAAAGATGTCGGCAATTTCGGATGGGCCAGCTACATGCTCCTGGATGCGGACGGTACCCTGCCCATCTGGTTTGGTGAAGGGTCCAGAAAAAATTATACCGGCGATGCTGAATTGGCTGCCTGGATAGAAGAGGCACGGTTTTCCTTTGACAGGGAAAAACGACGGGCGCTCTACGAAAAAGCCCAGAAACGCATCATTGAAAATGTGTACTGGATGCCCATCAGCACAGTTAACTCCATATACGGGGCTGCCAAAAACCTGCGCCTGAAGCTGCCCATCAATGAAACCCTGCTGCTCAAAATCGCACACTGGGATATGTAACCATAACACACCAGCCAGGGGGGAGATGGTGCCTGCTTCGGGACCATCTCCCGCCCCAGGGAAATTGTCATGATTATCGACCGGGTGGACATCATCCATGTGCAGATACCATTACGTCTGCCGTATCAGACCAGTTACCAGAAAAACACCTGCCTGGACAAAATTGTTCTCAAGGTGTTCACAAAAGATGCTGCCGTATTCAGTGAATGCGTATGCAAGGACATCCCCTTTTCCACCTATGAAACCCCGGGAACGGTGCGAACCATCCTCAAAAACGTTATCCTGCCGGCGGTCATGGGAAAAGCGCTGCACTCTCCAGCGGATTTCTGGAACCTGGCCGGCCGGTTCAAAGGGCACAACATGGCCAAGGCAGGCCTGGAAAATGCCGTCTGGGCACTGAACTCTTTGAAAGAGAATGTATCCATTGCAGGACTGCTGGGGGGAACCAGGTCCCGGATCCCGGTGGGCCACGGCATCGGGATTCAGGATTCCGTGGAAAAGCTGCTGGATCTGATCGCGCAATACCTGGCATATGGATTCAACCGGATAAAACTGAAAATCAGCCACGGCTGGGATGTCCAGGTGCTTGAAAAAGTCCGGAATGCCTATCCGGACCTGCTGTTGATGGTGGATGCCAATACCGATTATGCCTGGCCGGATGACCGGGATATTCTAATTGCCCTGGACCGGTTTAACCTGACCATGATCGAACAGCCCCTGACATGGGAGGATCTGTATTACCATGCCCGCCTCCAGGCGGCCATCAACACGCCGATATGCCTGGATGAATCCATCACCAGCCCCTATACCGCAGATATGGCCGGACTGATGAACGCCTGCCGGATCATCAACATTAAACAGGGACGGTGCGGTGGGTTGTCCCCCTCTCTGGCCATCCATGACACGGCAAAAAAATATAATATCGGCTGCTGGGTCGGACAGATGATTGAAACCGGGCTGGCACTGACCTATGGCCTGGCCATGGCCAGCCTTGACAACTGCACCTATCACAATGATCTCATCCCGCCCCGGTATTATCTGAGCGACGATATCATTGTTCCCCAGATGTCTTTGAACCCCGACAGCACCGTGGATGTGCCGGACACCCCCGGCATGGGTGTGGCGGTTGATGAAAAGAAAATCGAAAAATTTACCGTTGCCAGGGATATCATCAAATCATCCTGATGAAGATTCCAAAAAAATGTCTCTCCCCAAAATTGAACAAGATGAACACTGGGGGTGCGGTCGTATAAGGGTTTGTTGTCTGACACAGGTACCATGCGCGTACCTGTGTCAGGTTCAATGTCAATCAAATGCCTTGTCCACGGTCCACACTTTCCAGACATTGCCTACTAGATCGGGTCCGGGTTCCAGAACGGTTTTACCCGGTCTCCATCCAGAAGGTGTCGCCTTGGTGCCTTTGCCTTCACGGACCAGCTGAAATGCCTGAATCTGGCGCAGGGTTTCGGGGATATTCCGTCCGACCGGGGGGGCAACCATTTCATACGCCTGAATAATGCCGTCCGGATCGATCAGGAACCGGCCCCGGATATCCACGCCCTCATCCTGGTCGTATACCCCGTACATTTTTCCGATACTGCCGCCGCCGTCGGAGAGCATGGGAAAAGGAACGGTTTTAGCGGTAACCATTTTGGACAGTTCTTTGTCCACCCACATTTTGTGGACAAACATGCTGTCAACGCTCATGGAAAGCATCTGGACGTCCAGGGCTTCGAATTCTGCATTTTTCTCGGCGACCGCCGAGATTTCAGTGGCTCAGACAAAGGTAAAATCACCGGGATAAAAGCACAGGACAACCCATTTTCCCAGGTGATCTGACAGTTTGACTTCTGTGAATTCATTGTTGAAATAGGCCGGAGCAGTGAAGTCCGGCGCTTTTTGTCCGATCTGAATCATGTGGTGTTCTCCTTGTGACACAGGTGTATCGGGTTGAGGCCTTTCTTCAGGATTTTTCTCAATTTTGGCCGAAGGGCGCTTGCATCCCACAGTGGATTTTTCTGCCATATATTACCTCCTTGCTTGGTAGTTTTGACATTGAAATTTGTTATCCACAGGTTTTAATGTCAAAACCAAGATAGGATAAGATCCTATTTCTTGTCAATTAGAAACCGGCAAAAGTGACTTGAAATATTTGCCGGAAACGGCCAGCCACTTGAGTTCCCGGTCCCAGGCATAGGCAATGTTGGGAAAATCTGATCCGTTCATGACCCGGTCCAGAGGAAACGCCCGGAGATCCGGCCGCCTATTTTTTACTGACCGCCAGTATCCCGCCGGCGCAAAAGAGGATCACCGCCGTGATACGGTTCTGAACATGGACCAGTTGCCGTTGCCGCAGCCACTTGAACACCCGTGCGCCGAACAGGGCATAGGCCAGAGCGCTGCTGCCCTGGATGACGAAGAAACTGGCTGCCAGAACAGCAAAATGGGCGGTGTAATGATCCGGATGGATAAACTGGGGAAACAGAACAGTGAACACCAGAATGGACTTCGGGTTGGACATGCCCGTGGCACACCCCAGAGAAAACTGCTTGACCGGGGAGACTGGCAGGCCGTTATGTGTCATCTCCATATCCTGGACAGACTGCCGCCAGTTCTTGAGCCCCAGCAGGATCAGGTAGATGACCCCCACCCACTTGATGGTGTTGAAGACAACCGTGGAGTTCTGGACAATCACCCCGAGCCCCAGGTACACCACGACCATCTGGATCATATAGGCTGCCGAACCACCGAAAATGCCCGGCAAAGTCCGGTATAACCCATGTTTTACACTGGAAGACATGGCAAACATGGTCATGGGCCCCGGGGTATAGGCAATGGCTGTCATCATCACAAAAAAGGTAAACCACGTACCCAACTGCATCATGGATCAATATTCCTGAAAAAAATATGGTTGCATACTGCTTTGTGCCTTTTATCAGAAAACCGGGAACCCGTCCAGAACCATATACGGGATGGTCAGGCTGACATGGCCTTTCTCACCTGCCGTCTTGTTCAGGCGTGCTTCGATCCGGGCAAAGATTTCCTCCTGCCTGTCCGGTGGCACCAGACTTTTCCAGCCATCCAGAAAAAAATTCCGGATCAGATAATGCTGAAACAAAGTTGTGCCGTCAACAAACCGCATGGAAAACCGGTCCTTGATCACCTGCCGGACCCCAAATCCACAGGTGTGCAGCACAGATTCCAACTCCGTTCTGGAAAGCCGTTTTCTGCGGATCTGGTCCTTTATTTTCGCCATGGATTCAGCCAGGCCCTGCTCCAGAAGAACCGCTTCAAACAATTGGTAGAACTCGGTCATGGTCTGCTCGGTATTCACGGCAATCACCAGCTGGCCCCCCGGCTTCATAATCCTGCGGCACTCCATGAAAGTCTTGTGAACATCCGCCACATTATTGGTGCCGTTGTTGGACACCACCAGGTCCACCGAACGATCCGCAAATGGCAAGGCCTCTACCGCCCCCTGCACAGCATAAACCCCGGGCAGGCCGTACACCTGTTTTTTAAAGGACAGCCGTTTCAATGGTCCTGCCAGCGGGTCCAGCCCGATGCACCGGCTGGTTTCCCCGAACCTGGATGCGATCTCGATGATGGGAAACCCTTCCCCGCACCCGATATCCAGCACCGTGACATGCTTTCTGAAACGCAGCATATCCAGCAGCTTCAGGCCGAACGGTGCCGACCACAGGGGCAGTTCATCCATAAACACATTGAAATCATTCACAGGCAGACTCCTTAAGCCATTTTCCTCCCATTGTGCCGGCCATCTCACCGGCGGCCGGAAGATTTTGCTGGTCAGTTACCAGCTCCTTGCCTTCCAGAACCCGAACAGTTTCAGCCCGGCCACAGCTGCCAGCGCATACCCTGTCAGTACGGCAAACAGGATAAGGACATTCATCTGCGGCAGCGGAAAGATCACCAGGGTAAGCGGGAGCAGAACCAGGGCAAACGCATTATATAACCCCAGTTCGGCTGCGGCCGGGGATTTGAAATCCGGATCCACGATCCTGAGCAGCATCAGCCCGCTGGCACCTGTGCCTGTCGCAGTACCAAAAATGGCCAGCATCCGCTCAAAACCGTACTCCTCCATTCTTCGTCCGAAATAAAGAATAAAACCAAAGGTAACCAGGCCGGCAGTCAAAGACACCAGCAGAATCGGGATAATGTTCCCCCAGATGGCAGTGACCTTGACTCCGGTCAGCGTGGCGATAATCATGAAATCCACCGAAACGCCGGTTATACGCCGCTGGACATTGTTATCAATATAATCTGTCAGACCCATTTTCCCGAGAAGCCAGCGGATGATGATGGCAGTGAACATCCCCCACAGAAACATCAACCCGAATGCCAGGGCCTTGATCGGTCCCGGCAGCAATGATTCCATGAGCTGACATTCAAAATAGGTCAGTATATAGACAGCCAGGACAATGGACAGTTGAAAGGCAAGGCCGTCGGCGTTACTGGAGTGGGTGGTCAGTTTTCCAGCGGGATCTCCTTTCTTCCTGGGATGCAGCCCTTTCAGGATATCCCTGGAAAGCGCTCCGGCCTTTGTTGTGGTCAGTCCGTTGCGAACCCCCCAGTTGGCCAGGGGCACCCCCACCAGACTGGCGATGAAGAAGCCGATTGCAGTAAAGCAGAGTCCGATTGAGACAGCATCCTTTATGTGGAAGGAGTTTTCCCAGACAGCGGCCAGTGCAACGGTTTGTCCAGGTCCCTGGGCAAAGCCGGTTCCGACCAGCATGCCTAAGCCCGGCCAGATCGGGTTGCCGGTTATGAGGTTGGACAGATAGATGGCAGATCCGCCGACAAGGCCCTGGATCGCAATCATGGCAACGTAAACACAGGCCATCCAGAGCATGCCGCGGACAATACTCTTGCGCATCGAACCGCTGTGGCTGGCTGCCGCCTCATCTGTTCCTGTCAATCCGATGGAAATAAAACTGATTGTGAACAGGTGGATAGCAAAGCTGACAAAGGTCTCATAAGGGATGTCACACCATCCGGCACTTTTAACGATAAAGCCGACCAGTCCGCCGATAATGGCTGCCGGAAATAAAAACCGCTGGAAAAAGCCAACCTTTGCCCTGAGAATTACGCCAATCAGCAACATCACGGCAAGCCACCCAAAGGGTGCGAAAAACGGCATAAAAGACTGCTGAACCATATCTCCTCCATCCTGCTGTTAACAATGCACTGCCGACCAGGTCAAAAAGAGCCGAAAATCTTACCATTTTCCAAGCCTGTCCAGACGAAACCGGACATCTTCGTCCAGGGGGAACACGGGTCTTTCAATGTGCTCAAATGGAAATCCGGTCACATCGGAACAGGTCGGACCGGGACCACAGACCCATAACATGTGTCTGGCAATGGGACCGAACGCCGCCCGGAAATGCTGCCTGGATTTGATCAGCATATACTTCTTTTCTGACGGATTGATTCCCATGTGTGCCAGGATGCCAAGATCGATCGCTTCCCCTCTTTTTTCCGTTACCATAATCTCGATGGACCCTGTGGATAGAACGGCCATGCGGCCCAGGGAGATGGTCAACCCTTTGAGCATGGGTCCGGTCAGAGTAATCGGCGCATCGGAAACCGCCCTTACCATCCCGCTGATCTGCATGGGTTCGCTCACATAGTTGAGGAGCGGTACTTGCGTTTTCCCCCCGAGTGCCAGTGTCACCTCGCTGCCGACCCCGGCCGCGAACATGGTCCGGGCAGATACCGGGTCAAAGACCGGTCCCACGGCCATATCCGCAAAACCCATGGCTACCGCCTCTTTGAGAACCGTCATGTCAGCGCCGTATCCACCGGATGAAGGGATGTCACCCGAGTCAACCATGATGACCGGTCCCTCATCCAGACTTTTGGCATGTTTCAGTGACTTCCGGATAGGTTCTAACTGATAGATCAAATCATTGCGGCTGTCCCATGCTGTTTTCAGCAGTTTTTCAGCTGCTGCGGCACCTTTCTCAGGATTTTTGTCTGTAACGAAGACGGCTGTCATACCGCCCGGTGCAATGTCTGAAAAAGGATGTCCGCCTGAAAGACCGGCGTTAAGGATCTCCGAATGATCTGCTTCCATCTGCTGCAGCATCTCGAGCAACTGTTTCATCGGTGGTGTGTCGTTACCCATATTTTCCAGGCTTGCCATCAGGGGAATCCGCCTTGCAACCGTGACCGCTTCACACTTCCCCCTGAGATGGTTGAGCAGTGTTCCCCCTGCGCGTTGCCCTGTTTCATACATATCAATATGCGGGGTGGTCCGGTAAATTGAGATCACCGTTGCATTATCGACCATTTTCGGTGTGATGATGCAGTGAAAATCGAGTGCCAGGGCAATGGGAATTTCGGGGGCGATACTGCGGATGCGGTACAGCAGTTCTCCTTCTGCATCCGGATAACCGGGGGTCGCCATGGCCCCGTGCAGATCAAGCAGCACGGCATCACATCCTTTTTTGACAGCGGCTGTAATTTTTTCACAAAAATATTCAAAGGCAGAATTCTCAACAGGCCCTGACGGCAAGGCCTGACCGGCAATGGGCACGACAACGTCTGCACCGGTGCTTTCCGCAAGGTCAAGAAATGCAGTGGCGCCGCTGTTTCTCCCCCGCAGGGCAGCCATTGCATTTTCCCCCTCAAACGGCACACCGCCCCCCAGCGGATTAAAATCCCCAAGTGTTGTCAATTGCGGTATAAATGTATGTGACTCGTGCAGCATCTGTGCGATGACAAATTTCATTGATTCGATCTCCTTACCAAATGCTGAATCCTCAGGGCCTTCAGAAAATTCTCCACCGAATCAGTACGGAAAACAGCATTGAAACGGCTGATTACACACTGCTTTTTCTGCCTTTATACCTGGGCAAAGCATTGCCGCAATTGTTGAATGGTCAAATAGTCAGATTATTCTGCGACACAACGGACAGAGTGACCGTCCTGGCGGAAGCCGCCGCTGCCCGCGCCGACGTTCGAACTGCTGAAGTACATGCCCCATGCGCCGTAGGTGCCGGAGTACTCTGAACCACTCCAGTAGAAGCCGTTGTCGCCACGGCTGCTCAACGCCCCGCTGCTGGTGTAGTAGCGGCTGCCGGCGGCCGGCAACATCAGCTCGGTGCCAAAAATCAGGGCACTGCTGTAGTTAGTCGCACTGTTTGTCCACGTCCCCACGGTGGTCTGAATGTTGTTAGTAATTACTCCCATCCACTGGGCAATGCTAGGCACCCTGAACCCGTCAAGGCAAGGATCATCGTCAGTCTTGTCATTACCAGACCAGGCACCATCGGGAGCATTTGTTTGGTCCCATCCACTGATCTCACCTTCGTTTGTTTCCCCATCACCTGGCCCAGTAGGTCCATGGGCAAAATGCTCCGTATTAATATCATGCCAATCGCTGGGATCAGGCCCCTTCCTGCCCCACTGCCAATAACCTCCGATAAGGCTCCAGGACGGTATGAATGGATTATGGCCTAAATCCCTGCCAACGGCTGCCAGGTTGTAGCAGTCAAATTCCTTCCATACCCCACCAGGGGCGACATAAGCGCCACAGGTTGTTTCTACACTGCCAAACACTGCGGCAAACGGCTCAAGATGATCTGATGAAAAAGCACCTGTCAATAGATACACATCTTTTCCATCCACATCTCCATCAGCATCTAAATCCCAGTCTGATGCATAACACAAAACCGGAATTATCAACACAACACAAACAAACAAGCTACAAAAATTTTTCATGATAAGCATTTCCTCCTGTTATGTTTTTAATGATCATATTTGCAGGGTCGTGCCTACTCCCGCCACTAAGCTACCGCTATCCCACAGGGATGACCTTCGGCTTTAGTGGGGGGCTTCTTGGGCCTGACAGTCCTGACCCTGTTAGCCCAGGGTCAAAATATTGATAGCGGCATTGTGGTCCCGGTTCAGGACCCGGGGCCAATCCTTCTGCGCCTTGGCCCGAGAAAGTCGAGCCTGTAACCGCTTCAACTTCTTTTCACTCTGACGTAGATACTTCGGGGCCGGGACGGAATATACATCAGAATCATACCAGGAATTAATCAATCCCATATCAATGCCCAGGCAATGCCTTTTACTGCTGGCTGTATGAGATGGTTTCCCCATGGCCCTTATATGCATTGATCATTTCTTCCAGGTTCCAATTGAACAGATGACGGCATATGGAGAATTCATTCTTCAGCTTGGATTCTGGTCGGATAAATCGGGTATTTATAGGCCATGATTGTTTCCATCTTGACAAGTTTCATATCATACATTAAGCTTAGTGTAAAGTTAATTTATAATCAATTTATGAAAGATAGTATTATGAAATTACATTCACATCATCACTGTTTATTTGATCTGAAATATAATTTGGTGTTAGTGACAAAATACCGGCACAAGTGCTTTACCGATGAAATTTTGAAGTATTTGGAAAAAGTCACAGAAAATATCTGTCAAAAATGGGATGTGGATTTGATTGAGTTTGGCGGCGAAGCCGACCACATCCATATTCTGTTTGCGGCATACCCCAATATCGACCTGTCCAAATTCATCAATAATCTCAAAACAGTTTCAAGCCGACTGGTCAGAAAAAATTATCAGGGACATTTGGCCAAGTTTTACAGTAAGCCAGTTCTCTGGACCCGGGCATATTGCTTATTGTCTTCTGGGGGTGCTCCGATAGATGTGATCAAACAGTACATCCAGAACCAGGGACAATAAGCAATGCCGCCTATCCATCCACCACCAAGCCTTCGGCTATGGAAGGGGAATTCCAGTCATCTCCATACCCCGGGTTTGCCCCTGCCTCCTGGACCACCGGGTCTACCACGCCAAAACAGCGACACTGCTCCTGCCATGGGGCACTGATGGCAGGATTCCCAAAAGTCAGATATTTCCGGGCACCCATCGGAACTACACCTGAGGCTGTGGACACGTTCATCGACAATGAACGGAAAGAAAGATCCAATGATTGACATACAAACCCTATCGTTCACCCAATGTGTAAGAAAGAACGCAGGCGGCCTGCCCTGCTGTTTTAACCATAGCAGTGACCGGTGAGACAGGCAGGCCTGTATGAGTCATTTCCATATCCTGGACAGACTGCCGCCAGTTCTTGACCCCCAGCAGAATCAGATAGATCACCTTTTGTGTCTTTTTATCAGAAAAACGGGAATTTTTGCCTGAGCCTCTCTATGATAGAAAGATCCGGTTTGAACGGTATGTCCGGCATTTCGGGCAAGGGCAGCGCATGGGTCCGGCTGAAAGGCGTATCCTTGAGTTTCATGTTGTATGCCGTGACCATCAGGGTTTCCAAATTCACCACATCCTCGATATTGTATGCCAGCAGGGTTTCCAGGACTTTGATATTGCCGGTCTGCTCAAACTCCCGCCATAACAGGACTGCAAAAAAGCCGTCCACCCCGTCCAGATCCCCCCGGTCCAGCCCCAGGGCCTTTTCACACAGCTTCAGTCCGCCGCTGAACCCCAGGCTTTTCAGGACATATCGCAAATCGATATGCGCATGGTTCAACCGGATGCGGAAATACTTCTCGATAAAGGGGACATCAAATGTTTTGCCGTTGTATGTGACGATCACGTTGTATTTTTCAATATCATCCATAAACGCATCCAGGTTCTGCCCCTGAACATAATATCTGATCGATTCACCGTCATACAGGGCAATGGTGGTAATCTCGCTTCCGAACATCTCCATGCCCGTTGTTTCAATATCGATGAATGCCGTGGTTTTCCTAAATTGCGGAAAAAACCGCCAGTGTTCCCCGGCCGGCAGATGATCCGCAAAATAAGCCGGGTTGTTTTTGTCCAGATGCTCACAGGATTCCGCCATACAGGCGGCAATGCGCATCAGGCTTTTCGCAGGAATATCACGGGAACCGGCCGAATCAACCTGGTGCCAGTCCAGCAGCCCCGCCGACCACAACCGTTTCTCCGTGACCGCTCCGACCCCCGGTATATGTATAAATGTATTTATCAGCATATTTCATCCCATCCATTTTTCAAATCAGACTGTTTTTATATGCACAAATCCGGTCATACCGCAAGGGTTTCCCAATAGACATGGCAAAATGCCGTTCAAGATCATCCTAAACTACTGTAGACAACAGATCATAAATGAAAACCGTTTTTGAACGGAATCAGCGGTTAACAATTATTGAAATGTCTGCATATAATTTACTTGGGTGCATAATAAAAGGATTGCAGCATGAAACCAGAAACTGTCCGAGGACACAGTTTCCCCCCACCTGGCCTATTACCTGGAAAAATTCAATCCCCCCAGAGCCACCCAGATTGTGGCCCGCCTGCGACACCCCTTTTCCCGGGGCAACCTTCAAATCGTGGACCCAATGACCTATTTCCTCCGAAGCGGGTCAACGGCTGTTTGATTCCGTGTCCTGGTACAGGTGCGTGGACAATACATCATTGTGCCGTACCATGCCCAAAAGCTTTTTGGGATCATCTTTGTCCACCACCACAAGCCAGGTGTTGCTGGGATGTTTTTTGAGGGCCTCCATGGCGGTTTCAATGGTGTCGTCCGGTGTCAGCTTCAGGGTGATGCGCGTGGTGATGTCCCCGGCCACCACGATATGCCGGAGGCCTGGTTCAAAAAGGGTTCCGGCGATATCGGCATATTTGATCACCCCCAACAGCTCATTCTGCCTGTTGACCACGGGCAGCTGATCGTAGCGGGAATGCCCCAGTGCTTTCAGAACCTCATCAAACGGGGTGTCATTGAAAATCACCTCCACATTCCGCCGCATGATGTGGGAGACGCGGATACCGGCCCGGTGGTTTGCAGCCCCGGAAAGGGCGACCCCAAAGGCATCCTTTACCTGGTGCACTGCCTGGCCCAGGCCCTCGGTGAACCCCACCGGACTCCGCAGGGCCATGAGATTGAACACGGTCACCTCTCCAGCATTCACCAGGGACCACCGCGTCAGAAAAGGCCCGGCCACCTCGAACACCACCACTGCCGCCAGAACGACCGTCTGGATGCTCTGCCCGGGGCCGGGCCAGGACCGGGCCAGGGTCCCGGCAAGGCCGATGGCCAAACCCGCCTGGGCCAGCATGGCAGGCCCCAGCCATTTTTTCCGGACATGGGATGCCCCGGCGGCAAATGCCCCCAATGTGCAGCCGGCATATTTTCCCACACTCCGCAAAACCACATACACCGCACCGATCCATCCCATATGAACCAGGGATTCCAGATGAAGTTCCGCACCGGCCATGATGAAAAACAGGACATACAAAGGGTAATCAACGGCTGACAGATCTTTGATGGTCCGGCGGCCGAACGGGGAAGCGTTGACAGTGGCGACACCGGCAAAAAGGGTGGCCAGCATGGCAGATACATCCAGAAAAGCGGCCGTGCCCACGGCAATGAAAACAGCGGCAAGAACCAGAATCTGCCGGTCCACCAGGCGGGTCAGCCGCTGATCCATCACAGCAACCAAAAGGCCGGTGCCGATGCCCAGACCCACAGGGACAGCAATCTGATAAACCGTTCTTGAAACAGATCCAGCCGCATCGGGCAGACTGTTGCCCAGGAGGATGAAAGCGACAATGGCCACCAGGTTGTTGATGCCGATCAAGGGAAGGATAGTGTCGGTCAACCGGCCTTCAGACTGACACTCCCGTATGACCATCTGGGTGGCGGCCGGTGCCGTGGTGACGGACATCACCGCCAGAAACCCGGCCACCAGAACGGACCGGCTCAGCAAATAGGTGCCGGCGCCCACCAGCAGGGCGGTAAGCCCGATTTCAAAGGCACTGATGAGAAACAGTCCTGATCCGATTTTCCGCACCGCCTTCAGGCTGAAACTGCCGCCGATGGTAAAAACAATCAACCCCAGAATCATATCATGTACAGGAATCAGTGCATGAAACTGCCCTGTGGTAATCACCCCGGGTAGGCCCAGCATGCCGCTCACTGAGGGGCCGGCAGCCACGCCCGCCGCCAGATAACCGGTGACCCGGGGAATCCCCAGAGACGCACTGATCCGGCCGGCACCCAGGGCCAGCAGATACACAATTCCCAGAGACAGCAGCACAGGCAGCATGGTCCTCCTCCATTGTTTCCCGGTTCAACAGACAGCCCTGATATAATACCGTTCCCCGGGAAAAAACACCAGCCTGGTTTGCCAATACCGGGCATCAAAAAAGAACCATCCGGTTGTCCGGTTCCATGGTGAACAACTGAAAAACCACGTCCAGATTCATTTTATTTCATAAAAAGAGCCGGGGGACAGAAATGCCCTCGCGCTATCCAGATAGCTTTCAGACATGGCATGGATGCTTTCGGCAAGCTGTTCCGGATTATCATAGATCTTTTTTACCTTTCCCGGGGAACCGGTTACAAGGGAACACGGCGGAATCACGGTTTTTTCCAGCACAACCGCGCCGGCTGCTATAACAGAGCCTTCTCCGATCACGGCATGGTTCATGATGACAGCACCCATGCCGACAAGGCAGCCGTCTTCAATGGTACATCCGTGGATCACACTTCTGTGGCCGATGGTGATGCCATGGCCGATGGTCAGGGGAATGCCTTCATCCGCGTGGCACATGCACAGATCCTGAATATTGGTTTTTTCACCAATGGTGATCGTGTCCAGATCTCCCCGGATGACCGTCTGAAACCAGACGGAAGAATCTTTGCCGATGCGGACATTGCCGATGATCTGGGCCGAGGGGGCGACAAACACGGATGGATGAATAATGATGCCCATTTCATAAAATCACTGCCGCCTGACATGCTTGTGTCTTTCTCCGGTTAATCGGAATTTTCCGTTGCATTGTTCACCCAATGGGTTAGAAAGAACACCGGATGTCTGCCCGGCTGTTTTAACTGCTGTTCCAAAATAGCCTTGACTGTTTTGGAATAACGGTTAAAATAGCCATATGCGATACATCCATAATGATATCCTGCAGGACCTGGAACGTAAAATGGTATTCATCGGCGGCCCCCGCCAGGTGGGAAAAACCTTCCTGGCCCAGCACATCCTTGACACTGCCGGGTTTTCCGGAAGATACTTCAACTGGGATTACGGCCGGGACCGCCAAGGAGGCATTTGACCGGTTGATGACCGTGGGCGGATTTCCCGAACCCTTTCCAACATACACACGGAAAATCCGGACTGGAGTAAATATGACCCTGTTTACCATTGACAATGAAAAATGCGACAAAGACGGCATCTGCGCCCTGGAATGCCCGGCCCATATTATTGAAATGACCGACAACGGACCGGTTCCCGCAGCAGGCGCCGAAGAGATCTGTATCCGGTGCGGGCATTGTGTGGCCGTGTGCCCCCGGGGAGCCCTCACCCTGAAATTTCTGTCCCCGGAAGACTGCATGCCCCTCAACAAAGACCTGGCCCTGGATGCCGCACACACCGAGCATTTTTTGCGGTCCCGCAGGGCGGTCAGGCGGTACCGGGACAAACCGGTTCCCAGGGACCTGTTTAAAAAAGCGCTCGGCATTGCCTGTTGTGCGCCCACAGGCAGCAACCGACAGGAGGTTCGATGGCTGGTGGTTGACAACAAAGAGGATGTGAAAACCATCGCGGCCCATGTGATTGAATGGATGCGGTCCGTGGTAAAGACCCACCCGGAAATCGCGCTGACGTTCAATATGCAGACCCTGATCCAGCACTGGGAACAGGGCAGTGACAGGATCTGCCGGGATGCCCCCCAGCTGGTGTTCGCCCATGCCTCAAAGGAATTCGGCAGCGCCGCCGCCGACTGCCATACGGCACTGGCCTACCTGGAACTGGCCCTGCCCGGGTTCGGCCTGGGGTCCTGCTGGGCCGGATATGTCAACTATGCGGCCAGCCAGTGGCCGGCCCTTGCAGAATTTTTATCCTTTCCTGAAAACCACTCCTGCCATGGGGCATTGATGGTCGGCTTTCCAAAATTCAAATATTTCCGGGCCCCCAAAAGGAACAATCCGGTTGTCCGGTACCATGAAACATCTGACTCCGGGAGAGAATAGAACTGAAGGCCATGGCACAGAATTCTGACCTGCAAAAAGAGACGCTTGACTATTATCAATCGAATGCGGAAAAGTTCTTTGATGACACCGTATCGATCGATCTCACTG
>JAABSB010000119.1 GCA_011390615.1 Desulfotignum sp. | reverse complement strand
TCACGGCTCTACAAAGAACTCGGTGCGGTTGAAAAGACCCTGGCAGACCGGCCCGGTCAGGATGGAAAACGGCGGCTGCTGAGAAATGAAGCCCAAACCCTGCTCAAGGGGATCCGGCCGGACATGGGTCTGGATGACGCCGATCATCTCAGGCCGTTTCTCAACAATAAAAAATGGATCTCGGAACTGGCCCGGAAAAAAAGTTTGCTCATCCAGAAACAGGATGGATACAAATCCGCAGTAAAGGATCTCCAGGACGAAATAAAATCGCTTGAAAGCAGACTGGAAACCCTGCCGGCAGGTGACATCGATTTGACGGAGTTGAAAGCGGCCGTTGCGTCAGCACGCAAAGCCGGCGACATCGAGCAGCGCCTCAATGACATGACAACACAGGCGGTACAGGAAAAAGCTGCCTGTGAAAACACATTTGCAGGACTGGGGAACTTTCACGGGGATGCAGACGCCCTGTTATCCATGGGGCTGCCGGTTGCTGAAACCCTGGACCGGTTTGAAAAAGAAAGCGATGACCTCATGGAGCAATCCAGAACCGCATCCCAAAAAAAACAGGAGATCGAAGCGGAAAAAAGGCAGGCGGAACAGGAGTTAAAAGCGCTGCTGTTAAAGGAAGATGTGCCCAAAATTGCCGACCTGGAGGCATCCCGGAAGGACCGTGACCAGGGATGGGCCTTGATCAAACAGACCTATATCGAGCAGCGCGATATCGGCGGCCGTGTACAGGCATATACATCCGGATCTGATTTGCCGGCGGTGTATGAAAAAAAAGTTGCGCTGGCAGACCATATATCCGACCGCCTGAGACTGGATGCGGACCAGGTGGTAAAACGGGCGAATCTGGAAGCAAAAATTGATCACATGACGTTTCGAATCGCTGACCTCTCAACGATTCTCGAAAAGACAAAAGAAGCCCAGGCGGATCTGGACACCCGATGGGCCGTCATTTGGAAACCGCTGCATGTTGCGGCCGGCACCCCCCGGGAAATGAAGCAGTGGGTGCTGAAAGCTGAACGACTGATCGAAAAGATTCATGCGGCAAAGGAGGTCTCCGCCAGAGAAAAAAAACTGCGGGAAGAATGTGATCATCTGAAGAGATCGATGGCACTGCAGATCACCGGGTTTGATCCGTCGGCAAAAATTCAGGGAAAGAGCCTTGAAGCACTGATTTCAATCTGTGAACAGCGAATCGAAACAGAGCAGGAAGCCCGGGACAGAAGTCATAAAATTGCAGATTCACTGAAAGACCTGCACATCCGGCTGAAGCGGACCCAAGATGACCTGAAAGCGGTTGAAACCGGTTTGATCACCTGGACAGGTGAGTGGGAAAAAGCCATCTCCTGCCTGGGCCTGAAGCCGGATACCCACCCGGAAACCGCCATGGAAACCTTTGATCACCTGGTGTCGTTCTTTAAAAAGTTTGATCAGTCTGAAGAGCTGCGCAAAAGAATTTACGGCATGGACAAGGTCAAAGAGGAATTTGACAGAAAAGTTCACGAATTTGCCGGCAGTATCGGAATAAAGACAGAGAACCAAGATACATTGACAATTGCCGCCCAGCTCCATCGGGACCTGAATGTGGCCCGGGAAGCCCGGGCAAGTTTGATCAAAATCAAAGACCAGCTGGATGAAAAAAACCAGGAAATCAGAGATGTCACCATCACCATCCGCCAGTCACAGGAAAAAATCAGTGAACTGAAAACCCGGGCCGGGGTGGATACGCTTGAGGAACTGATTGCGGCCGGTGAAAAATCAAACCACAAACGGGACCTGCTGAAACAGATTGAAGCGCTGGAACAGGAACTGAACCGCAATGGGGACGGCTTTGGCATTGAAGCGCTGGAAGCGGAGGTGAACCGTTCAGACATTGACGGCATTGAAGGGGACATTGACAGAATATCCAGTGAGCTGAGAGAGCTTCAATCCGAGAGAGACACGCTGCGGGACCAGCGGCAGACCATTCAGCATGACATCCGGCAGAATGACGGGAGTGCCATGGCAGCCACCGCGTCTGAAGAAGCAGAAGCCCACCTTTCCAGCATCACCGAAAATGCCGAGCAGTATCTGCGTTTCCAGATCGCCTCCCTTATCCTGGAACAGCAGATAGAAGCGTACAGAAAAGAAAACCAGGCCCCTGTTTTAGGCAGGGCCGGTGAACTGTTTTCAACGCTGACACTGGGCTCTTACGCAGGTCTGAGGGATGAACTGGATGCTTCCGGAAAGCCGGTACTGCTGGGTGTCCGGCCGGACGATCAGGAGGTGGCCATCGACGGCATGAGTGACGGATCCCGGGACCAGCTCTATCTGGCCCTGCGTATGGCCACGCTTGAGCAGCATCTGAAAAAGGGTGAACCCATGCCCTTTGTCGTGGATGATATCCTTATCGGGTTTGATGATCACCGCACCCGTGTCTGCCTGGAGGTGCTGGCACAACTGTCAAGGCGCATCCAGGTCCTGCTTTTTACGCACCACAGACGGGTGCTGGAGCTGGCAGACACCTGTAATGACACCGACAAGATCTTTCAGCACGCGCTTTCCTGACAAATTGAACAGGATCTGAAGAAGACAATTGAGAACACAGAATGCCATAGCGTTTGTTGACACGGAAATCGATCCTGAAACCGGCCTTTAACTTTTAATATGAGGAAACCAATGGAAATCAGATCTCTTTCATGTTTTTGTTTTTCACCCACCGGCACCACAAAAAAAATCATGGATGCTGTGGTTCAAGCTATGCAGCCCGAAGTGGTAAAGATGACAGACTGTACCCATGCAGCATTGCGCAAGAATGTTCCGTCTTCCTTTGAAGCGGATGCAGTGGTTCTGGCAGCACCGGTATATTACGGGCGTTTGCCTGAATCCATCGTGCCTGTGTTCACCCGCCTGAAAGGAGATGGAAAACCGGTAATCCTTTTGGTTATATATGGGAACCGGGAATATGATGATGCATTGTTGGAGCTGTATGATATCAGCCGGGACCGGGGATTTGTTCCGGTGGCAGCGGGTGCCTTTATAGCGGAGCATTCATATTCCCTGCCGGAGCGGCCCATGGCACCTGGACGGCCGGATGCTGCAGATATAGAAAAAGCCGTTACCTTTGGAAAACAGATCAGGGAAAAACTGGAACAGACAGCATCTCCGGAAGCATGCGGTCCCCTAAACATCCCTGGCAGCCGCCCCTATAAACAGCCTGAAAACCTGTACAAAATGAAAAAAGCCAGGGAAACAACAGCCTTTACACCGGAAACAGACACAGAACGCTGCACCCAGTGCGGTATCTGCGCCGAGGTCTGCCCGGAGGCTGCCATTGACTCCTGTGATGTGACAGACATTGACAGGTGGAAATGTATTCTGTGCTTTGCCTGTGTTAAATCATGCCCGGAACAGGCAAAGAATATGACAGATCAAAATTTCAATGCGGCTGTAGGCCAGCTTGCAGAAGCCATCCAGTCACGAAAGGAACCAGCGTTATTTTTAACCTGAATTTCTCCTGTTGCGGTCCGGGCCGGTTTTGATAGAATACATATTTATTTTTATCCACAAGGAGGTCTGTCTTGAAGCACGCATTTGAATGCATCATTGTGGGATCAGGCGGGGCAGGACTGTATGCTGCCCTTGAGACCAGCGCAAAGGCAAAAACAGCGGTTTTATCGAAACTGTACCCGGTGAGAAGCCACACCGGTGCTGCCCAGGGCGGCATCAGCGCGGCACTTGGCAACCGTGAGGAGGACAAGCCGGAATGGCACGCCTTTGATACGGTCAAGGGAGGGGATTACCTGGTGGATCAGCAGGCGGCCTTGATTATGGCCCGGGATGCGGTCCAGGCGGTATACGACCTGGAAATCCGGGGGCTGCCCTTCAGCCGGACGTCCGAAGGCCGCATCGACCAGCGGCGGTTCGGGGGGCATACCCGGAATTTCGGGGAGGGGCCGGTGCGCAGGGCCTGTTATGCGGCGGACCGCACCGGCCACATGATCCTGCAGACCCTTTACCAGCAGTGTATCAAAAACAATGTCTCTTTTTACGATGAGTTCCAGGTCATTGACGTCATCCTGGAGGGCAGGGACTGCAAAGGGGTTGTTGCGGTTGAACTGGCCACCGGCGAGGTGCACACCTTTGCGGCAAAGGCGGTGCTCTTTGCCACCGGCGGGTTCGGCCGGATTTTCAAGGTGACCTCCAATGCATTTGCCAATACCGGAGACGGTCCGGCCGTGCTTGCCAGACGGGGCATCCCCCTCCAGGACATGGAGTTTTATCAGTTCCACCCCACCGGTATCAAAGGTCTGGGCATTTTAATCACCGAAGCGGTGCGGGGGGAAGGGGGCATCCTGAGAAACCGGGCGGGTGAGCCGTTCATGAAAACCTATGCCCCCACCCTGCTGGATCTTGCCCCCAGGGATATGGTGTCCAGGGCCATTATGACGGAAATCCAGGCAGGCCGCGGCATGCGGGGTGACCGGAAGATAGACGACTGGGTTGAGCTGGATGCCACCCACCTGGGGGCCAAGGTCCTGAATGCCAAACTCCCGGACATCACGGATTTCTGCAAAACCTATTTGGGCGTGGATCCTTCCCAGGGGGCCATACCGGTGCTGCCCACCGCCCATTATGCCATGGGCGGCATCCCCACGGATCTGGACGGCAGGGTCCTGGCCGATGAAAAGGGCACCGTGGTCAACGGCCTGTATGCCGCAGGGGAATGCGCCTGTGTATCTGTCCACGGGGCAAACCGCCTGGGAACCAACTCCCTGCTGGACCTGGTGGTATTCGGCCGCCGGGCCGGCCTCCACATCGGCGACTATGTGAAAACGGCAGCTGTCCCGGAACTGCCGGCGGACGTCTCAGACCGGGCAGTGCAATGGATCAGCCGGCTGACCGACGGCAGCACCGGTCCGCATGGCGGTGACATCTCTGAAGAAATGCAGGCGGTGATGATGGAAAAGGTGGGCATTTACCGCAGCCAGGCACAGATGGACCAGGCCGTTGAAACGGTTCAGCAGCTCAGGGACATCTATGACACCGTCCGGGTCCAGGACAGGTCCAGGCCCTTTAATACAGACCTGCTGGAAACCATTGAACTCAAAAACCTGCTGGACCTGGCTTTGGTGACGGCGGTGTCTGCCGCTGCCAGGACCGAAAGCCGGGGGGCCCATTCCAGGGAGGATTTTCCGGAAAGAGACGATGAAACCTGGCTGCAGCACACCCTGGCATTTCTTGATGAAAACAGGGTCAATCTGGCCTATAAACCTGTGGATACATCCATCTGGGACCCGAAACCCAGGACCTATTAAAGGAGGACACGTGAAAATTATCCTTAAAATTCAGCGGTTCAATCCGGAAACAGATGACGTCCCTTTTTTTCAGGAATATACAGTGGAAGCTGATCCCACAGACCGGCTGCTGGATGCCCTGATCCAGATCAAGCAATACCAGGACGGCACGTTGGGATTCAGGAAAAGCTGCGCCCACGGGGTCTGCGGGTCCGATGCCATGCAGATTAACGGCAAAGACGGCCTGGCCTGCAAAACACTGGTCAAAGATGTGGCTGACCAGGAGGGGGCGGTGGTGGAGATATCCCCCCTGCGCCACCTGCCGGTACAGCGGGACCTCATTGTGGACCAGAGCAAATTTTTCCGGCAGTTCCGGGCGGTCAAACCCTATCTGATCAATGATGAACCGGTGCCGGAAAAAGAGCGGGTGCAGTCGCCTGAGCAGCGGCAGGCCTTTGACGATGCCACCAACTGTATTTTATGCGCATCCTGCTATTCTGCCTGCCCCATACCTGAAGACAAACCGGATTTTCTGGGTCCGGCAGCCCTGGCACAGGGATTTCGGTTTATTGCCGACTCCAGGGACAAGGGGTTTGCAGACCGGCTGCCTGTACTGGATCACCCGGACGGGGCCTGGGCCTGCAAAAACCATTTTGCATGCACAAAGGCCTGCCCCAGACAGATCAAGATCACCAAGCGGATCAACCAGACCAAACAGATGATAAAAACCCGCAGAGAGGCAGCACGCGAACCGGTCAATGACAGGTCAAAATAACCTGACCCCGGCACACGCTGGCTGTATTACCAGGCATTGATCTTGTCCGGGCAGAAAAACCACTCCGGTATTGACACCCGGTCCATACTTGCATAATTTGATTTCTATCATGATTAACGGACAGAAAATACTCATCACCCGGCAATATCCGGCCGCAGGCATGGACCTGCTCAAAAAAGAACCGTTCCACCTCACCTTCTGGGGAAAGAAGCGGCCCATGACACCGGCGGAGCTGGCAGAACAGGCAGAGGATCACGATGCCCTGCTGTGCACCCTCACCGACCGCATCGACAAACAGTTTCTGGACCGATGCGCCCATCTGGACATAATTTCCCAGTTTGCCGTGGGATTTGACAACATCGACATTCCTGAAGCCACCCGGAAAAACATTCCCGTGGGCTACACCCCGGATGCCATGAGCGAGGCCACTGCCGACATCGCCTTCGGCCTCATGATCGCTGCAGCCCGCAAGTTCTTTTTTCTACACAAAACCATCCTCACCGGAGAGTGGGGGTACTTCAACCCCACCGGGCATCTGGGATGTGAACTCAAGGGCAGGACCCTGGGCATTTTCGGGCTGGGCCGCATCGGCGTGAAAATGGCGGAACGCTGCAAAGCCGCCTATGACATGCCGGTCATCTATCACAACCGGAGCCGGAACCCTGGAGCTGAAAAACAGCTGGGCGCCCGGTTTGTTTCCTTTGACCGGTTGCTGGAACAAAGTGATATCCTGTCGGTCCACTGCGCCCTGACCCCGGAGACCCGGCATATTTTCAATGCCCGGGCCTTCAGAAAGATGAAACCCTCGGCAGTTTTCATCAACACGGCCAGAGGTCCCATTCACCACGAACCCGACCTGATCGCGGCCCTGCATCAGAAACAGATCTGGGGTGCCGGTCTGGATGTCACCGACCCGGAGCCCATGGCACCGGACAATCCCCTGCTGTCCATGGAAAATGTCTGCGTACTGCCCCATACAGGCTCCGGCACCATGGAGGCCCGGGACCGGATGTCTGTCCTGGCGGCGGAAAACATCATCATGTTCTATAAAACCGGGCAGGTCCCGCACATTGTCAACCCCGAAGTGCTGTCCGGATGACCAGGACAGATGTGCGTATTTTCCAATGATACACTGCAGCTAACCATGTGGGTGCAAACACCTCGGATGACATCCCGCTGACCTTACAGGAGCAAAACAATGGCTGTGAAAGCAAATAAACCTGAAAATCAGGACAAACCGGACGTTATGACAAACAACCGTATACTGATCTGCCTGGCTGCCGGCCTGGTGCTTTTGCTGTTCACTTTTGGCGGTGTTCATGCACAAACACCTTGGCCCCGGGTGGCTGTGTCAAAGGACGGCACCCCCATCTCCTATGAAGTGTTCGGTACCGGTGAGCCTGCACTGGTGTTTGTGCATGGCTGGAGCTGCGATGCCCGTTACTGGCGGTCCCAGGTACCGGTATTCTCCCGAAAGCACCGGGTGATGGTCCTGGATCTGGCCGGCCACGGCCATTCCGGCACCTCCCGCACCAGGTACACCATGAAAGCCTTTGGTGAGGATGTGCAGGCAGTGACCCAGGCAGCGGGCAGCCGCCGGGTCATCCTGATCGGGCATTCCATGGGCGGATCGGTGATTGCCGAGGCCGCCGCCCTGATGCCGGACCGTGTCATCGGCCTGATCGGTGTGGATACACTGGAAAATATCGAATATCCGCTGACCAGAGAAGCCCTTGAAAACATGACTGCGCCCATGGAAAAAGATTTTCGGACAGGATGCCGGCAGTTTGTGAATGGCATGATCCTGCCGGAAACAAATCCGGATCTGCGGGAATGGATCCTGTCTGATATGGCGGCGGCACCGCCAAAAATCGCCCTGAGTGCCATGAATGAGATGCTGAACCAGTACATCACCGGCAGAGCCGCAGCCGTATTTGAAAAAGCCCGCATTCCCGTGGTCACGGTAAACGGTGATCTGTGGCCGGTCAATCATGAGGCCAACCGGCGGCACATGCTGTCATTTGATGCCATTGTGCTCAAGAATGCCGACCACTTCCTGATGATGACCCGGCCGGATGCTTTCAACAAGGCCCTGGAAAAAGCCGTTATACAGATCACCTCTCACTGAACAATATAAATAACACCTGCCCTCCTGAATGTTTGGTACAGGCCGGGTAAGAAAGGATAACGCATGGAAAACAACAGGAAACAGACCCTGGAACAGATAGCGGCATTGTTTGCCTCCCAGGACCTTGCAGTACTGTCCACCCAGAAAGACAACCAGCCCTATGCCAGCCTTGTGGCGTTTGCCGCAAGTCCTGACCTGGAGCACCTGTATTTTTTAACGCCCACGACCACCCGTAAATACGACCACCTGACAGCCAATCCGCCTGTCGCCATCCTGGTGAACGACAGCCAGAACCAGGTGGATGACATTTACAGGGCCGTGTCAGTGACCGGTACGGGCAGGGCAGCAGTGGTTGACAAGGCAAAAGAAAAGGATGCCCTGGCACTGTTCCTGAAAAAACACCCCCATCTCAAAGCGTTTTCCAGGGCACCGACAACAGCATTTATCTGCGTTGCCATGCACCGGTATTACATGGTCAGCCGGTTCCAGAATGTGGTGGAGCTGGAGATTATCCCATGAAACCGGTGCTGCAAAGCAGGGAATTTTCAGCAGCCG
>JAABSB010000118.1 GCA_011390615.1 Desulfotignum sp. | reverse complement strand
CGAAGAAAGGAAAAAACATGATGCATTGGCAGCTGGCCTGGCGGAACATCTGGCGTAATCCCCGGCGGACAGCCGTCATCCTGACGGCCATTATCATCGGGGTGTGGACCATGCTCATGGTGACAGCCCTGATGCGGGGGGTCAGTAACGGCATGGTCAGAAATGCCGTCTCCACCCTGACCGGTGAAATCCAGATCCATGCAAAAGGATTTCGCAGTGATCCGGTCATTGAACACAGCATCACCGATATGGCACAGGTGGACGTACAATGGGGCGGGCACCTGAAAACCCGGGGCAGCGTGTCATGGCAGGATGATGCACCCCTGTACCGGCTGGCAGGCACAGGAGAATATTTTGACGTATCAGGAGAACTGCGACTGAAAAACACCTTGTTTTTCACGGATCAGCTGTCCCTGGAAACCCATTATGAAGCTATGGTTTCAGGCGGGGACACCCGCAGAAAAACAGCTGAAATCCAAAACCGCCTGCCCCGGTTTGCAGAAATAATCTCCGGTATGAACTGGTTGTCCGATGACCGTAGGTTTCTGGATCTCACCAGTTTCATCGACAGGGATGACGGCTGGTTGTCTTATCACCGTCTGGACCGGCTCAGTCTGAAATACCTGCCGGAATGGGGAGCCGTATCCGTGGGAAGACAGGCCCTGACCTGGGGAAACGGGATGCTTTTCAACCCCATGGACCTGTTCAATCCCTTTGCGCCCACCGATATTCAGCGGGACTACATGGTGGGTGATGACATGGCAGTGGTCCAGATCTATCTTGACAACATCGGTGACCTGCAGTTTCTGTATGTGCCCAGGCGGGACCCGGTCACGGCTGATCCGGCATGGGACTAGGCTTCTGCGGCGGGAAAGCTGCATCTCATGAAGCGCAGCTTTGAACTGGATATCATGGCGGCAAAGCATTATGCAGATTACACCGTCGGCCTGGGCGCATCCGGGTATCTCACCTCTGCTGCCTGGCGCATGGATGCGGTGTATACCTTTCTGGATGCACACACAAAAAAGAACGGCTTTTTGACCTATACACTGAACATGGACTATTCCTGGGTATGGAAAGAAAAGAATATGTACGGCCTGGTGGAGCTGTATTACAACAGCCTGGGGGAGGATGACAGTGCATCAGCACTGGAAAATCCCGCCATTGCAGAGCGGCTTGGCCGCGGCGAATTGTTTACCCTGGGCCGGTATTACCTGGCAGGGGAAATCCAGGCGGAGCTCCACCCCTTGTTCAATATCTTCTTGACGGGCATCACAAACCTGGCAGACCGGTCTGTCATTGTTCAGCCCCGGGCCGCATGGAACTTTGTGCAGAATTTGGAGGTCATTTTCGGTGCACAATTGTATGCCGGTGAAACCGGATCGGAATTCGGCGGTTTTGCCATTCCGGGAACCGATTTTGTCCACAAATCACCGGACAGCGTGTTTGCGTGGGTGACCTGGTATTTTTGAATCAATCTGATGGAAATCGGCCAAGTGAGGATTAAACGCCCCTATTTTTTGATGTCCTTTATTTGCTTTTTCACAATTTCCAGAATATTGCTGCCCCTTTTTTTGGCGATCACATGGGCATCTGCCACAATGTTTTCTGCCTGGGCCTGGAGTGTTGCTGCATCAGGCACGGCAGTGCCGGCGTTTTCATATTTCCAGGCCAGCAGTTTTTTTGCAAACGCAACCTCCTGCTGCCGGATAAAACCGTTTTTACCAAATACAGCCATATTTATTCTCCATAATGTCAGAAGTGTAACCGCTGCTCCGGGTATTGTCAATAAAATGGTCAGTACAAGCAGGGTCATTGACTTGAAAGTCAAGTATTTGTTGCAAATACTCGTCACTTGTATATATTCGAAGAGGATTTGCAATACGGAGATGCCATGAGTCGACAACATCAGATACTGGAACTTGCCAGGAAAAAAGGGATTATCCGGGCCGTGGACGTCGAAACGGCGGGGATTTCCCGAAACTACCTTTACCGAATGTACAAGAAAGGTCTTCTGGAAAAGATTGCTGTGGGGCTTTACACGCTGCCGGAAGCTCCAGTGACAGCAAACTTGTCTCTGGCGGAAGTTTCTAAAAGGCTGCCTCACGCTGTCGTTTGTCTTATTTCCGCCTTGAGCTACCACGAGATCACCACCCAGATTCCCTATGAGATATGGCTGACAATTCCCAGAGGCTCTTGGCGGCCGGACGTGGGATATCCACCGGTCAATTTGACCTATGTTTCAGGACCTGCCTATTCGTTCGGTATTCAGGAGCATATCATAAACGGTGTGGCGGTTAAAATTTACAATCCTGCGAAAACGGTGGCTGATTGTTTCAAGTTCCGAAACAAGGTCGGCCTCGATGTCGCCATTGAAGCACTCCGCGAGGCATGGCGTTCAAATAAGGTCACCATGGATGAGCTGGTGGAAGCAGCCGCAATCGACAGAGTATCGAAAATCATATGCCCCTATCTGGAGGCGATTGTATGAACCAGAACAAGAAAAACATTGCCCATTCAATCTTTCAACACCTTTTGCGTTCACGCCCGTTTTTCACGCCGATCCTCAGAAAACCGTGCAATGGATAGCCTTTGTCAAAAAGTCAAAACCCGACCTTCCGGTTGGCGACCTCTCTGCTGTTATCACTGACACAGCTGTCTTCCTCATGCCTGTTATCGAAAGCCTGCAATCGAATACTCCCTTTGACGAAAAATGGATGCCAGATCAGTGATGGAGCATCAGATCTTAAGAACATGCATCAGCCCTCCCTCACCGGCAGGGTGATAACGAACGCTGCCCCATTGCCTTCTTTGCTGGATACGTCCAGCCATCCGCCGTGTTCTGCAATGATATTGTAGGCAATGCTCAGCCCCAGGCCGGTGCCGTGATCCTTGGTGGTGAAAAACGGGTTGAAAATTTCGGATTGAATCTCTCTGGGGATGCCGGGGCCGTCGTCCATGATCCGGATGATCACTGCCTTTTCCAAAGGAGGAATGAAACTTTCTTCCTCACTGATGATGATCTGTCCGTCCTGCCTTATGGCTTCACACGCGTTGATGATAATGTTGACAATCACCTCCTTGAGCTGTTCCGGATCAATGAGGGTGTGGGTAAGCCGGTTTTTCCGTACCAGTTTGACAGCTACCCGGTAGGATTTGAGCCGCTGTTCCAGGAGGTTGAGAGCACTGTCCACAATAAGGGATGGGCTCATATGTCTGGTTTTTAGACGGGGCGGTCTGGAAAATTCCAGAAAATTGTCCACGATTTTGTTGATCTGCTGGATTTCGCTTGAAATGACATTGAAATCCTCCTGCTGGCCATCGGTGAAAGTACAGGACCGGTTCAGGGAAAACAGCCGCATCTTGACGGAGGTCAATGGGTTCCGGATACTGTGTGCTGTGCCGGCGGCCAGTTTTCCCAGCAGGGCCATTTTTTCTGACTGCAGCAGTGTTTCCTGGCTTTTTTTCAAATCCTGGTGCACCTGTTCCGTGTTTTTGATCAGCCCGTGAACGCTCAGCTCCAGAGCTGCCACCTCATTTGCGGGTTGCGGAGAATCCCCCTGGATATACGCTTCTTCTGCAATTTTGCGGATGGGTCCCAGAATATGCCGGGCAAAGATGTAGTTGATCAGAAGCGAGAGAATGATCACGATGATGATGGCCAGGAGGGCCATATACCGCAGCCGGTTGGATTCTTCCCGGCTGGTCTCGATGGCCTGGGAGATTCTGTTTTTGTGAAAGGTTTTGAATTGTTCACACAGGTCCAGGATCCGGGCAAAGTGTTCCCGGGTCGTTTCATGGATGGCATACCCTTTTTCAAACTCTCCGGACAGGTACAGGTCAATGACCATATCCTTTGTGGTGATGTAGTCGGCATATTGGGATTCAATCTGGGCCATGGCATCTATTTCCCAGTCATCTTCCACCAGGGATTTGACCGTGGCCATATATTCGGTAAACACTTCCCGGGTCTGATGCAGCCGTTCGATCCAGGCCGGATTCCTGTCCAGCAGATAGTAGGAGACAAAGCCCTTGTGTTTGACAAGTGCGGTGGCCAGGCTTTCGGCAGACTGGTATACGATGATGTTCTTGTCGATAATGGTCTTGAAGATTTTTTCGGTGTTGTAGGTGTACCAGATCATCAAAATGCCGCCGATCACCGTGATGCTCACCAGAATGGTGTTGACAAGGTAAATTTTGTTTTTAAGGCTCAACTGCAGCATGGGATTCCTTTCAAACCCAGTTCTGTTAAAATCGATCCGGTGCGGCTAGGCAAAAAATGCTGCCCTGCCATTATATGGCGCTGTCACTTTTGTTGATCATATTACCACGGCAGGTTTTATTCAATATCCAGGCCATCATTTTCAATGATCAGTTCATATTCTCCGCCTCCCGGTACCCGGGTGATGGCAAATCCCAGTTTTTTGCCCAGTTTGAGCATCTGGGTATTTTCCGCCAGCACGCAGCCCATGATCCGCTTGATACCCATCTGACGGGCTGCTTTCAGGCACCGGGTCAGCAGGGAGGATCCAATGCCTTTGCCCTGCCAGTCATCACTGATGGCCAGGGCGAATTCCGCCTGGGTTTTGTCGGGAAACACAATGATCCGGCATACGCCTGCCATTTTCTGGTTCTGTTCCTTTCCCATCAAGGCCACCAGGGCGATCTCCCGGTCGTAATCGATCTGGGTCAGTCTGATGAGCATGTCCCTGGACAGCTGCTTCAAAGGAGAGAAAAAGCGCATGTATATGCTCCTGGATGACAGGGAATGAAAATGATCGATCAGCAGGTCTGCATCGCTGGGCCGGATGGGCCGGATAAAAAATGGCTGACCGTCCACGGTTTCTCCCTGGGATTCATACTGCCAGGGGTAGGAACTGATGATCAGGTGCATGGGGGCGGGCACCTGTGTGGGTGCGATAAACACCCGGGCATCCACGGCAGTCAGAACCCCGTCTCTCACCATCAACGGATTTATATCCAGTGTCTCTATCTCAGGAAAATCAGTCATCAGCCGCCCAATCCGTATCAGCAGATCCTCCAGCAGTGGCATATCCATGGGCCGGATGTTTCTGAAACCGTTCAGCACCGCTGCAATTTTCGTTTGTCCGATCAAATGGGCAGCAAGCATGCGGTTCAGGGGAGGCAGTCCCATGGATATGTCTTTAAACACCTCGGTTAACACGCCGCCCATGCCGAAAAGAATCACCGGGCCGAAGTGCGGGTCTTTTCGGGCACCGATGATCAGTTCGACATCGGCCCGGTCCTGCATCGCCTGAACAGTGACACCGGTGATGTGTGCGGAGGGAAAATGTTCTCCGGCGCCGGCCATGATTTTTCTGAAGGCGGTTTCTACATCCCGGGCTGTCCTGAGATCAAGTGCCACGCCGCTGCAGTCAGATTTATGGGGGATGTCTTTGGAACAGATTTTCAAAACCACGGGAAATCCCGTCTGTTCCGCCATTTCCAGGGCCGTTTCTTCAGTGTCGGCAATTTTTGTCTCATTGACGGGAATGCCGTAGGCATCCAGCAGGGCCTTGGCCGTGTTTTCCAGAAGGCAGTCCTTTTTTTCAGCCATTGCCGATTTAATGATATTTTCAGCAATTTCCCGGTGAATGATTAATTTGGTATCCGTTCGGATGGGGATCTGGGTCAGCCGCTCGATATTCTTCCCGTATTCATACAGGTTCTTGAATGCCCGGACCGCCCGTTCGGCTGAGTCATAGGTGACAATTCCGGCCTGGTTGAATACCTGCCTTGCCTCTGCCACATTGTCACCGCCGATCCAGGCGGTGAATACGGGGCAGGTAACGGTCTGCAGATGGGGTACCAGAAGTTCGGCCAGGGCCCGGGTATCCATGGTGCCGGCAGGCGAGCAGATCAGCAGCAGGGCATCGGTTTCCGGGGCAGCCGCACAGACTTTGACGGTTTCGGCATACGCCGATGCCGGGGTGTCTCCCAGGATGTCAATGGGGTTGCTGCGGCTCCAGTTTTCAGGCAGCAGTTCATCGAGCCGGTCCAGGGTTTCCGGAGACAATCCGGTAGGTTCCATGCCGCAGGATGCCAGGGCATCGGCAGCCATGACACCGGGACCCCCGGCATTGGTGATGATGGACAGGCTGTTTCCTTTGGGCCGCTGTTGTTTTGCCAGAAATTCGATACAGTCGAACAACTCCTCAAATTCAGTGACCCGGAGAATGCCGGCCCGCTGAAACGCGGCATCATACAGGGCATCCTCTTCTGCCATTGCGCCGGTGTGGGAAGCGGCTGCTCTGGCCCCGGCCCTGGACCGCCCGGATTTGAGCACAATGATGGGCTTTATGCGGGACACGGCCCGGGCCGCACTCATGAAGTTCCGGATGTTGGTGATATTTTCCATATACATCACAATACTTCCCACAGATCTCTGGGAACCCAGGTAATCGATCATGTCGGCAAAATCCACATCCACCATGGAACCCAGGCTGACAAAATGGCTGAACCCCACCTTTTTCCGAAGCGCCAGGTCCAGCACCGAGGTGCACACAGCCCCGCTCTGGGATAAAAATGCAATGTTGCCGGGCAGGGGGGGCAGGTGGGCAAAGCTGGCATTCAGGGAGATGGTGGTGTTGATGATGCCCAGGCAGTTGGGTCCGATGATTCTGATGCCGTATTTCCGGGCGGCTGCCAGAATCTGTTCTTCCAGTTCTTTTCCCCTGGTGCCGGTTTCCCGCCCGCCGGATGATACAATGACAGCGCCGGCAACCCCTTTTTTCCCGCATGCATCCACCAGTTCAGGTACCATCTGAATGGGGGTGGCGATCACTGCCATGTCCACCGTTCCCCTCGTTTCCTGGACCCGGGCAAAACATGGCAGGCCAAACAGTTCTTTTTGCCAGGGATTTACCGGAAAAATTTCGCATCTGTCACTGCCGGCCAGCAGATTTTTCATGATGGCACAGCCCACAGAACCCTGTTTTTCGCTTGCCCCGATAATTGCCACGCTCTTCGGGTTCCACAGACGGTTCAGATTATGTGTACTCATGGCAGCACTCCCGGCAATCTGTATTTGTTTTCTGGCATATCCCGGCCTCCTTCAACTATTTTTGTTACATTGTCAGGAACGGACGCTCATTACCGGCACAGGCGAGTGCCGGAACAGTTTTTCCGCAACAGATCCGAAAAGAAATTCCTTGAAATCGGTCCGGCCTTTGGGGCCGAATACCAGAAAATCAGCATTCTCTCTTTTAACGGCCTCCAGGATTTCCACATGGGGCACCCCGTGGCCGATGCGGATTTTCACCGGCACATCATCCAGCATGGGGATTCCTTTGATCAGGGTTTTTAATTTCATTTTCCGTCGATCCATCTCTTCACCCAGAAATTTGGCCAGGTCAAACCGGTTTGGATGTTCGGCATTGACGGCTTTTTCCATGGCATCGATCTGTTTCTGGTTGATGATATTGAGCAATACCATCCGGGCATCAGTCAGGGATGCCGTTTGGACAGCATATTCCAGTGTGTCCCGGGAATATACGGAAAAATCGATGGCCACCATTATTTTAGAAATTTTTTTGGTTTGTTCGTCCATTATTCTTTTCTCCCTTGTTTGAATTTTTCAGGATCTCTGACACACACCACAGGAACCGGTGAGTGCCGGAACACTTTTTCTGCCGTGCTGCCGAACAAAACCCGTGACAGGTTCCCCCAGCCTTTGTTGGCAATGACAATTACATCGACATCTTCCGCATCCGCTGCTTTCAGGATAGCGTCATAGGGAATGCCGGTATCCACCATCAGGTGCATCTTTGATTTGTCTTCAAAAAAATGTTCTTTTGCCAGCTGCTTCAACTGGATCATCCGGTCTTTTTTCCAGTTATCCACATGATCATCTACGCCCAGCGTCACTGGTCCAATAGATGGAAAATATCCCACTGCCATTTTGATGCCGTTGATATCCCGCTGATTGATGACGTTCAGTACAACAATCTGCATGTCCGGTTTAGAGGCAAGTGCAGCTGCATAGGACAATACCATCATGGAATATTCTGAAAAATCGACACATCCCAGAATTTTATTTATTTTTCGATCCATGGCTTATCTCCCCAACAGTTCTGAATTGTTCAAAAATTTTTCGGTAACCCCGGCCCAGGTCGGCAGCATAATACAATTGCCCGATTTCGCTGAATGTCTCCACCAGATCAGCAAATTCTTCCGGATCAATATCGAAGGTGTGAAAATACACCTTTCTGTATCCATCCTCGATATCATCGTAAGATGTCATGATACTGCAGAGACGTCCGCCTTTTTGGCGGATCATGTCCGTGAATTTTTTGATGAGCCCGGGCCTGTCCTGGAGTCTGGAAGCAAAAATCTGTCCTTTGCTGGATACCCCGGTAAACGAAACAAAACAGCGGAAAATATCGCTTTTGGTGATAATCCCTGCCATGTCACCTGCGTGGTTCATTACCGGCATGCCGGAAATGCCTTTTCTCAGCATGGTGGCGGCTGCTTCATCCACGGTATGGTCTGTAGGAATGGTGATGACAGGTGTTGACATCACCGTGCCGACTTTGACCGAATCCAGCAAAGCCGGCAGTTCAAACCGGTCCAGTGTGTTGGCCTCGGACGGCATGGCCTTTTTGAGATCCCCATCGGTAATGATGCCGGCCAGCATGTCGTCCTTCAGCACTGGAAGCATGGAAATTACCCGGGTTCGGAACTGTTTTGCTGCATCATTCAATGATTCATCATGATTGATAGTGATCACGGGCTTGCTCATCCATTCTTTTATCAGCATGGGTTACCTCCATTTGTCATTTGTGTTGCATGAAATCTGCATAGTTTTTTTTGCAGTTGACAA
>JAABSB010000117.1 GCA_011390615.1 Desulfotignum sp. | reverse complement strand
CAGCAGAATCAGCCATACCCACACCAGGGTTATTTTAAAATCTGCTTTAAGGAAAGATAGCATCCAAACCACCCCAAAAATGTACTGGCCAGAATGAGGATACCCATGGCCTTGACAGACAAAAACCGTATATCAAGGTACACATAGGCGCTCAGATTTTGGGATATGCCCGATGACACCGCAAAAAAAGCCCCCAGAAGAATCAAAAGCCCCAATATACCACCCAAAAATCCCTGAAACAGCCCTTCCACATAAAAAGGGGTTTTAATAAACCCTTCGGTGGCCCCCACCAGCCGCATTATCTCGATTTCAAGCCGCCGGGAATAAAATGCCAGCCGCACGGTATTGGCTGTAATAAAAAGGGCGATCAACAAAAACAGCCCACACATGGCATACCCGGTGATCCGGAACAAAGAAAAAATCTTCAAAAATCTTGCCAGCCACCCCTGGCCGTACTCCACGCTTTCCACCATCTCCAGATCTGCAATTTTTTTGGCAAAGGCCGTCATCTGCTGCAGATCGCCATGGGTTTTCATCCGGATCTCCAGTGCATGGGGCAAAGGATTTTCTTTCAGGGTTTCAAAAAAACCGGTATTCCCGGCCATTTCGTTTTTTAACCGCTCCAGTGCCTGGGATTTTGAAATAAAACGCATCTCTTCCACCTCCCCCAAGCTTTTGATACGGGCTTCAAGATCCGGCAGCATCTCCTCAGAAAAGGCGGATTCCAGATAAATCATAGCCCGGCCCCCCTGGTTCCACCCTTCGATCACCCGGCTGGCATTTTCAAAAAACAAAAGAAACAACGACACCACAAGGATGGACAACGAAATGGTCACAATGGTGATCAGGTTCAAAAACCGGTTGGAGCGGATATCTGCCAGGGCTTTTTTGATATATCGGGTCATGGCATTTGTTTCCTTGTCACAGCACAAAATCTGTCACAGCAGGGTGGATGTTTTGACCAGCTGTCCCTGGTCCAGCACAATATTACGGCCCCGCACCATGCTTTCCAGCAGATGCAGGTTATGGCTTGCCAACAGAATGGTTGCCCCTTTTTGGTGGTACGCCATCAAAAAATCCAGCACCAGCTTTGCAGATGCCTGGTCCAGGCTGCCAGTGGGCTCATCTGCCAGGATGATATCCGGATCACCCACCACCGCCCGGGCCACTGCCACCCGCTGCTGTTCACCTCCTGAAAGGGTGAGCGGCAGGGCATTTGCCTTTTTTTCCATACCGGTGGTTCGCAGAACATGCATCACTTTTTTGCGGATATAGGATGGTTTTTCTCCGGAAACCTCCAGCACCAGGGCCACATTCTCAAATACCGTCCGGCCGGGAATCAGCTTAAAATCCTGAAATACCATGCCGAACCGCCGCCGAAGGAGGGGCAGCTTTGCAGGAGAGATCCGGGCAAGGTTCATGCCGTTGATAAGAATCTGGCCCTCGGAGACTTTTTCGGCCAGGTACAGCACCTTGAGCAAAGTGGACTTACCTGCCCCGGAAGGGCCTGAAATAAATATAAATTCTCCAGGCTGGATATCCACAGACACATCGTTCAATGCCAGTTTTGCACCATACCGCATGGTGACATTAAACAGTCTGATAATTGCATGCTTGCTGCTGTCCAGGTTCATATTTTTATAACAAACAGGTTTATATCGCGGTCCATAATTGACTGGCACTGAATTTACTGATATAAACCGGTTGTGTCAAGGAGTGCTGAAAAACAGTTTTTCTTACACCCAAAGCCTTCACTGAACCCGTAACCCGGCTTCTTCCAACAGTGAAGGCTTTGCCATATAAAAACCGTAAGGACAAAAATATGCTGTTATTTGATTCCCATTGTCATATTGACGACCCCTGTTTTGCTGCTGATATGGATGCCATGTTTGAGCGGGCCAAAAAGGCTGGGGTCAGGGCCATGGCCATTGCAGGGGTTGACACAGACACCGCCCAAAAAGCTGTCAAAATTGCCGCCGGCCGGAACAATGTCATCACGGCAGTGGGCATCCATCCCCATGATGCCGTGCATTGCACCCAAAAAAACCTGTCGGATCTGACCGGCCTGGCAAAGAAAAACAGCTGCGTCAAAGCCTGGGGGGAGACCGGCCTTGATTTTAACCGAATGTTTTCTCCGCAAAAGGACCAGGAAGCCTGCTTCACAGCCCAGCTGGCCATTGCCGCAGAACTGGATCTTCCCCTGATTTTCCATGAACGTGATTCCAACGGCCGATTTTATGACATTGTAAAAACAGACGGGCCTGGCAGCAGAAAAGGGGTGGTCCACTGTTTTTCCGGCACCCGCGCGGAGCTGTTCCAATACCTGGACCTGGGGTACTACATCGGCATCACCGGTATTTTAACCATCCAGAAACGGGGAAAACTGCTCCGGGAACTGGCGCCGATGATTCCCAAAGATAAAATTCTCATTGAAACCGATGCCCCGTATCTCACTCCTGCCCCACAGAAAAACAGGTACCGGCGCAATGAACCCGCGTTTGTCCGGTCAGTGCTGGAAAAACTGGCACAGGTTTGCAACCAGGACCCGGAGGAACTGGCCAGGACCATCTTTACCAACACCAACAGATTTTTCAACACCAGCTTTGCCTGAATTGCCATCCATCCGGGACAACGCACCCCGGCTCCACGGCGCTGCCCTGGAGCCGGACTGTCAGGCCCGTTCAGATCCCATGCCGGATGCAGGGCTGTGCCGACCGTAAAATGCTGACACGCCAATGGGATGGATCCTGTTATACCGCCGGGGTTGTATCCTTTGCCATCAGCTTTGTCACCGCTTTTTCAAGGCCGTCCAAAGACAGTTCAAACATGGGAAATATGGCGCTGATGGTCATGATGGTGTGGGTGTAGCCCCACATGGATGCAGGCACAGGGTTCAGCCACACGCTGTGGGCAAAGGTCTCGGCCAGGAATTTGAGCTGCTGGATGCTGGGCCGGCCGCTGCGCTCACTGATGTGGATGGAACCGTCATGGGCCATGAGTTCATAAGGGGCCATGCTGGCATCCCCCACTATGATGAGCCGGGTGTCCGGGTCGTTTCGTGTAAATTCCACTATCTTTTTGGGTTTCTTATACCGGGCCGGGTCCTCCCACACATAATCATAAATGGTGTTGTGGAAAAAATAGGTTTTCACCTCCTTGAACTGGGCCCGGGCATAATCAAACAGGGTCTGGACGATATCGATATGGGGATCCATGGACCAGCCGCCGTTGTCAATGGCCAGGATCACCTTGAGCCGGTCCTTGAGGGCCCGGTCGAACACCAGTTCGATCTCGCCGGCATTGCGCATGGTTTCTCTGATGGTTTCATCAACATTGACCTTGTCTTTGGGACCGGCCGGCACCAGGTTGCGCAGGCGCTTGAGGGCCTCTCCGATATTCGCCTGGGTCAGGGGGCCGGTGGTGGAATAATCTTTGTACCGCCTTTCATTGGCCACTTTTACTGCGGATTTGCTGCCGGACGCCCCGCCCACCCGCATGCCGCCGGGATGGTATCCGGAATGGCCCACAGGGGAATACCCGCCGGTACCGATCCATTTGCCGCCACCGTCATGGCGGCCGTCCTGGTCTTTGAGCCGCTCCTTGAAGTATGCGATCAGCTCTTCAGGCGACATTTTGTTGAGCTTTTCCTCGTCAATACCTAGCGCATCTGCCACCTTTCTGGGATTATTCAGCCATTCCTCCAGCAGTCCCCTGGCAATGGCATCAATTTCAAAACCAGCATCCTCGGGCAGGGGGACCCCTTCAAAATAATGGGCAAACACCTGGTCATACAGGTCAAAATACCGCTCGCTTTTGACCAGGATGGCCCGCGCGCAGGTATAAAAATCATCCAGGCCGGCCACCATGCCGTTGTAAAGGGCTTTCTGCAGGGTGAGAAAGGCAGTGGGGGACACGGGAATCCCCACATCCTTGAGGATATAAAAAAATTTTACAAACATGGGGGCTGCACCTTAAAACAAACGTTTTCTGGTTGTCAGGTTCTGGGTCCGCTCATAATCCGGGCTCTTTTTGAACAATACCCCGAGAAAGGGCAGTTTGCCGTTGATCAGGTCCTTGACACGAAAATCCGGGTCAGCTTGCAATGCCCTGATCCAGTTGATCAGTTCCCTGGTGGCCGGCTTTTTCTCTATGCCCGCAATTTCCCGCATACTGAAAAACGCCTTGATGGCATTGTCAGCCAGTTTTTCATCCAGATCCGGAAAATGCACATGAATGATCTTGCGCATCATCTTGGGATCAGGAAATGCGATATGGTGAAAATTGCACCGGCCTAGAAACGGATCGGACAGGTCTTTTTTCGCGTTGGAAGTGATGATGATCACCGGCCGGTGGGTGGCTTTGACGGTCTGGTCCGTCTCAATGATATCAAACTGCATCTGATCCAGAACATCCAGCATGTCATCTTGAAAATCGGTATCTGCCTTGTCTATCTCATCGATGAGCAGCACGGTGCGCTGGTCTGCCACAAATGCCTGGCCGATTTTCCCCATCTTGATGTATTCATTGATATTGCTCACATCCCGCTTTGAATCCCCGAACCGGGAATCGTTGAGCCGGGTTAATGTATCATACTGGTAAAGCGCCTCCACCAGTTTCATGCTGGATTTCACATTGAGTACAATCAGGGGCATGCCCAGGCTTTCAGCAATGGCATAGGCCAGCATGGTTTTCCCGGTGCCCGGCTCTCCCTTGAGAAGCAAAGGCATTTCCAGCCGCATGGATATATTGACAATAGCGGCCAGTTCCTGGTCCAGTACATATTTTGTGGCGCCTTGAAATTCATCGGTAACAATCTGATTCATTGGTGATTTTCTCCGGATATCAAAAGGATTTAAACAAATATACCTGCTCTTTGCCCATGGGCAAAGATGATATTCATATCGAAAATATGCAGCATATCCTGATTTTTCACAAGTACTTTATTAAAAAGTCACCTGTCCAACCCCATACATTACAAAATTGTATTTTATAATCTCTGCCCCGGCACGCTAAACCATTGACACCCATACGACTTAGTGTTAAGAGTTTTCATTTGATATTGTCAGCCATGAAACAAACAGGAGCATGCTATGATTGGTGGAATTGGAATGCCGGAACTGATAATCATCCTTGTGATTATTCTCATTATTTTTGGTGCAGGCAAACTGCCTGAAATCGGGGCCGGTTTAGGTAAAGGGATTAAAAATTTTAAAAAAGCCACGAACGAACCCCTTGAAGACAAGGACAAGGACAAAGATCCGGAACAGATTGAAAAAGATTAAAAATTTTCTGCTGTCTATCTTCTCTCTTCTGCAGCCGGGCCGTTAACACACCCGGCTGTCTGCATTTCCTTTCCAGATACCCTGATATGCCTGTCGGCTTTTAAAAAGCAGAAATTTTATCTGAAAAATAATTAATCACAAAATTGTTTTTTTATTTGACTAATAATCAACATTTTTGTTATTTATTTTTGAAAAATTTTTTTTTGGGGTGCAATTTTTATAGACACCCGGGGGTGCAATTTCAAAAACCTTGTCAATAAAAGGCTGGCACGCCCATTGCTTACAAATAAAGGCCATGAAAACAATGCAGAACACACAAGCCCGTGTTTTAATCCAGAAAAAGGAGCGCCTGATCCAGGGTTTTCTGGCAGGAGATGAACCGCATTTTCTGGAAAAGCTGACCCGGTTTCTGGATGAATATTTTTTTACCGTGTATGAAAAAAGCATTGCTGCACGCAAACTGGTGGCTTCCCAGAACCCGTTTGCCGTCATTGCACTCGGGGGATATGGCAGAAAAGAACAATGCATCCATTCAGATATCGACCTGCTGATTCTGTTTGATAAAAGCGTTGTCCCTGAGGTGGAAGCCTTTGTCCAGGAACTGCTTTACCCTTTGTGGGATGCCCGCTTTGAAGTGGGATATGCGGTGCGCAGCATTGATGAATGCATTGCCATGGCCTTTGACCGGTTTGACATCCTCACAACCGTTCTGGATGCACGCTTCATTTGCGGCCATTCTTTGATATACTCGGTTTTCAAGGAAAAATTCCGGCACAGACTTTCTACCAAATATTACAAACAGACACTGGATTTTTTGTTTGACTTCGGCATAAAGCGGCTTGAAAATTTCGGGGATTCCACCTATCTTGTGACCCCTGATCTCAAATCAGGATTCGGGGGATTGCGGGATTATCATACCCTGTTGTGGTATGCCAAAATCAAGTCTGATATCAAAGAGCGGCGGGACCTTGAATATTATGGTTTTTTATCCCATTTTGAATATGAAACTCTGGAAAAAAGCCTGGCCTATATCTGGGATATCAGAAACCGGCTTCACCATATCACCGGCCGCAAATGCGACACCCTGCACTTTGAGTACCAGACTGAGGTGGCCGGCCTTCTCAATTATCGAAACCAGGGAGAACAGCCGGATGTGGAGGTATTTTTAGGGGATCTGCATGCCCATATGGACTTTCTCAAGCAGGTCAACCAGATCACTTTTGAGGATATCGTCACCAGCAGCCGGATCAGAAAAGAGCCTGCCACCCCGCGCCTCACCAAGACAGCCGGACTGATCATCCAGAAACGGCGCCTGTACTTTGCCAATACCGTGGTCATCCTGCAGCACCCTGACCTGCTGCTGAAAATCTTTCTGGAAAGCGGCAGAAGGCGTATTCCTTTGTCCATAGAAGCCCGGCGCGTGGTATCGGAATTTTTACACCTGGTGGATGAGAACATAAAAACAGATCCGGAAAATGTCAAAATTTTCAAAAAAATCCTGGCCCTGTCTTTCTGGGAATTCAATGTGCTGAACGTGATGCTTTCCACCGGCATCCTGGAACAGTTCATCCCGGAATTTGGTGCCATCAGAAACAAGATCCAGTACAACCACTACCATCTGTTTCCGGTGGACAAGCATTCCATCCGCTGTGTTCAGGTGATCAACAGTTTCAGGGATCCGGGTACCAACGTCATCACCACCCTTTACGCTGATGTTTTCAAGGAGGTAAGAAATAAAAACCTTTTACTGATGGCAGCCCTGCTCCATGATATCGGCAAATCAGACCCGGCAAAAGAACATTCAAAAACCGGCGCTGCCATTGCCCGGCACATCCTGGAAAGGATGGGGTTCAATGCAGCAGAGGTAGCAGATGGCCAGCACTTGATTCAAAACCACCTGCTCCTGGCCAAAACAGCCACCAGACGGGATATTTTCGATGAAGAAACAGCGGTATACACAGCCAACAAAGTGGGGAAAATCCGGCTGTTGCGCATGCTGTTTCTGCTCACGGTCGCTGATTCCATGGCCACAGGCCCCAAGGCATGGAATGACTGGACCGAAAATTTGATAAAAGATCTGTTTTTAAAAACCATGCGTATTTTAAAGACAGGGGAACTGGCCTCCAAAAAGAGCCAGCGCCTCATCCAGCGCAAAAAATCAGAAGTACTGGCCCTGCTCAAGGAAAGCTGGCGTGAACAAGAAATCATGGACCAGCTGGATGCCATGTCAGGCCGGTATCTTCTGTATATGTCCACCAACCATATTGTGGACCATATCAGACTCTTCCGGAACCTGGGAGACCGGCAGTTCATTTGGCAAATATCCAAAGATAAAGATTCAGACATACGCACCGTTGCCATCTGCGGCCGGGAACGGCCCGGATTTTATTCAAAGATAGCCGGGGTCTTTTTTCTCAACCGGATCAATATTGTGGCATCCCAGGCATATCCTCTGGGAGATACCCATATTCTGGATATTTTCAAGGTCATGCCTCCCAGGGACCGCATTTTTGAACATGAAAAATGGGAAAAAGCAGCACATGATCTGAACCAGGCCTTAGTAGATGACCATTTTCTCGACAAGGTGGTGGACAAGATCCCCAAACGCATCACCATTGCCTCGGGCAGACGTCCCGAACCCAACCAGGTCCGCATCGACAATGAAACATCCAGTTTTTTCACCATCATTGAAGTGCTGACCTATGATTTCGGAGGCCTGCTGTTCACCATCACAGATGCCCTGTACCGCAGCGGCCTTAACGTCAATGTGGCCATGGTTGGCGGAAAAGTGGACCAGATCATGGATATATTTTATGTCCGGGACCTTGAAAATGACCAGAAGATCAGGGATCCTGAAAAACTCAAACTCATTAAAACAGCCATCATAAAACGGCTCCCCCAGATACATGCAAAGGAGGTAGTAAATGAAAAAAATTGAAGCAGTCATCAAGCCTTTCAAGCTTGATGATGTAAAGGAAGCCTTGAGTGAAATCGGAATTTACGGCATGACAGTGACGGAAGTAAATGGATACGGCCGCCAGAAAGGACACAAGGAGATATACCGTGGGGCGGAATATGTCGTGGATTTTGTCCCCAAAATAAAGCTGGAAATTGTTGTGGCAGATGACCGGGCCGATGAAACCATTGAAACCGTCAGAAATGCCGCCAACACCGGAAAAATCGGGGACGGTAAAATCTTTGTGCTGAACGTGGAAAAAGCCATCCGGGTCAGGACCGGAGAAACAGACACTGATGCACTTTAAAAAGTTGCAGACCAGCTTATAACCATACATTCAAAAACAGAAAGGAAAACATGATGACCCCCAAAGACGTAATTGAAATGGCAAAAGAAAACAATGCAAAAGTGGTTGACATCCGGTATATGGATTTCATCGGCACATGGCAGCATTTTTCAGTCCCGTTAAGTGAATTTTCAGAATCCGCATTTGAGGACGGATTCGGGTTTGACGGTTCCTCCATGCGGGCCTGGCAGGCCATCAACAACAGTGACATGATCGTCATACCGGAACCCGGCACCGCAAGAATGGATCCTTTTTTCAAGGTGCCCACCCTGGCCATCATCGGCAACATCCATGACCCCATCACCAGTGAATCCTATTCCAGGGATCCCAGGGGCATTGCCAAAAAAACAGAGCAGTACCTGAAAAGCACCGGTATCGGTGACACCATTTTTGTGGGGCCTGAACCGGAATTTTTTATCTTTTCCAATATCCGGTATGCCTCAGAACC
>JAABSB010000116.1 GCA_011390615.1 Desulfotignum sp. | reverse complement strand
CTGGTCAGATGCAGAAAATGTCGTTATGCCTAAGCTTAAGCCTTCGACCCGATCAATTTCCATCCGTCTCCCTGAGTCCATGATTGATGAACTTAAAGTAATTGCAAATAAACGAGACGTACCCTACCAGTCGCTGCTTAAGATTTTCATATCTGAGCGAATTGACGCTGAACTGCATCAGTAATTTTAGCAGCACAGCAGATCAAAGCGCTTTACCTCTTACCAAAGAACAGCGTAAAGAACTTGATGGGCGGCTTGCCGCTTATAAAGCTGACGGCGTTAAAGGCCGCATTGCCAAAGATGTGATTGCAGATATTCGGAAGCGTCTGTGAGTTTTATTGTGCATATCCGGCCGGAAGCCGAGACTGATCTTGAGGAAGCTGCCAAAATTCCATTATAGTGGTAGCCGTTATGCAGGGTAGCCGCCATCCCAAACGTTGACAAAAGAGGACATGAGTGAAAGCTTGAAAGTGCAATACGGCCCTGAACTCGCCCACCGGAAAGAACCTGGTGCATCACCAGGCCCGGGGATATACCATCCTGGTGTTTGCCCGGCCCAGAAAAAAACACAACAACTACACGGTGCCGTTTGTGTTTTTAGAACCCGCCAGGCATGTCAGTCATCAAAAAGAACGGCCCATCCAGGTGGTTTGGCAGCCATGTCCAGGTTTTTGATTTGGTTTTTGTGTAACTTTTTCTTTTGTCTGGCAAAAATCGGTGACTGGATTATTTCTGTTATTTGTGTCATTCACCTTCTCCAAATACATATGGAGTCCCCTGTCCTGCTTTGATTTGCTCTTTTCCTTCTAAAATGTCCTGAATAAAGGGAAGAGGGAGATCCGGGTTTTCTTCAATCAATTGGCCTATTTTTGCCCAATATTCAATTTGGCCGGCGATGGAACAAAAAGATAAACCTGCGAACCAGGGAGATCAGACCATGGCAAATATCGTTATCTGTGCAGCCGTAACCTGGATCAATTCTGCATTACCTTCAAGCTGAACACCCATGATTTCACCCCTAAACCAGGGCACTGGCTGTTGAATACGCCGGGATGCTCAATGATCTTGGGGTTGACATGATAGAGGTCACATCGGCCGGTCAATAGAGCAACCCGAGAACGCCGATAATAATGAGGTAAACGGCAACGATATAATTCAATAATCTCGGCATAATTAAAATCGATATGCCGGCGATAAGAGAAACTATTGGTTGTGGTGAGATATCAATTTGCATGGTTTTTTCCTTTTCAGGCTCTGCATGAACCGATATTTCATCAGTTCATGGAACCGATTATGGGTTAACCGTTTCATTTTTTCTTACTTATTCTAACTTCAATATTCAATCTTTGTGCCAGGGTTGAAACATTCAGGGTTTTTTCTCATATCTAATTGATTTGGTTTAATCAATCAATTACAAAAGTATTATCGGGTTGCCATGAACACTCATAAAAACAAGATCATATGCGACCAGTGGCCATATATGGCCGATTTTTTGAAAAAAAGTATCAAAAAATTCATTGCCGAAATTGAACACGGTGAAACAATTATCTATTTCCGCTAAACGATTTTGAAAATCCGTACCGTACTGCATTGGACAGGGTGACGACCACCCCCGGTCCCGGACTGAATACCGTGATTGCCGCTAATGTTACCAATACCCAATAAGATGCCATGGCCTGCCTCCTACCAATCAATGGGGAAATAATCCTTTAAAAATTTACCGCACCAGTGTTTTCCCGTGATGATCCCGTGGAAAAACGGGTCGCAGATCCTGGCTGCACCGTCCACAATATCCAGCGGGGGCTGGAAATCATGATCGGCTAGTTTTTGCTTTGCCAGGACCGCCGGATCCTCATCCGTTACCCAGCCCGTATCCACGGCATTCATGTAAATGCCGTGCCTGGCCAGGTCACTGGCCGCCGTATGGGTGAGCATGTTCAAGGAGGCCTTGGCCATGTTGGTGTGGGGATGGCGGCTGCCCTTCTTAAACCTCAGGAACTTGCCCTCCATTGCCGAGACATTCACAATATGCTTCTGCCCTGTGTTGTCCTGCTTCATCAGCTCTGCCAGGCGGTTGCACAGCACAAAGGGCGCCACGGAGTTGACCAGCTGGATCTCCAGCATTTCAGATGTCTGAATTTCCCCCAGCCGCAACCGCCAGGAGTTGGTCTTGCGCAGATCCACCTGCTGGCGGTCTGCATCCAGTTTGCCTGCAGGGAAAACCTCGGGCACATCCAGGGAATGGTCATAGGCGTAGGGAATCTGGGACAATTGTGCCGACATGCGCAGCCCCACCCCCGGTGCCGATCCGTTCCAGGTCACGGGCAGGGCCTTTTCCTCCCCGATATTTTCCGGCCGGCCGGACGCCAGCCGGGAGATGCATTTGCCATACTGCCCCAGAAGCGCCTGAGCATCCTCAGGCAGCAGTCGCGTGTCCCTGGTCTCATTTTCCATGAGATGGGCGTAAAATCCAGGTGGCCGCCGGACGGTCTGGGCCGCATTATTGATCAGGATGTCCAGCCGCTGATACGTATCCGTGATATAATCACAGAACAGCTCCACACTCGGGGTATGCCTCAGATCCAGACCATAAATCTGGAGCCTGTGGCCCCAGTCGGAAAAATCATCCTCCTTTGAAAACCGCAGGGCGGAATCCCTGGGAAACCGGGTCGTGGCAACCACCTTTGCCCCGGCCCTGAGCATCATCAGGGTGGCCTGGTATCCGATTTTAAGACGGGACCCTGTGATCAATGCCACCTGACCCTTCAGGGACGCGGTCTGAAAGCGTTTTTGATAGTTGAACTCCGCGCATTCCTGGCACATGGTATCGTAGAAGTGATGGACCTGTTTAAACGCTGCCTTGCATACATAGCAGTTCCGGGGGGATGCCAGCATCTGCCCGGTCTCTTCCGTCACCGAAACAGGACCTGAAATCTTCAGCGGCGCGGTAAACACCGTGGCTTCCCTGGCCTTACGGATACCGGTGGCAGCCCGCACCCGCTTTTCCTTTTCAACAATCACCCTGCGCTTCCGCTGTTGTTTGTCCTTCTTCCGTTTTCGTATCTCTTCAGGACCAGGCCGGGCAATTTTTCCTGCCGCAGAAAGCAAGGCAACGCGGTCATTCTCTGATAATTTTGCCAGAAGTTCCGACCGCTCAACAATTTGCTCCAGTACCGGTATGCAGTGCCGTATGGCCGTCAGCGTGTCCTGATCCTCATCAATTTCGATGGATTCCACTAAATATCTCTCCTGTTTATCGATAATCATTGTCTGCCATCAGGGTGTCAAGGCAGGACTAGTCAAGCAGATGTTTGATAATGGCCAACACGCTTCATGTAGCCGGCGCAAAAATCCGCGCAGCTGATCAGCGACGCGCCGCGCGGGTCAGAACCTCTGTCATGCCGCCTTTTTTACCATCAACTCTCTTGTTTTTGCAACTTCCGCACTCTCCACATACGCATCAAAGGTCATCAACCGGTCTATAATACCGGCGGGTGTGAGCTCGATTACCCGGTTGACAATCGTATTCACAAACTCATGGTCATGGGAGGTGAAAAGCACCACCTCCGGAAAATTGATCAGGCTGTTGTTCAACGCCGTGATGGATTCGAGATCCAGGTGATTGGTCGGCTCATCCAGTATCAGGGCATTGGATTGGGCAAGCATCATGAGCGAAAGCATGCAGCGCACCTTTTCCCCAATGACGGTATTCTTAAAGCGGTATTTTTTCACCTGATTTTTTTGTCAAACCAGGCCGCTACAGCCTGTTCGATCCGGGTCAGCCTGCCGGACGGGGGAAGGGTCCGGCAGATAGATTCCACATAGCTGCGGTCTCTGACCTGCTGCAGGGTCGGCGCAAAATTGATATCAAACACCCATCCGATCTGGAGCAGTTTGAAATCATTCAGATTTTTTATATGACGAGCTTCCACGATCTTTGCATTCACCACATTGTCATATACCCGGTCTGAGATGCCGGCAGTGTCTGGCAAACCCAGTTCAATGGCCGGGTTGGCATCCTGGTTGCGGTGCCGGTAATGGTCAATGAGCACCCGCCAGATATCCAGCTTGTCCGCATCCCGCAGCAGCCGGGAATAAAACAGGCACTCTCTGGTTTCGTCTTCTGGCAGGGCCGCCCGGTTGTGATATGAGATCACCCGGCATATCAGATCCGCTTGATCATCGGGCAGGCAGTTCAGTACCTTGTGCTGGTGCAGAATTTTTACCCCCAGCGCGGCATGGTTTTCCGACTTGTGGTCCACAAAGGTGCGGTACCGGTCATATTGTTCAAAACGGCCGATATCGTGGAACATGGCCATGACGGCTGCCAGGTTTCGGGCATCGTCATCCAGGTCCAGCTGCCTGGCAATCCACAGAATTTCCTTGACCACCCGTTCTGAATGATTTTTTTTCAGCCGGACATTTTTCACCACATCCGGGGCCGCATCCCCTCCGGAAGCGAACCCGCCAACATACTGCTCAAACCAGTTTCTGAACGCGTCTTTTCCCATTTCTCCGTAATAACCGCAAGCACAGTTTCTGAATGATTCAACTGTTTTGATTTAATGGTGCATGGCACTGATAAAAACATGACGCCATTTAAATGTCAAATCAAACCGGCAGAAGCAATTGCCAAAAAACAAAACGGTATTATTCTTTTGAAACTGTAAAGCGCCACAAGCATTGAAAAATGCCTGCGGATTTCTGGAAAACTGGAGATAGCTGAAACAATCATGGATGCAATCTGTATTTTTTTAGGTTCCAATCCCGGCGCTGACCCTGTGTATGCCAGGGCAGCCGGAGAGATGGGAAGAAAACTGGCTGCACACGGCCTTACGTGCGTATATGGCGGGTCCAACACCGGCCTTATGAAAATTCTGGCAGACAGTGCGCTGAATGCGGGCGGCCGGGTGGTTGGTGTGACGGTACAGGCGCTCCGGAACAAGGAAATTTTCCATCCCGGACTGACACAGCTGCATGTGGTCCCCACCATGCATGAAAGAAAGATGCTGATGGTGGCACTGGCCGACGGATTTGTGGCTCTGCCGGGGGGGATCGGCACGTTTGAGGAATTTTTTGAAATATATACCCTGTCTCTTTTGGGATTCCATTCCAAACCGTTCGGACTCCTGAATGTAAACAATTATTTTGCTCCCCTGGATGCCCTTCTGGACAAGGCACACCAGGAAGGATTTCTGAAGGGCTCCCACCAGGAGGTGATACTGCGGGCAGATACCCCTGCTGAAATGCTCCGACGTATGCAAGGCTCCTGCGGAAGCTGATTTTTGTGTAAGGAGAAACAGATGACGGAACTGGTGGATAAAATTTTTTTCATACGGTTGGGTGAACAGGACCCGGTCGATGTCTGCAGCCGGGCATTGTGCTCATATGACAAAGCAGCATCAGCCTATACGCTCGCCACATGGGGGAGACCTTATGTGGTGAACCCGCAGACAACAGAAATCACTTGTGTGAGCCCGGATCATGATCCGCTTCACCCCTATTTTGACCTGTTTCTGGTACATTACCTGCTGGGTGCCCAGAAAATTCAGCCGGCCGGCCAGTGGATTTCAGAAAAAGATATTCCAGGGGGTGCCACCTTTTTCAGAGGACCCCATCAGATTCCGGCACACATGATTTCCTCCCGGTTTGACGGGGATATAGCCGGTTTCAAAAAACGGTGTAAGCAATATGGGGGCTTGGTGCTGAATCTGGCGGATGCCGCCTTTTTATTGCCCATCACCCCCCGGATACCGGTGGCGGTGCTATACTGGCAGGGAGATGATGAATTTCCCACTGAGGTAAAACTGCTGTTTGACAAAACCATCGACCGCCATCTGGCATCAGATATTATTTATGCGCTGGCAGTGGGCGTTTGTGACCGTCTGGGAAGCCCCTGAAACAATCCAGCTGCCGGACACAAGACATGCAGTCCTTGAAGCTGGCTATGCCGGCAGGGAGAGCAGAATCAGGCTGGATTTGATTTTTCCGGAAACATAATGATTTTTTTTCTTACCCGCAACCAATTAAAAAATGAGATTTTTCATGTTTGACTACACTGCAACATACACGGACCTCTATCAAATTACCATGTCCCAGGTATATTTCCACAAAGGCTTACAGAATGAGACAGCCATATTTGATTATTTTTTCAGAAAACTCCCCTTTGAAGGAGGATATGCCATATTTGCCGGTCTTGAAGATCTGATAGAAACCATTGAAACCCTTCGATTTGATGAAAAAGATCTGAAATTTCTGCAAAGCCAGGGAATGGATCAGGCGTTTCTGGATTATCTGAAAGGTTTTCGTTTCCGGGGCAATATATATGCTTCCAAAGAGGGTGACCTGATGTTTCCCAACCGACCGGTTTTAACTGTGGAAGCCCCGATCATAGAAACCCAGCTGATTGAAACCCTTCTTTTGAATATCTTGAACTATCAGTCTTTGATTGCCACCAAAGCAAGCCGCATGCGCCTTGCGGCCAGGGACCGTAAACTTGTGGATTTTGGATTGCGGCGGGCACCGGGCACAGGCGGATATTCCGCTGCAAGGGCAGCCTTCATCGGCGGATTTGATGCCACCAGCAATGTGCGTGCAGGCCGCGATTACGGCATACCGGTCTCCGGAACAATGGCCCATTCTTTCATCCAAAGATATGATACTGAAATCCGGGCATTCCGCGACTTTGCCAAGGTGCGGCCCCATGACTGTGTATTGCTTGTGGATACCTACAACACATTGAAAAGCGGTGTGCCCAATGCAATAATAGTGGGCAAAGAGATGGAGAAAACCGGGAACCGGTTGAAAGGTATCCGGCTGGACAGTGGAGACCTTGCATGGCTGGCCAGAGAGTCGCGCAAAATGCTGGATGATGCCGGACTGGATTATGTCAAGATTGCTGCTTCCAATCAGCTGGATGAAAAAGTGATAGAAAGTCTGCTGAATCAAAATGCCCCTATTGATTTATTCGGCGTAGGTACCAACCTGGTAACCGGCCAGCCGGATGGAGCCCTTGACGGGGTTTACAAACTGGCCTATTCAAACAAGGAACCCCGCCTGAAACTGTCTGAAAGTATCGAAAAAATTAACCTTCCGGGCAGAAAACAGGTATACAGACTGCTCCATCCCGACGGATTATTCTATGGCGGCGAAGCAGTTGCCCTGACAGATGAAACAAATTTTGATATCATGCATCATCCCATTGATTTACATAAATCGTTACCCCTGGGTGGGTTTTCAAAAGAGCCGCTCCTGGAAAAAATCGTTGAAAAAGGAAAACGTCTGACCGCGCCGAAAAAACTGGAGGAGATTGCCGATTTCAGCCGAAAGCAGCTGAATAAACTGCCCCGGGAATACAAGAGATTTGAAAACCCGCATATCTATAAAATCGGGTTGTCAGCAACATTAAAAGAAGAACGTGACCGGCTCGTAAAAGAGCACAAGGGCAAAACAGGGTGATCTGAATCACTTCTTCAACAGAAGGGCTCTCAGGTAAAATAAAGATTGACATCAGGCGATGATTTGGTTTAAAATATTAAGTTTTTGTTTTTGAACACACGTCGTCCATAAGGAGACAATGGCCATGCTTGCCAATATAAGGCCGTTCATTGCGCTGTATTCTGCCGTGGCCCTGCTGATGATGGGGCTGGGGCTTCTCAATACCTACCTGGGATTCAGATTGTCCATTGAAGGGGTTTCCACCCAGGTAACGGGTATGGTGCTGAGTGCCTATTTTGTGGGACTGGTTGCCGGCACCACCTGGTGCAGAAAGATCATCCGGAGTGTGGGGCATATCCGCGCATTTTCTGTTTTTGCCGCCGTCACCACGGCCGTGGTGATGATTCATGGATTTTATACTTCCCCGATACTGTGGGCAGTATTGCGGTTTGCTGCCGGCATATCCAATATGGGGTTGTTCATGGTCATTGAAAGCTGGCTCAATGAATGCGCCGAACCAGCCGTCCGGGGACGTATTTTTTCCATTTACATGATCGTGACCTATATGGGCAGCACCGTGGGGCAGCAATTGCTGAACGTCGGGGATGTCCACAGCCAGACATTGTTTCTGGTGGCAGGGGTGTTTGTGGTTTTGAGCACCATTCCGGTGGCCGTGACCCATACCATCCGTCCAAAGCTGCCAAAAATAGAACATATCGCCATGAGAACCATCTTTGAAAAAGCACCCATCGGGATCCTGGGATGTTTTGCCTCGGGCATGCTCCACAGCGCGTTTTACGCCATGGGTCCGGTGTTTGCCCACCAGATTCATTTGAGTGTGGCCCAGATTTCCTGGTTCATGACCCTGACGGTTTTTGGCGGACTGGTGCTCCAGTGGCCGGTGGGTATGATGTCGGACCGGCTTGACCGCTCCCTGGTACTGCCGGGCCTGGGCATTCTTTTGGTTATGATTTCCATAGCAGTCCTGTTGTCGGCCCGGTATTCTTTTACAATGCTCCTGATAGCCACCGTCATATTCGGCGGGATATTTTTTGCCATTTATCCAGTGGCCGTGGCAAGAGCCCATGATATCTTCGATGCCCAGGATGTCGTCAAGGTCAGTTCTGTTCTGCTTCTATGCTATGGTATCGGTGCCATGTTCGGGCCCATGCTGTCCTCTTTTGTCATGGCTGTTTCCAACACCCCTTACGGGCTGTATTTTTATCTGATCACCATCAGCAGTCTGTATGCCGTCGTAACCCTGCTGCTGCGCCGCAAAGAATCGGTCCGGATTGTTCCGGCGGCAGACCAGGTGGATTTTGTCATCATGGAAACCACTTCCGCGGTGGCCATGCACATGGATCCCCGGCTGGAAACCGAAGAAGAAGCAACAGCCTCCAAAACCCCCGCATCCGAACCGGCCGGAGTTTAACCCGCACACCGCTGGAAGACGGCATGGGATGAATATTCACTTGATACAACCGCATTCCCGGGAAAGGCGTTACACATGAATACCATTGAATGGAAAGATTTTCAAAAAATTGAACTCCGGGTGGGAACCATCATTGCGGTGGAAGCGTTTCCTGAAGCCAGAAAGCCCGCGTTCAAGCTGCAGGTGGATTTTGGAGATGAACTGGGTATCAGAAAATCCAGCGCACAGATTACTGACCTTTACAATACCAC
>JAABSB010000115.1 GCA_011390615.1 Desulfotignum sp. | reverse complement strand
GACAGAATTATCACGGAAAAAAAATTATATGAAACACATGAAGGGATCATTCCCGAGGGCCATGTGGTAATCCGGGACAGGATCGCGGACATGGTGTTTGCCGATGTTTTGCTTAAACCGGAACAGTATGATATCATTGCCTGTCCCAATCTTAACGGTGACTATATTTCAGATGCCCTTGCTGCCCAGGTGGGCGGGCTGGGCATTGCCCCGGGGGCCAATATAGGACAAACCTGTGCCGTATTTGAAGCCACCCACGGCACCGCGCCCGATATTGCGGGAAAAGACATGGCCAACCCCTGTTCCATGATTTTGTCCGGTGCCATGATGCTGGACCACTTAGGGTGGCAGGCTGCAGGGGATGCGGTGCGGCAGGCTGTGGGCCGGGCCCTGGCCGGGGGGTGTGTGCCCCCGGATCTGGCTGCCAGGCTTTCCGGGGTAAAGGAAGTCTCATGCTCCAGGTTTTCAGAAATCATAAAGGAAACGCTCTTGGCCGGTATCTGAAAAAAACCACCCGGTTTTTTCAGACACTGGTGTTTCCCCACCAGTGTCTGAAATGCCGGGTTCTGCTGGATCCCGGCACAGCAGCACCACACACCGCCCAGGCATGTTTTTGTAAAACCTGCCTGTCCATGGGACTGCCCCTGTTTGCACCACCCTTCTGCCCCAGGTGCGGCTTTCAGTTTGTTACAGGGGAAACCCATCTGTGTGAAGCCTGTCTGAAACGCCTGCCCCGGATCCACCAGGTGCGGGCGGCCCTTTCATACCAGGGCCTTGTGCAGGATATTCTGCCCCTTTTCAAATACCAGGCCAGGCTTTCGTTAACCCGGTTTTTTGAACCGCTGATGTTTGATGCGTTTTCCCGGTTTTTTGGAAAATCAGATATCCACCGTATACTGCCCATTCCGCTGCATGCCAGAAAGCTGCGCCAGCGGGGGTTTAACCAGTCTTTCCTGCTGGTGCGCAGGTTTTCAAAAACATATGACAGTATTCATGGGGTACGGCCATTGTGGCAGGTGGACACCACATCATTGAAGCGGGTCAGGTACACCAGCCCCCAGACCGGGCTTGATGCTGCAGTGCGGCGCAAAAATCTGAAAAACGCGTTTCAGGTGACAGACCCGGCTGCCGTCAAAGACTGCAATATATTGCTGGTGGATGATGTATACACCACAGGTGCCACCTGTGGCGAGGCGGCCCGGATGCTTTTAGCTGCCGGTGCCGACAGGGTGGATGTGCTGGTTCTGGCCCGGGCATGATCCGGCCGGGCCTTGACTTTGCACCTGGTTGGTGCCTATAAACGGACTGGATCAGAAATTTTTGCGTGTCAGCGTGTAAATGCATCTTAATCAGGTACGCTTGCAATGCCGGATAACGACCCCATCAGCCCGGACAAAAAATCAGCAGGAAAAATTGCCGGAATTTACCTTACAGTTTCCATTCTGTATATCCTGTTTTCCGACAGGCTTCTCATCTGGCTGGTGCCGGACCCGGGTCTGCTGACCCGCTTTCAAACCCTCAAGGGATGGGGATTTGTTCTGGTCACAGCTGGCCTGATCTATTATTTTCTGCAAAAAGAGATCCGCCTGTATCTGGTTGCCAGAAAGGAACTGGAAACCAGTGAGGAAAAATACCGGGCTGTGATCAATGCAACACCGGATCTGCTCTACAGAACCGATCTGCAGGGGCGCATCGTGTTTGTTTCTCCATCGGTACGTCAGCTGTCCGGATACGCTGTATCTGAAGCTTTGGGCATGGATATGGCAAAAGAGATATATGCATTTCCGGAAGAAAGGGCCAAGTTTTTAGAAGAGCTGCATACCCATGGGATGGTGCAGAATTTTGAAACCCAGCTAAAACGAAAGAACGGGTCCATCTGGTGGGCTTCCACCAATGCCCATTTTTACAAGGATGTGGATGGCACCATCCAGGGAGTGGAGGGCATTACCAGGGATGTCACCCGGAAAAAAACATCAGAACAGGCCCTGCTGGCCAGTGAACAGCGCATGCGGGCTATTCTGGAAGCCAATCCAGATCCCATGGTCATGTATGATCTCGCAGGCCACCCCCAATACCTGAACCCCGCATTTACACGAGTGTTCGGGTGGAACCTTGCCGAACTCAAGGGAAACCCCATTCCGTTTGTTCCTGAAGACCAGGCTGATGTGACCGCCCAAAAAATTGCCGAGATCCTGGAGCAGGGCAGTCCTCTGCATTTTGAGACCCAGCGGTTTACCCGGGATCGCAGGCGCCTGGATATTCACCTGAGCGCTGCCGTTATAAAAGATACCAAAGGAGTGCCCTACGGCATGGTGGTCAATCTGCGGGATATCAGCAAAAAAATACTGCTGGAAGCTCAGTACGAACAGGCCCAGAAAATGGAATCTCTGGGTACCCTGGCAGGCGGCATTGCCCATGATTTCAACAATTATCTGACCGGTATTTTCGGATACCTGGACCTGGCTGTGACATATACCGAAAATGAAAAAGTGACGGAATATCTGTCCAGGGTCCTGGCATCTTCAGACCGGGCCAGATCCCTGACCAGGCAGCTGCTCACCTTTTCCAAGGGCGGTGCACCGGTGAAGGAAGACGGGCCCCTGGTTCCCTTTTTACAGGAAACCGTACAGTTTGCATTGAGCGGTGCCAGTGTTTCCTGTGAATTTGACCTGGCCCGGGACCTGTGGCCCTGCTGTTTTGATAAAAACCAGATCAGCCAAGTGGTGGACAATATTGTGATCAATGCCCTGCATGCCATGCCCGGCGGCGGCAATATCCATGTGCGCGCACAAAACATATGTGTACAGGAACAGGATCCGGTTGCCCTGGATCCTGGCAAATATGTGAAAATAAGTATCACAGACACAGGTGTGGGAATCCCACCCAGATACCTGAAACAGATTTTTGATCCTTTTTTCTCCACCAAAAAGGCCGGCTCAGGCCTGGGGCTGGCAACATCCTATTCCATTGTCAAGCGCCACGGGGGAATGATAGATGTTGCATCCCGTCCGGATAAGGGAACAACCTTTCATGTGTTTTTGCCGGCCCTTGACAGACCGCTCCAGAAAAAAATTTCCAAACAAGAAGAAAATTTTACAGGCAGCGGGCCGGTGCTGATCATGGATGATGAAAAAATGATCCGGGACATGCTGGCACAAATGCTGGGCCGGATGGGATTTGTTGTTACTGCCGCTGCAAACGGGCAGGATGCGGTAAAACTGTTTGCGGCAGCCAGGAACTCGGCAGCCCCTTTTCGGGCGGTGATTCTGGATTTGACCATTCCCGGCGGCATGGGGGGAAAACAGGCAGTGGCACAGATCAGGAAACTGGACCACCAGGTGCCGGTTGTCGTTGCCAGCGGCTATTCTGAAGATGCAGCCATTGCCTCACCACAGGCATTCGGATTCACCGCTGCCATTGAAAAGCCGTTTCGCAGCTCAGATCTGGCCACAACCCTTTCCAGCTGCCTGGGCAGATAAAGCCTTATGTCCGGATGCTGCACCCCGGGCTGCAGCGGTTCTGGTTCACAAAACTTACTGAATTTTTTCTATAATAGTTTCCACCACCTGTTCAGCAGTATCCCCGAACAGGGTTTCCACAGACACCAGGTTGAGAAATTTATCATCCCAGACGATGTTTTCACTTTCCAGGACCCAGTCCTTCAAACGGGTGTATTTGCCGCCCAGGGCCTTGATCTTCTTGAGCAGGGACACGGATTCAGACGGCTTGAAATCCAGATTCAGCGATAAAATGTATTCAATAATATTGGGCGTGGCAGGAGATGCAGACAATATTGGAATCACCAGAATGCTTTTTTTGTCTTTGCGGCCTTTGCCGATGTACACATTGCCTTCCCGGACAATGATGTTTTTGGTGCCTTTGAGCTGGGGGTCTGTTTCCACCCGGGAGGTTTCTTTTTCCAGGGCCCCGGTTTTTTTCTTTACATGGATTCTGGTGTCAGGGGTGACTTCTCCCAGCAGATTGAGGCCTGTCACCTGGTAAAGCAGGCCGCCGTTGATTTTGGCAATGACTTCCTGGAGATTTTTGATAACCAGCACATTTTTATTGGTGATCTGGGAAATCTGTATATCATGAAAGGCCAGTTCATCAAACACAAGCCCCTGGAATGTCTCTTTTATCCTGCTGGTGCCCACGGTGACGGTCTTGGCCTGGTGTTTGATGGCATCCACGGGCCTGGCCATATTGTTGATGGCAAGGCCCATATTTTCAAAAAAGGCATTGAGCATATTGGAGGGTGTACCCTTGGTCATGAAATCGATTTCAAAGTCAGACACCGGCAGCCTGCCGGACAGGTATTTGAGCAGCAGGGTGATATTGGCCACATTGTCCAGTCCCATGGCCGCCGGAAAAGCATTCTCCCGCCGTTTTCTTGAAAACTGGTTGTAAAAGGCGGCAATGTGTTCCCTGAACTTTTTTTCCAGCAGCACCTCATATTCATCATGGCCCATGGCGGTGAATTCATCAAGCATCTCCTGTACTTCAGCCCGGCACTGGTACATGAACCGGGAGCCTTCGTTGATGGCAAGGGCTGCATAATATCCCCAGATATGGCCCACCAGGGTGTTGAGAATGGGGGCGAACTGTTCTTTTATCTGGGGTACTTTGAAAACATCTGCCGCATACAGATCAAACCGGTCTTCTCCCTGGGTGGTAATGACCAGGGGGGTTGCTTTGTGGGCATGGAAAATAGCGGTGTCCTTGATGATGTCACCAAGAACGCTTTCCCTTGTGCCGGCGGCACATACGATGATCAACGGTTCCGAGGACAGGTCGATGTGTTTTTTGTCCTCCACAAAATCCGATGAAATGGTTTTATAGCACAGTTCTGACAATTTGATGCGGATTTCGTCAGCCGATGTTTTGTTGGCACCTGACCCCACTGTGGCCCAGTAGTTTTTGGTTACAGCCAGGCGGAATGCAGAATCCCGGATCTGATCCCGCAGGTTTAAAACCATGCGCATTTTGTCTGGAATAGACAACAGCTCCTGGATCTCCTCGGTGATGTATTCCGCCGGCCTGGCCCTGGTAATTGCGGCAATATGCAGGCCAAGAATGGCGCCTGCACTGAGCTGGGAATAAAACGCCTTGGTGGATGCCACCGACATTTCAATATCCCTGCCGGAGCTGGTGTATAACACCCCGTCCACCTTGAAGGTGAGATCTGAATCCCGGCGGTTGACAATGGCCAGGGTCCTGGCACCGCAGGAGCGGATCATGTCCACGGTCCTGTTGGTATCTGTTGTGGTGCCGGACTGGCTGATGGCCACCACCAGGGTATTGGCCATGGCTGTGGCTGGATCATCACCTTCCACAATACAGAATCCGGAGAGTTCCGAGGATTTCAAAGCCCGGATATCAAAGTGCCGGTCCCCGAGATAGCAGGTGAGCAGGTCTGCACACCCCTGGGCTGCCACCCCGGCAGTGCCCTGGCCGATGAAAAAAATTTTCTGCAGTTTGCCGGATGCAAGTTCTTCCTGGATGGCCGGTGGCATGACCTGGGAATCCAGTCTGGTTTCAAACATCCGGGTGGCCGTATTTTGTGCAAACTTGTTTTCAAGGGTTTTTTCTACGGATTCCGGGGCTTCACAAATCTCTTTGAGAAAATAATGGGAAAATTCCTGGCGGTCGATGTCCCGGGAAGTGATCTGGCTGGTCTGCAGGTCCTGTTCCTGGATGGTGATGTCATCCCCATTGTAATAATGGGAGCGGATTCCCTGGAGCCCGCCGAAAGAATGCTGGTCCAGGATGACAATCTGTCCTTTGTCTGCGCCGTTGAGCTTAATGTAATCCGGGGTTTCTTCCACAATGCCGTAGAGTTCGGACGCAGCCATGTAGTGGTCAGGGGCGATGCCGACAAAAACAGCCTGACCGCTGCCCTTCTGGGCAAGAAATATTTTTCCCGGTGCAAGGTCTGTATGCATGGAAATGGCATGGGAACCTTCAAAGTCACAGACCGCCAGCCTGAAAGCCTCTTCAATGTCCGCACCCTGCTTGAGGTGGTGCTGGATCTGCAGCGGAATCAGTTTGGTGTCTGTATTGATGTCTGGATGGATTTTGTCATACCGGGCCTCATATTCGGTTTTGAGTTCCAGGTAATTGTCAATATCCCCGTTGAGGCAGACATGGATGATGCCCAGTTTTTCAATTTCCCGGTCCGTGGGGGTGTTGTCCACAGGATGGCAGTTGGCTTCGGTGATATCTCCCACAGATGCCCACCTGGTATGGGCACTCACCGAGTTGGACACAAAAGAAAATCCCACCAGCAGCTGCAGTATCAGATCGTTTCTGATCTGGCTTCTGATAAAGGCGGCATTGTCACCCAGAGCACCCACCTCTGCTGCAAATTTATATACAAATGAAATGGATACCAAGTCTTTTTCAAAAGAGGCTGCATGGTGGATATTGATGCTGTTATTGGAGAGGATCATGTGGTTGGTGCGCTGTTTTAAAAGCCCGGAAAGGCCGTCCTTGGCAATGCGGGTGCGGAAATGTTCAAATTCAGCCGCATCAAGGGTGAACATTACGGAAATGCCGGCGGAATCCCGGCCCCTTACCTCAAGCCGGTCAATACTGTTGAGCACAGCATTGATGCGTTTGAAGACCACTATTCCTTCAGGGGTATGGGACAGGTCCACGGCCAGGGATTTGATGGCCGCAATATTGTCCAGCACCTCTTTTTTCAGGCACCAGTAAATGTCTTTGAGTCTTTCAATCCCCAGGGAACTGATTTCCACTGCCTTGGGGGAGAGACCGGGTTTTGTCTGCTTGAAACGGGACTGCTGGGTGCTGATGACTTCAAAGAGGGTATCAATGGTATCAGACAGGGACTTTACATGATCTGCATGCAAAAATATCTCCTGGAAAACCGATTCCTGTTTCAAAGACTGGGCAGATTCCCACAGCCTGGTCAAAACAGCATCTTTGTCCGGAAACTGATCAGGGTCAAAAAGGGCATCCACGGTATCGGCATCAGCGGCAGCAGCGGCAATATGGTCCACCTGGTCTTTCAGGTCAGACAGCTGTGGTCTGTTATCAGCACCTTTAAAGGCCACCAGGGCACAGATGCCGCACGACAGGCGGTTTGGCAGAAAAGGAAGCAGAATCAGGGTGTTTTTTTCTGCCTGGTCCAGGGATTTTCCCACCTGGATATGGTGAAAAATACCGGTGATCATCTGTTTTAACCAATGGATGCACTTTGCTGTCATGTGTCCTCCGCTTCTGCTGTCAGGTTTGGGTTGCCGGCTGCAACGGTCAGCCGGATGGAGATGCCGGATTTGTCGAAAAATAGTGTTTTAAAATGGATCTGGCATGGGTGGATGCCCGGGTGCCGATATATTTGCCATGGCCCACCACAATGGATACCACAATCGCCCTTGGCCCGGTTTTTTCTTTGCCGAAACCGGTGAACCAGTCATATTTTATGGTATGTTCCCTGTTGGAAAGAGAACCGGTTTTACCGCCGATAACCAGATTGGCCAGGGTTTTGTCACTGGAAACTCTGCCAAAGGCTTTTCTGGCGGTCCCCTGGGAAACGGTTTTTTCCATGAGGCGAATAATGGCGGCGGCTGATGCAGGGTTTATGGCTGATGCAAGGTATTCTTTGGTGTGTTTATACACGGCTTCCCCTTTTGCATTGGTCACGCTGGTGACAACAGCAGGCAAGAGGATTTGTCCCTGGTTGAACAGGGGTGTGAGCATCATGGCACCAAATACAGGGGAAATAAGGGTATCCCGGTTGAACCCGCATCCCAGTTCCGCCAGATGGAAAGGGTCTTCATTCATGGCAAACCGCCCCCCGTCAAAGACAAGGTCTGTCTGCGGCGACTGGTTGAACCCAAAGGCATGGGCATAGGCAGACAATGTTTCCTTTCCTATATAGGTCTGGCCGAGTTTGCCGAAAACAGGGTTGATGGAGTCGGCAAATGCTTTGGCAAGGGAAACTTTTATGGTATACTTGTTTTTTACATCCTGTAACTGGCGTTTGTACAGGGTGTATTTGTTGCCGTTAAAATACAAAGGGGTCTGGGGTGTATACCCTAAGGCATCCACTGCTGCTGCAGCTGTCACGATTTTAAAAATACTGGCAGCCGGATATATGGCAGCCGTGCAGGGGTTGGATTCCGGGTTTTCCAGATCAAATCCTGCCATGGCAAGGATCTGGCCCAGATTGGCATCCATGACCACCATGGCAATCTGCCGGGGTTTTCCCCGTGTCAGGGTTTTCAGGTGGTCCAGACGGGATGTGATAAATGCGTTCAGATCCGGATCCAGGGAAGTGGCGATGCGGAAGCTCTCCTGCGGGGTGTCTGTGAAAAAGATGTTTTTACGGGCATTTAAAAGGGGTTTGTCCTGCATCATTTCCCGGACCCGGGTCCGGGACAGCTGCAGGGGTGTGATCACCGGCTGTGTGACCATGGCTGTGTCAGCCGGCGGGCTCTTGGACAACGGCTGCATATACTGGTTCAGGGCCAGGTACTGCCATGCCCCCATGGCTGCAGCAAATACCAGAAAAAGCAGGGATATTTTTCTGGCAGCACCCTGGAAAAACTGTCTTTTCCGTTTGCGGTGAATAAAGTCTGCCTGGTGTTCCCGCCAGGTATTTTCTTTTTTATAGGTATACACAGAATTTTTTTCCTGGTCAATCCCGGGCAAAAGGCCCTGTTTTATCGGGTTTGTGTATTTTGTACTATTTTATCGGACTGCCTGGTGAAACCTGAACATCAAATCCCGCCAGAATCAGTTCTTTTTTTGTACCGGCAGCCAGAACCATTCCCTGTGATGTTTCACCCATCAGGGTTGCCTGCTTCAGGTTGGCCACCACCACCACCTGTCTGCCCACAAGGTCTTTGGGGGTGTATTGCCTGCCTATGCCTGCCACCACCTGACGGGTATCTGTTCCAAGGTCCACCTGCAGTTTCAACAGCTTGTCCGAGCCGGCAATTTTTTCTGCCGCAAGGATCGATCCTGTTCGCAGATCAATTTTTGCGAAATCTTCCATGGTGATGACAGGTTTTATTTCAGGTGTGAACCCGGTGTCTGTTTTCTTTTTTGCAGGGGCGGGTTTTTCTTCAGAAGAATCTGGTACAGACACATCTATCCTG
>JAABSB010000114.1 GCA_011390615.1 Desulfotignum sp. | reverse complement strand
GTCATCAAAGGGATAATGGCGCTGAAGGCAACAATGATAAAGACCGGTAAGATAAACAGCCACCCTTTGTTGTCCTGCCATTTTTTCATCTTTTGAAGGTCTCCTTAACTTTACAGAAATATCATTTTAAGAGAAGGTCGTTTTCAAACAGCCGGATCCATTTTTCCGGGAATGATACCCAGGCCGTGGATCCGGGAACCGGGTCGTTCTCCGCTATTCTGGCCTTGATGGCCTGGTCGGCGAATGCCAGGGTCACCACCCGGTAGCTGCCCTGGTCTTCAACTGACTGGACCGGCACCTGGAAACTGCCGGTGGTTTCCTGAACATGAATTTTCAGATAAAGGGGCCGGATGCCCAGTTCCAGAGAGCCCTTTGCCCGGTTTCCCAGGGCTGCAGTGTGGTCGTCCACAGGAATGTGAAACTCCCCCACTCTGGCCCGGCCGTTTTCCATGGCGCAGGACAGAAAGTTCATGCCCGGGCTGCCGATGAAATACCCCACAAACTTGTGGTTGGGATATTCAAACAAATCCTGGGGCGTTCCGATCTGGACGATCTTTCCTTCATACATGACAATGATCTGATCGGCAAAGGTCAGTGCCTCCACCTGGTCATGGGTGACATAAATCAGGGTCAGCTTAAGCTGTTCATGGATCTCCTTGAGCTTGCACCGCAGCTGCCATTTGAGCTGCGGATCAATGACAGTGAGGGGTTCATCGAACAGAATGGCTGCCACATCCTCCCGCACCAGGCCCCTGCCTAGAGAAATTTTCTGTTTTGCATCCGCCCCCAGCCCTTCCGCTTTTTTGTGGAGTACAGTTTCCAGTTCCAGTATCCTTGCAACCTCCTTTACCCGGGGATTGATATAGGCGTTGTCAAAGCCGCGGTTTCTCAAGGGGAAAGCCAGGTTGTTGAACACCGTCATGGTGTCATAGAGAACCGGAAACTGGAATACCTGGGCGATGTTGCGTTTTTCCGGGGGCAGGTCCGTGACATCGGTTTCTCCAAACCTGACCCGCCCTTTGCTGGGCTTGAGCAGGCCTGATATGATGTTCAACAGGGTTGTCTTGCCGCATCCTGACGGTCCCAAAAGGGCATAGGCCCCGCCGTCATCCCAGACATTATGAATGCGCTTTAAGGCATAGTCAGCATCGGTTTTTGGAAAGGGCAGGTAACTGTGGGCGATTTCATCCAGACATATTTGCGCCATCCAGATCTCCTTAAATATATGTATTGGCCGTGCCGGGAGATATTAAAAGATCTCCTTTTTCTGAAAACACAAAAAAGTCTGCAGGATTCATATGAACCGCGATATCGGAACCGATTTTCCGGGCGTCAATACCCACTTCGTGGAGAACGGTTTTGTAGCCGCTGTACTGGAAATGGATAAAGGTTTCCGACCCGTTTATTTCTGATATCTCCACGGTAGCATGAATTTTTACATCTCCGGGGCTCTGCCGGTGCAGGTACAGATGGTTGGGCCTGATCCCGATGTGATACCGGCCGGAAGAAAGCGCTGCAATGGGATTTGTAACAGCAATGGCAAGCTCCTCACCCAGGGTCAGGTGTCCATTTTTCAGCTTTGCCGCAAACAGGTTGATGGGGGGATCTGAGAGCAGCTGGGCGGTCTGTACAGTGGCAGGATTGCGGTAAACCTGTGCGGTGGGCCCGGTCTGGAGCACCCGGCCCTGGTCCATGACCACAATATGCCCCCCCAGTTTCAACGCTTCTGACGGTTCAGTGGTGGTGTACACCACAACGCAGTCCCGTTTTTTAAATATGGCGGTCAGTTCTTCCAGCAACTCTTCGCGCAGTTTGTAATCCAGGTTGACCAAGGGTTCATCCAGCAAAAGCAGCTGGCTGTCTTTCATCAAAGCCCTGGCAATGGCCACCCGCTGCTGCTGTCCTCCTGACAATTCTGCAGGCATTCTGTCCAGCATCTCTTCCAGGTGCAAAAGTTTTGCGGTTTCTATCACCTTTTCTTTGATTCTTGCTTTGGGCACCCTGCTGATCTGCAGGGGAGAGGCAATGTTCTGAAAAACGGTAAAGGAGGGATAATTGATAAACTGCTGGTACACCATGGCCACCTGCCGTTTGCGCACGGATATGCCGGTGACATCCTTGCCGTCCATTACAATTTTTCCGGTGGTGGGGCGGTCCAGGCCTGCCATGATGCGCAGCAAAGATGTTTTTCCGGCAAGGGTCCTGCCGAGAATAACATTTCTGGATCCGGATGCAAGGTCCAAGTTGATATCGGCAAGGTGCATCTCGCCTTCCACATATTTATTCACCTGGTCAAGAATAAGCCCCATACGTCTGCTGATGCCTCCTGAAAAGGGGTTGGGCCCGAACAATTGCCAAGGTGTGGGTGGTAAACAATGGTTCGGATATGCATGTTTCCATTGTGTTGATTTGTTATTAGACTTCCATGGGGAAGTCAAGAAAAAAAGATAAAAAAAGATAAAAAAGAATAAAATAAGTTGAAATTGCATGGTAAAAAGAATAAAAAAGAAACATTTAAAAACAAAAAATGTGCCATGTTCAGTAACGGGCGCGTTTGTGGACTGCAGGAGGATACAAAGATATTACTGTGGAAACCCAGGTATTGATCATAGGGGGGGGCACAACCGGCACAGGCATTGCAAGAGATCTTTCTTTGCGGGGTATCAGCTGTATTCTCATCGACAAAAAAGATATCAATGCCGGTGCCTCGGGCGCCAACCACGGGCTGCTCCACAGCGGTGCCCGGTATATCTTAAAAGACAGTGAGACAGCTGTGGAATGCCGGCAGGAAAGCCTTCTGCTCAAACACCTGGCCCCAAAGTGTATGGAAGATACCGGCGGGTTGTTTGTGGCATTGCCTGAAGATGATGATGCATATATTGCCCGGTTTCCAGAATTATGCCGCAAATACGGTATTGTCTGCAAGTCGGTTGATGCTTCACAGGCATTGCAAATGGAGCCCTGCCTGGCCCCGGATCTCAAAGCAGTATTTTCCGTCCAGGATGCGGTGGTGGATCCGTTCAGGCTCTCTTTGGACAATGCTGCAGATGCCCAGAAAAACGGGGCCCGTATCCTGCGCAATTCCCAGGTGGAAGGGTTCATCTCCCATAATGGCAGGATTCAGGCGGCCAGGGTCAGGGACACCAGAACCGGTGACACCTTTCATATCGGGGCACTGCAGTTTGTGAATGCCACAGGGGCCTGGGCTGATAAGGTGGCTGCCATGGCAGGCGCCCATATTTCCATGCTCTATTCCAAAGGATCTTTGCTCATTACCCAGAGCCGCATCAACACCCGGGTGATCAACCGGCTGCGGCCGGCCTCAGATGCCGATATTCTGGTCCCCGGGGGCACGGTGTCCATCATCGGTACCACATCCGTGGAAATTGACAACCTGGATGATATCCGGCCCACCATGGATGAAGTGGATACCATCATCCGGCAGGGATCTGTCATGGTGCCCGAGCTTGCCACTACCCGGTATATCCGGGCCTATGCCGGGGTAAGGCCCCTGGTGAAAAACGGCAGTGAAAAGGGCCGGACAATCAGCCGCAATTATACCCTTAAAAACCATGAAGCAGATGGATTGGAAAATTTTGTCACCATCACCGGCGGCAAGCTGACCACCTACCGCCTCATGGCGGAAAAAACTGCTGATATCGTGGCTGGACGTCTGAAAAACACAACACCCTGTGAGACCGCGCAACTGCCGCTGCCCCCCAGCCGGAAAGGGGAGTGGACAGAGCCGGGCAGATCCCCCCGGGCCTGGACTGCCCGGCCCCGGCCAAAGGATACATTGATCTGCGAGTGTGAGATGGTATCTGAATCCATGGTGGACCGTATTGTAGACACCCTACTGACAGAAGGCAGTACCCCAACACTGGAGGAGGTGGGCCGCAGAAGCCGCATCGGCAAAGGCCCCTGCCAGGGAACTTTTTGTTCTTTCCGGCTGGCAGCCTATCTGTACCGGACCGGGAAACTGGATAAAAAACAGGGTTTTTTCCAGGTAAGGGAATTTGTCAATGAACGGTGGAAAGGTTTTATGCCCCTGGTGCGGGACAGGGAACTTGCGCGCCTGGAAATGCAGGAGGCGTTTTTATGCGGCCTGTTCAATATGGAAGTGGATCCGTGAACCCAAAACCGTTGCATACCGGACTGGCAGTAGTGGGATCAGGTATGGCCGGCATGGCTGCGGCCATATGCGCATACAACCGGGGGATCTCCTTTGTTCAGGTGGGGCAGGCTTCGGAACTTGCTTTTTCCAGCGGGTGCCTGGATCTGTTCAGTATCCTGCCCGGCAGGTTTCCAAAGGGGTTTGAAGATCCGTTTGCAGGGATCGATGTCCTGGCAAAAAAAAAGCCCCATCACCCTTACAGCCGGTTGACACATGCCATGATCCGGGATGCGTTTGCAGAATTCACCGGTTTTATGGGATCTGCCGGCATTTGTTTCCACGGTCCGGAACAAAATGGTCAGAACAGCTTGAAGAACCAGCACATTATCACCCCGGCCGGCACCCTGAAACCCACCTGGCAGGTTCCTGCAGCCATGCATGCCGGGAGCCTTGCCATTGCCCGCAATCAGCGGATATGTATCGTTGACATCAAGGGCCTCAAAGGATTCGGGGCCAGGCAGATGGCCCAGACCCTGCAGCCGCTGCTGTCCAGTGTAACAGCTGCCACCATTGCATTTCCCGGCCGGGAAACTGCCGGGGATCTCATGTGCGAGCGCCTTGCCTGGGACCTTGAAAACCCGAAGATCCTGGCACAGTTTATCGGCCTTTTGAAACCCCATGCAGGCCGGGTCGACGTCCTGGGTCTGCCCGCCATCCTGGGTATGTACCGGTTTGAAAAATTGCGCCGGACACTGGAACAGGCGTTGAAAAAGCCGGTGTTTGAAATTCCCACCCTGTCACCGTCCGTGACAGGCATGCGCATGAAAGAAGCGTTTTTGGGAAAAATGACAGATCTTGGTCTGCTCCATTTTCCTGTGGCAGTATCAGAAATTTTTCCGGATAAAAACGGGTTTGTATTTTTTGTAACCCAGGGATTGCAGACCATGGAGGTCCGGGCGGATCATCTGGTCCTGGCCACCGGACGGTTCATGGGCAAAGGCCTGGGGGTCCGGGATGAACAGATAAAAGAGATGCTGTTTGATCTGCCGGTTGCCCAGCCTGAAACCCGATCCGGATGGCTGCGTTCAAATTTTTTTGCCCCTGCAGGCCACCCGGTGAACCAGGCCGGCATTGAAACCGATGATTGTTTCCGGCCCCTGGACGCTGCAGGCTCTGTGTTTCACCCCCGGCTTTACGCCGCAGGCAGCATCCTGGCCCACCAGGACTGGAAAAGAGAAAAATCCGGGTCCGGCATTGCCATTGCATCGGCATTCAAGGCAGTGTCCAGTATTGCCGAAAATACCCCTGCCCGAAGCGGATAAGGACAGGAGGTGCCGGTATCGGTGCCTTATTCCGGCTGGCTGCGTTTCCATGCAAAGGATTTTTCCACGGCCTTTTTCCATCCGTCATACAGCCGGTTTCGCAAAGACGTTTCCATATCCGGCTCCCAGGTGGTGTGGGCCTGCCAGTTTTTTTTCAAAGATTGGTCGTCCGGCCAGAATCCCACTGCCAGACCGGCGGCATAGGCTGCTCCTAATGCAGTGGTTTCCGTGATTTTGGGACGGATGACCTTTGTGTCTAAAATATCCGCCTGGAACTGCATCAAGGTGTTGTTCTCCACCATGCCGCCGTCCACTTTAAGGGATGTAAGATTCAGATTGATGCCGATATCCCTGGAAATTGCTTCAACAATGTCTTTGGTCTGGAAGGCACAAGCTTCCAGCACCGCCCGTGCAATATGGCCCTTGTTGGCAAACTGGGTCAACCCGGCAATCACGCCCCTGGCATCCGAGCGCCAGTACGGGGCGAACAGCCCGGAGAATGCCGGCACACAATAGACATCACCATTATCTTTCACGGTATTGGCCAGGGTTTCGATTTCAGGGGCTGTGGTTATCAGGCCCAGGTTATCCCGGATCCACTGCACCAAAGCCCCGGCATAGGCAATGGATCCTTCCAGTACATACACGGGTTTGTGCCCATGGATCTGGTATCCTAAGGTGGTGAGCAGGCCATGGTCTGAGAATGTAATGGTACTGCCGGTGTTGAACAATAAAAAACATCCGGTGCCATAAGTGTTTTTGGCCTCACCCGGGGCAAAGCAGGTGTGGCCGAACAGGGCAGCCTGCTGGTCACCCAGATCCCCTCCTACTGTCACTGCACATTTCAAGGGCCCGGCAGGATCGGTTTTGCCGAATGCTTCCGGATCTGAGGAGGGAACAATCCGGGGCAGACAGTGGGCGCTGATCCCCAAGGTATCAAGAATATCTTTGTCCCAGTCCAGGCTTTCAAGATTCATGAGCAGGGTTCTGGAGGCATTGGTCACATCAGTGACATGGTACCCTTTTCCCGGTCCCCCGGTTAAATTCCAGATCACCCAGGTATCCATGGTGCCGAACAGGACATGGCCGTTTTCCATGGCCTGTTTTACAGCCGGTACATGATCCAGCAGCCATTTTATTTTGGGACCGGAAAAATAGGTGGCAGTGGGCAGCCCGGTTTTTTGTCTGAAGCAGTCTTTGCCATAAACAGTATCCAGGTGCCGGCAGATATCATCACTGCGGGCACACTGCCATACAATGGCATTGTACAAAGGTTTTCCGGTCCGTTTGTCCCAGGCCAGAACTGTTTCCCGCTGGTTGGTGATGCCGATGCTGCACAGGTCTTTGCCGGTAATACCCGCTTTTTCCAGGGCCCTGGCGATGACCGTTCGGGTGTTGTGCCAGATCTGGGCAGGATCATGTTCTACCCATCCGGGTTGTTCACAGATCTGGTCATGTTCCAGTCTGCTTTCGGCGATGATGGTCCCGGTTTTGTCAAAAATGATGAACCGGGTGCTGGTGGTACCCTGGTCAATGGATCCAAGATAGGTTGTCATGACATGCCTCCTGATAGAATAAATGGATGACATTTTGATTTTTGTTGTATTTGCGAGCTGCCATGGCTGTGGATTCTATAATCTGGTTTTTGGTTGTGCAAGGAAAATGTTTTTTTTGAGCCCGGGTTATCCACCAATGGGTAATATTTTACCGTTTGTGAAAAATAAAGCGTAGCGCTGTAAAGCCGGGGTTGAGCAATTTGTAAATGCTGTGGTATGTTACGACATGCATACCCGGCAGGTGCGGCAATCGATCATGGGGCAGGCGGCGGACTGTTTTTCCTGCTGTGCCCTGCGCCATTCTTTTACAAGGAACCTTAAGGATATATGCTGGTCCAGGATATGCCAGGGCAAAGGAGGGGCAGGTGTATCAATCCCGCCGCATGCTGACACACCGGGAATCTGCTTCTGGGTGTACACCACCTGGTGCACATATGCCTGGTGCTTTTTAAGGGCCCGTGCCCATCCGTGCCGGCATGCTGTTTCTAAAACATCTGCTGTGTGCCGGTCTCCCAAAGAGAGCAGGGCATTGATTTTCGCAGTTTTCACTGATGCGATTTTCACCGTGACATTGGGGGTTTTTTTAAGCCCCTGCCGGATGATGCCGGCCCTGTGTTTGAGGGTGGCATCATCTGCCATGGCAGCCCATTGAAACGGGGTGCCGGGTTTGGGAATAAAGGGATTGATGCTCAAGGTGATGGTGCCCATGCGCCCTTTTTTTTGGGAACCAATCAGAAACCGTTCCTTGATTTTTTGGGTCAACCTGACAATGTCCTCAATGTCTTCATCGGTTTCAAAGGGCAGGCCGATCATGAAATACAGCCGCAGGTTCAAGATTTTTTTTTCCACCAGTTTTTCAACAGCTGCAAGGATATCCTGTCGGGACATCTTTTTGTTGATGATATGCCGCATGCGTTCAGATCCGGCCTCCGGCGCAATGGTGGCAGTCTTTACCCGGGAGGCGGCCAGCAGGTCTATCATCTGGTCATCCAGTTTGTCTGCCCGCAAAGAGGAAAAGGAAAGAAAACACCTGTTTTTTGTGGCGTGACTGCAGATGGCGGCAATGTCCGGATGGTCCAGAATGGCTGATCCCACCAGCCCGATTTTATCGGTTTTGCCCAGTGCCTTGTCCATGGCAGTAAAAATGGTATTTTTGGGGTAGATCCGGGGGGGGCGATAAATGAAGCCGGCAGTGCAGAACCGGCAGCCATGGGGACAGCCTTTGAAAATTTCCACCAGAAATTTGTCTTTAAAGGCAGTGCCGGCTGTCAATACGCAGGTATGGGTCTGGACAGCATCCAGATTTTTCAGCAGCTGGACCTGGACTTTTGCAAAAGAGCAATGTTTGTGGATATCGGTGCGAACCTGTTCAGAAGGGGTGGCATATAAAAAAGGCGTATGCAGGGCCGGTACATAGGCACCGGGCAGGTGTTGTTCCAGGCAGTTGTGCAGATCGGCCCGGCTTTTGTGGACATGAAAGAAAGAAAAAAATTCGGGTATCAGGCATTCCGCTTCTCCCAGCAAAAACAGATCCATGAAAGGCGCAATGGGCTCCGGGTTGATAAAGCAGGCAACCCCCCCTGCAGCCACCAGGGGATGGGTGTGATTGCGGTCATATGACCGCAGGGGGATGCCTGCATCCAAAAGCAGTTGTGCCAGATGCACAAAATCGTTTTCAAATGAGATGGAAAACAAAATGATGTCAAATCGGTCAAGGGACAAACCGGTTTCACAGCTTTTTGCAGGCATTTTGGCCTGTCCCGGTGCGGGCAGGAACACCCGTTCACAGGCCACTGTTTCCTGCTGGTTGGCCAGCTGGTACACCCGTTGAAATCCCAGGTTTGACATGCCGGTCCTGTATGTGTTGGGATAGACCAGGGCCACCCGGGTCAATCCTTTTTCCAGCTTGCAGATGGCCCCCTGTTCCAGGGAGGTGTCATCCCGGACCGGCTTGCGCCGCTTTTTCACGGATCAGTCAGCTTTTCTTCTCAAAAAGGTCGGCACCTCGAGATCATCCTTGTCAAAAGCAGTATTGCTGTATGGCTGGGTTATGTCTTCTCCCCCCACCACCCGTTTGCGGGTGACACGGATCGGTTCCTCAAATTCATTCCAGTTGGCAAGTTCCTCTTCGGTGGGGTTGCGCACCTGTCCCCTGGCAATGGGACCATCAGCCCAGCCCTGGTTCACCGCCCGGGGCTGGACAGCTGCCTGGCCGCCATGGGCCTGGTGGTAAACCGGCTGGGCTTCATAGGCATGGACCGGCGTCTGGGCCGGGGGGGCAAATCTGTGCATGTTTTCGGCCAGCTTCGGCTCATCCGTACCGATACCTGTGGCAATAACCGTAATGCGGATTTCATCTCCCATGGTCTCGTCAAAGGTCTGTCCCCAGATGATTTCAGCATCATCGCCTACTTCCTGGTAAATCCGGTCTGATGCCTCGGTCATTTCATCCAGGGTCAGAT